>JAJZEB010000092.1 GCA_021805805.1 Pseudomonadota bacterium | reverse complement strand
GCCTGGGGGCTGTTCCATGAGCGCGGCGCACGGCCGCTCCGAAGCCGCGCTCGCCCCCTCGGGGGGTGGCGCGCAGCGCCTGGGGGCTGTTCCATGAGCGCGGCGCTGGACGCCCGGCGCATCCGGCTGCGCGTGCGCGGCACCGTGCAGGGCGTCGGTTTTCGTCCGTTCGTGCATCAGCTCGCCGCTGCGTTGCAGCTCGACGGATTCGTGCGCAACGACGGCCATGGCGTGCTGATCGAGGCGCAGGGCGCACAACTCGACGCATTCGTCGACGCGCTGCGCACGCAGGCCCCGCCGCTGGCGCGCATCGAGGCCATCGAGCGCGAGGACGTCGCCGCCGCGGCCGCGGCGGGTTTCGCCATCCTGCGCAGCGAAGCCGGCGAGGCGCGCACGCGCATCCCGCCCGACGTCGCCACCTGCGACGCGTGCCTGGCCGACGCCGCCGATCCGGGAAGCCGCTTCTACCGCTATCCGTTCGTCAGTTGCACCCATTGCGGGCCGCGCTACACCATCACCCGACGCCTGCCTTACGACCGCGAGCAGACCTCGCTGGCGCCGTTCGCGCTGTGTGCCGCGTGCCGCGCCGATTACGCCGATCCGCGTTCGCGCCGCTACCACGCCGAAGCGCTGGCGTGCCCGCGCTGCGGGCCGCGGCTGAGTCACCCGATCGAGCAGGTCGTCGCCGCGCTGCGTGCCGGAACCATCGTGGCGCTCAAGGGCCTCGGCGGATTCCAGCTGCTGTGCAATGCGCGCGACGATGCGGCGGTGCGCCGGCTTCGCCAGCGCAAGGCGCGCGCGCACAAGCCGTTCGCGGTCATGGTCGGTTCGCTGGAGGCCGCGGCCGCGCTGGCTTCACGCGCGCTCGAGCCGCTGGAATCCGAGCTGCTGGGCGCGCGCGCGCGCCCCATCGTGCTGCTGCCGTACGCCGGCGCGCTGGCGCCGGCGATCGCGCCCGGTTTGTCGCACCTGGGCGTGATGCTGCCGTGCAGCGCGTTGCACCAACTTTTGTTCGTCGACGACCAGTCTCTGGCGCTGGTCGCCACCAGCGCCAATCCCGGAGGCGAGCCGCTGGTCATCGACGGCGACGATGCGCGCCGGCGCCTGAACGCAATCGCTGACATGGTCGTCGACCATGAACGTGCCATCGTCGTACGCGCCGACGACTCGGTGGTGCGCGCGCACGCCGCAGGCGCGGTGTTCATCCGCCGCGCGCGCGGCTACGTGCCCGAGCCGATCGACCTCGGCAGCGACGGCCCCGCGGTGCTCGCGGTGGGCGCGCACCAGAAAGCCACGGTGACGCTGACGCGCGGCCGCGAAGCCTTCGTCTCGCAGCATCTGGGTACGCTGGACAATGCGGCCACGCTGGATTTCCTCGAGCAAAGCGTCGCGCACCTGGTGGCGCTTGCCGGAGTGCGCCCGGAGCGCATCGCCTGCGACCTGCACCCTGACCTGGCCAGCACGCGCTGGGCCGAGCGCCAGGGCCTGCCGCTGGTGCCGGTGCAGCACCACCTGGCGCACGTCGCCGCGGTGATGGCCGAGCACGCCTTGCGCGCTCCGGTGCTCGGGGTCGCGCTCGACGGCTACGGTTACGGCGCCGACGGCGCGGCCTGGGGCGGCGAGCTGCTGCGCGTCGACGGCCGCGACTGGCGCCGCGTCGGCCATCTGGCCGGGCTGCCGCTTCCCGGCGGCGACCGCGCCACGCGCCAGCCGTGGCGCATCGCGCTGGCCGTGCTGCAGCGACTCGGCCTGGACGACGCGCGCTTTGCCGACATCGACGCGGCGCGCACCTTGCGGCGCTGGCTGCCGGCGATGCCGGTGCCGCAGTCGAGCGCGCTCGGGCGCGTGTTCGACGCCGCCGCCGCGCTGCTCGGTGTCTGCACGGCGCAGGACTACGACGGTCAGGCGGCGATGCAGCTCGAGGCGCTGGCCAGCGCCTCGGCAGCGGTCGAGCCGCCGGAAGACGGTGCCGGTTTCGCGCTCGCCGACGGGGTGCTCGACCTGTGGCCGCTGCTGCGCGCGCTGGCCGCGCCGCAGCTGCCGGCGCGGCGCGGCGCGGCATTGCTGCATGCCACGCTGGCGCACGCTCTTGACGCCTGGATCGCCGACGCGGCCGCCGTGCACGGACTGCGCACGGTTGCGCTGGGTGGCGGCTGCATGGCCAATCGGGTGCTGGCCGACGCGCTGCTCGAGCGCCTGCGCAGGCGTGGCCTGGACGTGCGCGTGGCGCACAGCGTGCCGTGCGGCGACGGCGGACTTTCACTCGGACAGGCCCATTGGGCAAGGGAGGCGGCATGTGCCTGGCAATCCCCACGCGCATCGTCGAACTGCTGCCTGGCGCACAAGCCAGAGTCAGCCTCGATGGTGTGATGAAGACCATCTCGACCGCGTTGCTCGACGACCTGGCGGTCGGCGACTACGTGATCCTGCACGTCGGCTATGCGCTGGTCAAGGTCGACGAAGACGAGGCATTGCGCACCCTCGAGCTGTTGCGCGCATCCGGAGTCCAGTCATGACGCAGACCCGCAGCGCGCGTGCCGCGGTGCCGCTTGCCGGTCCGATCCTGGCCCGCAGGAGCGCACGATGAGTCGTCGCCTGGATATCGCGCACGGCCGCGTCGACATGTCGCATGGCGCCGGCGGCCGCGCCATGGCGCAGCTGATCGCCGAGGTTTTCGCGCCTGCGCTCGACAACCCGCTGCTGCGCCAGGGCAACGACCAGGCCGCGTTCGACGTCGCGGCCGGAACCATGGTGATGAGCACCGACGGCTACGTCGTGTCGCCGCTGTTCTTCCCCGGCGGCGACATCGGCTCGCTGGCGGTGCACGGCACGATCAACGACCTGGCCATGGCCGGCGCGCGTCCGCTGCACCTGTCGGCCAGTTTCTTCATCGAGGAGGGATTCGCGCTCGCCGATCTGGCGCGCATCGCGCGCAGCATGGGCGACGCGGCGCGGCGCGCCGGAGTCGCCGTGGTCACCGGCGACACCAAGGTGGTCGAACGCGGCAAGGCCGACGGCGTCTTCATCTGCACCAGCGGAATCGGCGTCGTTCCGGCCGGCTTGCGGCTGTCGGGAGATCGCGCACGCGCCGGCGACGTCGTGCTCGTGTCGGGCACCATCGGCGACCACGGCGTGGCCGTGATGTCGAAGCGCGACAACCTCGAGTTCGAGACTGCGATCGAGTCCGATTCGGCAGCGCTGCACGAACTGGTCGCCGTCATGGTCGACGCGGCACCGCAGGCGCTGAGGCTGATGCGCGATCCGACGCGCGGCGGCCTGGCCGCGACGCTCAACGAGATCGCGCACCAGTCCGGAGTCGGCGTGCTGCTGCGCGAAGCGTCGATTCCGGTGCTGCCGCAGGTAGCGGCGGCTTGCGAGTTGCTGGGGCTCGATCCGCTGAACGTGGCCAACGAGGGCAAGCTGCTGGCCGTGGTCGACGCCGCGCAGGCCGACACGGTGCTCGCCGCGATGCGCGCGCATCCGCTCGGAGCGCGCGCTGCGCGCATCGGCGAGATCGTCGACGATGGACGGCATTTCGTCCAGATGGTCACCAGTTTCGGCGGCCGGCGCATGGTGGACTGGCTTGCCGGAGAACAACTGCCCCGCATCTGCTGATCCCGATCGAAGGAGCCCACGCGAATGAACGCCATCGTCCGGCCGGTCGAGCAACCGAGCGCGCACACCACGGTGCTCGTGGTTGACGACGAACCGCGCTCGCTGGAGGCGCTGCGCCGGGTGCTGTGCGACGAGTTCGAGGTCATCCTCGCGCGCAGCGCGGCGGAGGCCGAGACCGTGCTCGCATCGGACATGGTGCAGATCGTGCTGTGCGACCAGAAGATGCCCGGCGAGGCCGGCGTGGATTTTCTGGCGCGGGTCCGCCAGTCGTGGCCCGATCCGGTGCGGATGATCATTTCCGGCTACACCGATGCCGAAGACATCATCGCCGGCGTCAACGAGGCCGGAATCTTCCGCTACCTGACCAAGCCATGGCGACCGGATGACCTGCTGCAGAGCCTGCGCGACGCGGCCGAGGAATTCCACGCCCGGAAGGTGCAGCTGCAGCTGCCGGCGCAGGCGCTGCCCCAGCCGACCCGCGGTTTCGACGAGCATGGCATCGTGCACGCCGCGCACAGCCCGATGCAGCAGACCCTGGCCTACGCCGCGCGCGCGGCCAGCTGCGGCATTCCGGTTCTGATCACCGGGGAATCGGGCACCGGCAAGGAGCTTCTGGCGCGCGCGATCCACCGCGGCAGCGAACGCGGCGACAAGCCCTTCGTGGTCGAGAATTGCGGCGCGCTGCCCGACCAACTGCTCGAGAGCGAGCTGTTCGGCTACAAGCGAGGCGCCTTCACCGGCGCCTACAGCGACCGGCTCGGGCTGTTCGAGATGGCCCACGGCGGAACCATCTTCCTCGACGAGGTCGGCGAGACCTCGCCGTCGTTCCAGGTCAAGCTGCTGCGCGTGCTGCAGGAAGGCGAGGTACGCCCGCTCGGTGCGCAACGCACGCGCAAGGTCGACGTGCGCGTCATCTCGGCGACCAACCGGGACCTTGCCGCCGAGGTGGCAGCGGGGCGCTTCAGGCGCGACCTGTATTACCGGCTGGCTGTGTTCCCGATCCATCTGCCCGCGCTGCGCGACCGCGCGATGGACATTCCCGGCATTGCCACGCGCATCCTGGCCGACGTCAACCAGTCGTTCGGCCGCCAGGTGCGTGGTTTCTCGGACGCCTGCATGCAGCAGCTGATGCAGCACGACTGGCCCGGCAACGTCAGGCAGCTGCAAAACGAGATCCAGCGCATGGTTGCGCTGCACGACGGCGACGCGCCGCTGCCGGCGGCGGTCTCGCCGGTGGCGGTGGGCAGCGGATGCGGCGCCGCGGCGGGCGCCAGCCTGCGCAGCCGGGTCGAGGCGCTGGAGGCCGAGGTGATCGGCGATTCGCTGCGCCGGCACCACGGCAACATCAGCCGCAGTGCCGCCGAGCTCGGTCTGTCGCGCGTCGGGCTGCGGGCCAAGCTCGAGCGCTACGGGCTGGCCCGCGCGCTGGGTGCGCTCGACGACGCGGGCGCAGCCGGCGAGACCTGAGCCGCGGCCGCCGGCGGTCCGCTGCCGCTCGGGTCGCCGCCGGTGTTCAGTCGTCGTCCGAGGCCAGGCACCACCAGCGCCTGCGCTGATCCTTGCGTGCCTTGGCGCGGTACATCGCGGCGTCGGCCACACGCAGCAGCGTGCTGGCGTCGGGCGCGTCGTGCGGGTAGACGGCCGCGCCCAGCGTCATTCGAACCGTCGCCTTGTGGTCGCCGGCCAGCTTGAACGGCTTGTCCACGCAGACGCGCAGCCGGCGGATCGCGGCCAGTGCCGAAGCGCGCGGCGCATCGGGTTCGATGCCGTTGAAAACGACGACGAATTCGTCGCCGCCCAGCCGCGCAATGAAGTCCGAGCCCCGCAGCAGGCGCTTGACGCGCAGTGCGAACTGGCGCAACAGCTGGTCTCCAGCCGCGTGTCCGAAGGTGTCGTTGACCGGCTTGAAGTCATCCAGGTCGATCATGCCGACGACCAGGCAATTGCCCTGGCGTTGCGCGTCGGCCAGCGCGGCTTGCAGGAACTGCTCCAGCGCGTAGCGGTTGGGCAATCCGGTCAGCGCATCGTGCTGGGCACGGAACACGGCGTCGGCCTGCAGCCGGCGCAGCAACTCGGTTTGCTCGTCGCGCTGGGTGACGTCGACCACGGTCCATACCGCGATCGGCTTGCCTTCGGGCTGCGGCAGCAGGCGACCCGAGATATCGCAGTTGATCCGCTGCCCGTCGCGGCTCTTCAGCTGCACGCTGAGCAACTGCACCGTCTTGGCGTCGTACATACGCGCATAGAGCGCTCGGACCCGATCGAGCTCGTGCGTGTTGACATAGAGCATCGACGTGGGTTGATCGATCAGTGCGTCGACGCTGTCGTAGCCCAGCATTTCGGCGAAGCACGCATTGGCGCTGACGATCCGGTTGCCGCGCGTCATCGTCACTCCGGCGACCGCGTTGTCGAGCAGGACCTGGTGCAACAGATCCTGCTGACGCTGCGCTGCCTCGCGTGCAATGCGGTCGATGCCTCGCGAAATGCCCAGTGCCAGCTGTTCCAGCACCGCGCGCGTGGGCGAATCGAAAATGCCCTCGTTGCGGTGGTACACGGTCATCACCGCCCAGGTCCCGCCGTCGCGCAGCACCGGCAGCGCAGCGACTGCGCCCAGGCCGTGGTGCCGCGCCGATTCCTTCCACGGGCGCATCGAATCGGCGCCCTGGATCGACTGGTTGAAGCGTGCGGCGCCGTCGCGCCAGGCGCTTCCCATGCAGCCGTTTCCTTCCGCGAGCTCAGGGTTGACCGAGGTGTGGACGCGTTCCAGATAGCGAACCGCACCACTGGCGGCAAGCGTGCGGAACCACCCGGCGGGATCGGGCGCGGCGATCCACGCCAGCTCGAATCCGCCGTGCTCGACGGCCAGCGCGCAGACCTCGGCAAGCATCGCGCGCTCGTCGACGGCGCTGGCGATCACGTGGTTGACCCGTGCCAGCAGCGCGGCCAGCCCGCGCGCCGCGTCGAGCGCGCGCAGCGCGGCGCGCTCGCGCTCGACGGCGCGTTCGAGCTCCTGCTGCGCCTGGCGCAGCTCCCGGCGCGTCCGCAGCAGCCGTTCATCGTCGGCGCGCGACGGTTTCATCGCGGCCGTGGCGCGCCTGCTGGCGGGCCCGGCGGCGCATGCCGCGCCGGGGCCCCGCCGACATCTGAGCGTATGCCGCACGTTCGGTCTGATCGTTCGCGCCACTCTGAGCCACTATGCCCGCGCGCGGCCGCGTCGCCCACGCGCAAAACGTTCGGAAGCATACGGCCATGATCGGCGCTTGCGCGCATCGGGTCAAGACGGACTCGACGCCACGACGTGGACATCGGCCGGCGGTGGCGTTGCGGCACGCCGGCGGCTGGCGTTCAGTCGCCTTGCTCCGCTTGCGCCCCGGGCAAGTCGTGCAGCGGATCACCCGGATGGTGGTGTCCGATCGGCGCGACGCTGCTGGCTTGCGGGCCGTCGTCTCCGGGCTGTTCGGCGAAGCGCACTTCGCTGCCGACGCGCAATTGGCCGAAGCGCTCGCCGAGGACCGCGTTGCGGGTGAAGTACAGCGAGCTGCCGTCGGCGGCGACGATGCGGCCGCGGCCTGCCGCCGTGTCGATCTCGACGACGTGGCCGTGCGCCGGGGGCACGTGCGTCTTGACGTCGCCGCGCATGGTGCGCGCCAGGTCCTGCACCCGGCGCTGCATGGCGTCGAACGCGTCGCGCAGCGCAACGTAAGGATCTTCATGGCCCCGATCCTGTGCTGCCGCGTGGTCGACGACCAGTTCGTGGCCCGGCGCCGTGACGTCGATGCGGACGTGGTAGAGATGTCCCTGGTGGCGGTGCGTGTCGTCGCGCGCGACGCGGACCCGGCAGCCGGTCAGGTTCGGGAACAGGCGGTCGAGATGCTCGATGCGCTGCTGGATTTTCGACTGCAGCGCATCGCTTGCTTCGACGTTGAGGAAGGTGACGCTCGGTTCGATCTGCATGGTGGGCTCCGTCGACGCACGGCGTGCGCATGGCGCACGACTGTGCAGCACGTTCCGGTCGTGCGCCATGCGCTGGCGCACGCCGCGGGACGAACGCAGCGAATCGCCGCGCGATGTCAACAAGCGCGCTCGCGCGCCGTGCGCAGGCCGTCGCGCGACCCTAAGCTGGGTGGGAGCCATCGTCCAACAACCGACGAAAACATCCACGATGACCGATGCCAATCCAGCCCGCGCCGGTACTGCGGCGCCATCTGCGTTGTCGCCTGCCGCGCTGCGCGCGCGCTGCGATCCGGCAAGTCTGCCCTTCGCCACCAGCGCCGAACTCGATCGGCCGGTCGCCGCAGTCGGCCAGCAGCGCGCCACCGAAGCCATCGGACTGGCACTGGCGCTGCGCGCGCCCGGGTACAACCTGTTCGTGCTCGGCGAGCCCGGCAGCGGCCGCCACAGCGTGGTGCACGCGCTGCTCGCCGAGCATGCGCGCGGCAGGCCTGTTCCCGACGACGTGTGCTACGTGAACAATTTCGCCGCTCCGTCGCATCCGGCTTTGCTGCGCGTCCCGGCAGGTCGCGGGCGTGCGCTGGCCGACGACATGGACGGTTTCGCTGCCGAACTGACCAGGGCTGTTCCGGCAGCGTTCGACAGCGACGCCTACCAGACACGGGTGGAGGCGATCCAGGGCGCCTACAAGGAGCGCGAGGAGCAGGCGCTGAGCGAACTCGGCAAGGCAGCGGCGGATTCCGGAATCGCGCTGCTGCGCACTGCGCGCGGCTTCATCTTCGCGCCGCTGAAGGATGGCGAGGCGATGGCGCCGCAGGACTTCGCCGCCTTGCCGCAAGCCGAGCAGCAACGCATCGGTGCACTGGTGGCCGACTTCGGCAAGCGCCTGGAGGCGCTGATGCAGCAACTGCCGCGCTGGCGCCGCGAGGCGCAGGCGCAGATCAGGCAGGCCGGGCGCGAGGTGCTGAGCCTGGCCGCCGGCCATCTGCTCGACGAGGTGCGCCAGCGTCACGCCGACCTCGACGCGGTGCAGGCCTTTCTCGACGCGGTGATGCGCGATGTGCTGGAGTCCGGAGAAAGCTTGCGCGAACCTCCCGAGCGCGACGACGGGCTCGGTGCGGCGGCTCCGCCCGGCGGCATCGCGCAAGCGCGTTACCGGGTCAACGCGCTCGTCACCCACGACGCCGATGCGCATGCGCCGGTGGTCGCCGAGGACCACCCGACGCATGCCAATCTGGTCGGTCGCATCGACCAGATCGCGCAGTTCGGAACCCTGGTGACCAATTTCACGCTGATTCGATCCGGCGCGCTGCATCGCGCCAACGGCGGCTATCTGGTTCTCGACGCGCTGAAGGTGCTGAGCCAGCCGTTCGCGTGGGACGGGCTCAAGCGCGCACTGGCCGCAGCGCGGGTGCAGATCGAATCCCCGGCCCAGCTCTACGGCCTGGCCGGAACGGTGGCGCTGGATCCGCAGCCGGTTCCGCTGGACGTCAAGGTCGTGCTCGTCGGCGAGCGGCATCTGTACTACCTGCTCAAGCGCCTGGACCCCGAGTTCGACGCGCTGTTCAAGGTCGCTGCCGACTTCGAGGGCGACCTGCCGCGCGACCCCGACAGCACCGGACTGTACGCGGCGTTCATCGCCAGCCTGGCGCGCGAGGCGCAACTGCCGCCGCTGACCCGCGAGGCGGTGGCGCGCATGGTCGAGCAGGGCGCACGCGAGGCCGGAGACGCCCGCCGCCTCAGCACCAACCGCCGGCGCCTGGGCGATCTGCTGCGCGAGGCGGCGCATTGCGCCACCGGCGCCGCGGCGGTCGACGCCGCGCATGTCGATGCCGCGCTGCGCGCGCAAGTGCGTCGGGTCGACCGCGTGCGAGCACGGCTGCACGACGCGATCCTGCGCGACGAACTCCTGATCTCGGCCGGCGGCGTGCGCATCGGCCAGGTCAACGGCCTGGCGGTCATCGAGCTCGACGCGTTCCGCTTCGCGCACCCGGTGCGCATCAGCGCGACCACCCGGGTCGGCGACGGCGCGGTCATCGACATCGAGCGCGAAGCCGAGCTCGGCGGCGCCATCCACTCCAAGGGGGTGATGATCCTGGCCAGCTTCCTCGGCGCGCGCTATGCGCGCGCCACCCCGCTGTCGCTGTCGGCCAGCCTGGTGTTCGAGCAGTCGTACGGCCCGGTCGAGGGCGACAGCGCGTCGCTCGCCGAACTGTGCGCGCTGCTGTCGGATCTGGCCGCGGTTCCGATCCGCCAGTCGCTGGCGGTGACCGGATCGGTCAACCAGTTCGGCGACGTGCAGGCGATCGGTGCGGTCAACGAAAAGATCGAGGGCTTCTACGCCATCTGCAAGGCGCGTGGCCTCGACGGCAGCCAGGGCGTGCTGATTCCGGCGAGCAACGCACCGCAGCTGATGCTCGATGCGGAGGTGGTCGACGCCTGCGCCGCGGGCCGGTTCCACGTCTGGGCCGTGCGCGACGTCGACCAGGCGATCGAACTGCTGACCGGAGTGCCCGCCGGCGCCGTCGACGCGCGCGGGCACGTCCCGGCCGGTTCGATCAACCACCGCGTCGCGCTTGCGGTGGCCGAACTGTCGGCGATTCGCCAGGCCTTTGCCGCGCCGTTGCCGTCGGCCACTCCGGCACGCCGGCGTCGGCGCGCGGCAAACGCGCATCGCGCGCGCGGCTGAGCGGCACGCGCGCCGCTTTCAAACCGGTGGCTCGGGCTCGGCGCGCGGCGCCGGTTCCGGGATTTCGGTCATCGTGGCCTCGGTCAGCAGCAGCACCCCGGCGACCGAGACCGCGTTCTCCAGCGCCAGGCGGACGACCTTGGTCGGGTCGACGATTCCGGACTCGAGCAGATCGACGTAGCGCTTGCGCGCGGCATCGAAGCCGACCGTGCCCTGGCTTTCGAGCATGCGGGCCACGACCACGCCGCCGTCGGCGTCGGAGTTGGCGGCGATCTGCCGTGCCGGCGCTTCGAGCGCCCGGCGCAGCATCTGCACCCCGGTGCGCTCGTCGCCGACGCATTGCGCTTCCTCGGCGTCGACCGCGCCGGCGCAGCGCAGCAGGGCGAGGCCGCCGCCGGGAACGATGCCCTCGGCAACCGCCGCGCGGGTCGCGCTGATCGCGTCGTCGAGCGCTTCCTTCTTCGACTTCATCTCGGCTTCGCTCGGCGCGCCGACTCGGATCACGGCCACGCCTCCGGCCAGCCTGGCCAGGCGCTGCTGCAGCTTTTCGCGGTCGTAGTCGGACTCGGCCTTGTCGAGTTCGCGCCGCAGCAGCGCGATCCGCGCGTCGATCGCGTCGCGCGTGCCGCCGCCTCCGATCAGGGTGGTGCTGTCCTTGTCGACGACGACCCGTGCGGCGCGGCCGAGCTGGTCCAGTCCGGTGTGCTCGAGGGTGGTGCCGAGTTCGGCGGACACCAGCTGCGCGCCGCACAGCGCGGCCAGGTCGAGCAGCACGGCACGGCGCTGGTCGCCGAAGCCGGGCGCGCGCACGGCGCAGCTCTTGAGCACGCCGCGGACCTGATTGACGACCAGCGTAGCCAAGGCCTCGCCCTCGATGTCCTCGGCCACGACCAGCAGCGGGCGCCCGGTCTTCACCACCTGTTCGAGCAGGCCGAGCAGATCGGCCATGGCGCCGATCTTGCGATCGCACAGCAGCACCAGGCAGTCCTCGAGCACCGCCTCCATGCGGTCGGTGTTGGTGACGAAATACGGCGACTGGAAGCCGCGGTCGAAGCGCATGCCCTCGACCACGTCGAGTCGCGTCTCGGTGGTCTTCGATTCCTCGACGGTGATCACGCCGTCGTTGCCGACGCGATCCATGGCGTCGGCGAGCAGTTCGCCGATGGCTGCGTCGTTGTGCGCCGAGATGGTGCCGACCTGCGCCTTTTCCAGCCGTGTCGACACCGGCCGCGAC
>JAJZEB010000091.1 GCA_021805805.1 Pseudomonadota bacterium | reverse complement strand
ATCTTCCTCGTCGGCCTGATGGGCGCGGGCAAGACCACGGTCGGCCGCGCGCTGGCGCAGCGCACCAGGCTGCGGTTCGTCGACAGCGACCACGAGATCGAGGCTCGCGAGGGCTGCAGCATCGCCGAGCTGTTCGCGCGCGACGGCGAAGCGCATTTCCGCGATCTCGAGGCGCAGGTCATCGACGAGCTCACGCAGCGCGACGGCATCGTGCTGGCCACCGGCGGTGGCGCGGTGCTGCGCGAATCGAGCCGGCGGGCGCTGCGCGAGCGCGGCACCGTGGTCTACCTGCGCGCCAGCCCCGAAGAGCTCGCGCATCGCACCCGCCACGACCGCTCCCGGCCTTTGCTGCAGACCGGCGATCCGCGCGCCCGGCTGCGCGAGCTGTACCGGCAGCGCGATCCGCTGTACCGCCAGGTCGCGCATTTCATCATCGAGACCGGGCGCCCGTCTCCGGGGCTTCTGGCCCAGCTGGTGCTGACCCAGCTCGAACTCGCCGGCGTGCTCGACTCCGCATCGACGCGCTGACGCGCGTGCGCCTCGGCTGCGCGGACCCCGCGACCGGGGCAGGGGCGCGCACGCGCAGCGCGCGCGCTTCCTACAATGCAGCCATGAACCGCCCACCGCTGCCGCACCGATGAGCACCGTCCGCGTCGAACTCGGCGATCGCGCCTACTCCATCAGCATCGCGCCGGGCCTGCTCGGCCGCGCCGACAGCTACGCCGCGTGCGCGAATCCGCGCGGCAGCGCGCTGATCGTCAGCAACACCACGGTGGCGCCGCTGTACGCCGACGCGCTGGAGGCCGCGCTGCGGCCGCATTTCGCGCGCGTGCTGCGCTGCGTGCTGCCCGATGGCGAGGCGTACAAGGACTGGGCCACGCTGAACCAGGTGTTCGAAGCGCTGCTGCGCGCGCAATGCGACCGGCGCACGACGCTGTTCGCGCTCGGCGGAGGCGTCATCGGCGACATGACCGGCTTCGCCGCCGCCTGCTATATGCGCGGCGTGCCGTTCGTTCAGGTGCCGACGACGCTGCTGGCGCAGGTCGACTCGTCGGTCGGAGGCAAGACCGCGATCAACCATGCGCTGGGCAAGAACATGATCGGCGCGTTCCACCAGCCTCGCCTCGTCGTCGCCGACGTCGAGACGCTGCGCAGCCTGCCGGCACGCGAAATCTCCGCCGGGCTGGCCGAAGTGATCAAGCACGGCGCGATCGCCGATGCCGGCTTCTTCGCCTGGCTGGAGACCCATATCGACGCGCTGCGCGCGCTCGAGCCGCAGGCGCTGGCCGAGGCCGTGCAGCGCTGCTGCGCGATCAAGGCCGAGGTCGTGGCGCGCGACGAGACCGAAAGCGGGCCGCGCGCGCTGCTGAACTTCGGCCATACCTTCGGCCATGCCATCGAAGCCGGAATGGGGTACGGCGCCTGGCTGCACGGCGAAGCCGTCGGCGCCGGCATGGTCGTCGCCGCCGACGTCTCGGTGCGCCTGGGGCTGCTCGACGCGACGCACGCGCAGCGGCTGCGCGAGCTGGTGCGCCGCGCCGGACTTCCAGTGACCTTGCCGTCGCTGCCGCTGCGCAGCTACGCGGAATGGATGCGCGTGGACAAGAAGAACGAAGGCGGCGAGGTGCGCTACGTGCTGCTCGACGGCCTCGGCCGTGCGCTGCTGCGCGGCGCGCCCGACGCGGTGGTCGACGCATCGTTGCGCGCCCACGGCGCGCCCGACTGAACGGCGGGGCCCGGCGATGCGCAGCGCCGCAGCGTACGAATCCGGCATGGCGCTGGCACTATACGCCTGCAGCGCGGCGACCAGCCGTGGCCGTGCCGTGGCCGAGCCGCCGCCGCGCGACCGCAGCGACTATCAGCGCGACCGCGACCGCATCGTGCACTGCGGCGCGTTCCGCCGGCTCGAATACAAGACCCAGGTGTTCCTGAATCATGAGGGAGACCTGTTCCGCACCCGGCTCACGCACAGCCTGGAGGTGGCGCAGATCGCGCGCTCGGTCGCGCGCTCGCTGCGCCTGAACGAGGATCTGGCCGAAAGCATCGCGCTGGCGCACGACCTCGGGCACACGCCGTTCGGCCACGCCGGGCAGGACGCGCTGGCCGCGTGCATGCGCCAGCGCGAGCCGAGCGGCGGCGGTTTCGAGCACAACCTGCAGTCGTTGCGCGTGGTCGACCGCCTCGAGGAGCGCTACGCCGCGTTCGACGGACTGAACCTGAGTTTCGAAACTCGCGAAGGCATCCTGAAACACTGTTCCCGGCGCAACGCCGAGCGCCTGGGCGAAGTCGGCGCGCGCTTTCGCGACGGCGGGCAGCCGAGCCTGGAGGCGCAGATCACCAATCTGGCCGACGAAATCGCCTACAACAACCACGACATCGACGACGGCCTGCGTTCAGGGCTGCTGCAGCTCGACCAGCTCGAGCCGATCGCGTTCTTCGGCGGGCACCTGCACGCGGTGCGCGCGGCGTACCCGGGCCTGCAGCCGAAGCGCGTCGTCGCCGAGACCATCCGGCGCATGATCGCCGCGTGCATCGCCGATCTGGTCGAGACCACCGAAGCGCGCATCGCCGACAGCGGGGTGGCCAGCGCCGACGACGTGCGCGCCAGCGCGCCGCTGGCCGCGTTCAGCGCCCCGGTTCGCGAGCAGCTCGGAGCCTTGCAGCGAACCCTGCGCGCCGAGCTTTACCGCCACCCCCAGGTCGTGCGCTCGACGACCAAGGCAGCCCGGGTGCTGCGCGAACTGTTCGACGCCTACTCCGACGATCCCCGGTTGCTGCCGCGCGAGCACCAGCCGACCGACGGTCGTTCGCGCTGGCGCGGAGTGGCCGATTACGTCGCCGGAATGACCGACCGCTACGCGATCAAGGAACACCGCCGGTTGTTCTCGGTGCAGGACTGGTAGGCAGCGCAGGCTTTGTCCGCAATTAGCCACAAAAGCAGTGTGGTTTTTTAATTGTTACGGCAATGATTGCCTAGTCAATTAAAATCGCCGCATGACGACTTCCCATGCACCCGCGCCTGCGTCCGCGACGTCCGCGACCGCAGCTCTGGGACTCGACCCGGACCGTTACGACAGCCAGCGCTCGATCGGCTACTGGCTCAAGCTGGCTTACGCATCGATGCAGCGCAACCTCGATGCACGCATGCACCCGCTGGATCTGACCGGCATGCAATGGGGCCCGCTGTGGCTGATCGCCCACCGCGGAGTCGACACCGTGGCCGCGTGCGTGCGCGAAGCCGGAACCGACGCCGGCGCGATGACCCGGATGCTCGATCGCCTCGAGGCCAAGGGGCTGGTCGCGCGCACGCGCAGCACCCAGGATCGCCGCGTCGTGCAGCTGCACCTGACGGCGCGCGGACGCGACGTGGTCGGGCAGATTCCGCCGATCCTGATCGATGTGCTTGAACAGCATCTGCGCGGGTTCAGCGCCGGCGAGGCGCGGCAGATGCTCGACCTGCTGCAGCGCTTCGTGCGCAACGGCGAATCCGACGCCTGAGCGCAGAGCGTCGACAAGAACAACCAACCGAGACCCGTTCCGTGAAGACTTTCCGATTCCTTGCCGGCGTTGGCGCACTGGCGCTGCTTGCCGGTTGCGCCAGCACCGGCGTGCAGCATGCACCGGCCTCGATGGTCAAGCCGGCTGCGCTGGGCCTGCAAGCGGCGCCGGCCGCAGCGTTTCCGGCCAGTCAGTGGTGGACCCGATACCACGATCCGGTGCTCGACGGACTGATCACCGAGGCGCTGGCCGGAAACCCGGACCTGCAGGTCGCCGCGGCGCGCGTGCGCCAGGCGCGCGCCGGGGTCGGCGGCGCGCGCGCAGCGCTGTTGCCGCACCTCGGCGCAGGGCTGACCAGCACGCGCGAGCTGTTCAGCGCCAACGACATCTACGGGCCTTACGGCGGGCAGGTGTTCGGCGTCAGCCAGGCGACAGTGCAAGGCAGCTACAGCTTCGACTTCTTCGGCCGCAACCGTGCCGCGCTCGATGCGGCGGTCGGCACCGCGCGCGCAGCGGCAGCCAGCGAGCAGGCAGCACGGGTGCTGCTCGCGGCGCAAGTCGCCGACACCTATTTTGCCCTCGCCCGGGTCGACGCCCAGCGCGCGCTGTTGCGCGCCACCGTGCGCCAGCGCCAGCGCATCGTGCAGCTGGTGCGCGAACGGGTTCGGGCCGGCCTGCAGCCCGAACTGCAGCTGCGCCCGCTGCAGGCCGAGATCCCGCAATTGCGGCTCAAGCTCGACCAGAACGCGCAGGCCGCCGGCGAACTGCGGCACGCGCTGGCTGCGCTGCTGGGCGCAGGCCCGGCGCGCACCGCGCGGCTTGCTCCTGCGCTGCGCGCACTGCCCAGCCCGCAGGCTCCGACCGAGTTGCCGGCAGCGCTGCTCGGCCACCGCGCCGACATCGTCGCCGCGCGTTGGCAGGTACGCGCCGCGCTGGCCGGCGTCAGGCAGGCGCGCGCAGCTTTCTACCCGAACGTCAACCTGGCCGCTTTCGTCGGTCTGGACTCGATCACCTATGCCAGCTTCCTGCACGCCGGAAGCCAGACCTGGGGTGTCGGGCCGGCGGTGACGCTGCCGATCTTCGAGGGCGGCGCGCTGCGCGCCAACCTGCGCGGCGCGCGGGCCGGCGCCGACGCGGCGATCGCCAGCTACAACGCCACGGTGATCGGCGCGGTGCGCGAGGTCGCCGACGCGCTGACGCGCCGCGCCTCTGTGGCGCGGCAGATCGCGCAGCAGCGCGATGCGCTCGCCCTGGCGCGCGACGCGCTGCACCTGGCCAAGCGCCGCTATGACGCGGGGCTGGGCAACGAACTCGGCGTGCTCGATGCGCGTGGCGCAGTACTGCAGCTGCAGCGCGCCGGAGTCGACCTCAAGACCCAGGCGCTGGTCGACGACGTCGCGCTGCAGCGCGCCCTCGGCGGCGGCTATGGCGACGCCGCGCGGCAGGCCGCGCCGCGCTCCTGAAAGCGCCTTTCTCTCCAGAACCAACAACGCACAAGCACACGGAGCCTCGGATGAGCGCCAATCCCCAGAATCCCCAGACCAAAGCGGCCGGAAACGGAAACGCCGCGAAGCGCCGCCGGCTGATGATCGGCGCGATCACGCTGTTCGTCGTCGCCGGCGCCGCCGACCTCGGTTACACCTACTGGCGCAGCCTGCGCGAGGTCAGCACCGACGACGCCTATGTCGCCGGCGACCTGGTGCAGATCACGCCGCAGGTCGGGGGCACGGTGACCGAGATCGGAGCCGCCGATACCCAGCTGGTTCGTGCCGGACAGTTGCTCGTGCGCCTCGATGGTGCCGATACCCATGTTGCGCTGCAACAGGCCGAGGCCGAGCTCGGCCGCGCCGTGCGCGCAGTACGCGTGACGTATGCGCAGACTTCGGCGCTGCAGGCACAGGTCGCCGTGCGCGAGGCCGAAGTGGCCAGCGCGCGTGCGCAGCTGGCGCGCGCCGAAGACGCCATGCGCCGACGCGAGGCGCTGGCCGGGACCGGTGCCGTCGGCGCCGAGGAAGTGCGCCAGGCGCAGCTGCAGGTGCAGGGCGCCGAAAGCACGCTGCGCACCGCGGTCAGCGCGGTGCAGGCGGCGCGCGCCGCGGTCGCGGCCAACCGCGCGCAGACCGCCGGCGTCGCGCTGGCGAACAACCCGACCGTGCGGCTGGCCGCAGCGCGGGTGCGCGAGGCGTACCTGGCGTGGGCGCGCACGGTGATCCCGGCGCCGGTCGACGGCGTCGTCGCGCGTCGCACCGTACAGCTCGGCGAGCGGGTCGGGCCCGGCATGCCGCTGATGAGCGTGGTGCCGCTGCACGACGTGTGGGTCGATGCCAATTTCAAGGAAACCCAGTTGCGCGAACTGCGCATCGGCCAGCCGGCCAAGGTCGTCGCCGACATCTACGGCAGCAAGGTCACGTTCGACGGCAAGGTCATCGGCATCTCCGCAGGCTCGGGCGCTGCGTTCGCGCTGCTTCCGGCGCAGAACGCGACCGGAAACTGGATCAAGGTCGTGCAACGCGTTCCGGTACGAATCGCGCTCGATCCCGCGCAACTCGCCGCGCATCCGCTGCGCGTCGGTCTGTCGACCGAAGTCGAGGTCGACATCAGCCACCACGGCGGCCGTCCGGTGGCTGCGCTGCCGGCGACGCACCCGGCGGCGCAGACCGACATCTACCAGGCCAACTGGACCCGCGCCGACGCGCTGGTGGCGCGCATCATCGCCGCCAACGCCGGTGCGCTGCCGCGCGCCGAGCTCGGTCTGAGCCACGCCAAGGCGAAGCGATGACCGACCTGACCACCGTCGAGGAGGCTGCCGCCGGCGCCACCCCCGACCCTGGCGAACATCCGGCGCACCTGCGCCCGCTGACCGGCAGCGCGCTGGTGCTCGGCACCGTGGCGCTGAGCCTGGCCACGTTCATGAACGTGCTCGACACGTCGATCGCCAACGTGTCGATTCCGGCCATCGCCGGCGACCTCGGCGTGAGTTCGTCGCAGGGCACCTGGGTCATCACCTCGTTCGGCGTGGCCAACGCGATCGCGGTGCCGCTGACCGGATTCCTGACCCAGCGCTTCGGCGCGGTGCGGGTGTTCCTGGCCAGCATCCTGCTGTTCACGCTGTTCTCGTTCCTGTGCGGACAGGCTCCGAGCCTGGAAGTGCTGATCCTGTTCCGCGTGCTGCAGGGCGCTTCGGCCGGGCCGATGATTCCGCTGTCGCAGACGCTGCTGCTGTCGAGCTACCCGCCGCAACGATCCGGCATGGCGATCGCGATGTGGTCGATGACCACGCTGGTGGCGCCGATCACCGGGCCGCTGCTCGGCGGCTGGATCACCGACAACATTTCGTGGCCGTGGATTTTCTACATCAACGTTCCAGTCGGCATCGTCTGCGCCATGGTCACGCTGTCGATCTACCGCGACCGCGAAACGCCGACGCGCAAGTTGCCGATCGATTGGACCGGGCTGGGGTTGCTCGTGGTCTGGGTCGGTTCGTTGCAGGTCATGCTCGACAAGGGCCAGGAGCTCGACTGGTTCTCGTCGGGAACGATCATCACCCTGGCAGTCGCCGCGGTCGTCGGTTTCGTCCTGTTCCTGATCTGGGAGATCTACGACGAGCACCCGGTCGTCGACCTGACCCTGTTCAAGCTGCCGAACTTCACCATCGGCACCATCATGCTCGCGGTCGCGTACGGCATGTTCTTCGGCAGCCTGGTGCTGCTGCCGCTGTGGCTGCAGGAATTCGTCGGCTACACGGCGACCGACGCCGGCGAGGTCCTGGCGTGGGTCGGACTGTTCGCGCTGATGCTGTCGCCGCTGCTCGGTCGCTACATGCACCTGGTCGACACCCGCTGGATCACGACCTTCTCGTTCCTGACCTTCGCGCTGGTGTTCTGGATGCGCTCGCTGTTCACCACCGGCGACAGCTACTGGGGCTACACGATCCCGACCGTGGTGCAGGGAATCGCCACCGCGACCTTCTTCATCCCGCTGCTGAGCATCGTGCTCGGCGGGCTGCCGCCGCAGCGCATCGCGGCGGCATCGGGGCTGTCGAACTTCGCCCGCATCACGGCCGGATCGTTCGGTACCTCGATCTACACCACGTGGTGGATCAACCGCGCCAGTCTGCACCACGAACAGCTCGTCAGCCACATCTACGCCGGCAACCCGATCTCCACTCCGGTGCTGCAGGGCATGCAGCAAGGCGGTTTCAGCCACCAGCAGGCGCTGGGGCTGATCGACGGCCTGATCACCCAGCAGGCGTACACCATCTCGGTCGACGAAATGTTCCGCCTCAGCGCCTGGCTGTTCGTCGCGTTGACCTTGCTGGTCTGGCTGGTCAAGCCGGTGCGCGGCGGCAGCGTCGATGCCGGCGGCGCACACTGACGAGCGCGCGATGATCGAAGCGACGCAGCTGCTGCTGATCCGGCACGGCGAGACGGAATGGAACGCCGCCGCGCGGATCCAGGGGCATACCGACATCGCACTGAACAGCGTCGGCCTGGCACAGGCCGAGGCGTTGGCGGCTGCGCTTGCCGACACCCGGATCGACGCGGTGTACAGCAGCGATCTGCTGCGCGCGCGGCAGACTGCGGCGCCGCTGCTGCGCGGCCGGGGCTTGACGATGCTGCTCGATCGCGGCTTGCGCGAGCGCGCGTTCGGCAGTTTCGAAGGTTCGAGCTTCGCCGAACTGGCGCTGCGCCACGCCGACGCATGCGAACGCTGGCGCCGGCGCGACCCGGCGTTTGCCGCGCCCGGAGGCGGCGAGCGGCTCGACGCGTTCTATGCACGGGTCACCACGGCTGCGCTGCGCATTGCTGCCGCGCATCCGGGCGGCTGCGTCGCGCTGGTCAGCCACGGCGGAGCGCTCGACTGCCTGCATCGCTGCGCGACCGGGCAGCAGCTCGACGCCCCGCGGACCTGGGTGCTGCGCAATGCGGCGATCAACCGCGTGCTGGTCGCCGAAGGCCGCATGACGCTGATCGGCTGGGACGACGGCGCGCACCTCGACGCAGCCACCGACGAGGCCAGCGCGTGAGCGCGGCCGCCCGCGGCCGCGCTCAGCCGCCGAACAGGGGGCCCGCGGGCGCGTCCAGGCCCAGGTGGGCGTAGGTCGCCGGGCTGGCGACGCGCCCGCGCGGGGTGCGCTGGATGTAGCCGTGCTGGATCAGGTACGGCTCGATCACGTCCTCGATGGTGTCGCGTTCCTCGCCGATCGCAGCGGCCAGGTTGTCGAGCCCGACCGGCCCGCCGCCGAAACGATGCACGATGGCTTCGAGCAGCTTGCGGTCCATCAGGTCGAAACCAAGCGGGTCGACATCGAGCATGCGCAGCGCGGCGTCGGCCACCGCGCGCGAGATGCGGCCGTCGGCGCGCATCTCGGCGTAATCGCGCACCCGGCGCAGCAGGCGGTTGGCGATGCGCGGCGTGCCTCGCGCGCGGCGAGCGATCTCCAGTGCGCCTTCGGCGTCGATCGACGCCCCCAGCAGCTGCGCCGAGCGCTGCACGATGGTCGTCAGCTCCTCGGTGGTGTAGAACTCCAGACGCGCGACGATGCCGAAACGGTCGCGCAGCGGGTTGGTCAGCATGCCGGCGCGCGTGGTCGCTCCGACCAGGGTGAACGGCTGCAGGTCGATTTTCACGCTGCGCGCTCCGGGACCTTCGCCGATCATGATGTCGATCTGGTAGTCCTCGAGAGCCGGGTAGAGGATTTCTTCGACGACCGGAGACAGCCGGTGGATTTCGTCGATGAACAGGACGTCGTTGCGTTCGAGATTGGTCAGCATCGCTGCCAGGTCGCCGGCGCGTTCGAGCACCGGGCCCGAAGTCGAGCGCAGGTTCACGCCCATTTC
This sequence comes from Pseudomonadota bacterium, assembly GCA_021805805.1. GTDB lineage: Bacteria > Pseudomonadota > Gammaproteobacteria > Burkholderiales > Burkholderiaceae_C > Thiomonas_A. The sequence continues at coordinate 2,161 of JAJZEB010000091.1, read as the reverse complement.
GCGCGCGACGATGTGCGCCAGCGTCGTCTTGCCCAGGCCAGGGGGTCCGAACAGCAACACATGGTCGAGCGCCTCGCCGCGCTTGCGTGCCGCGCCCATGAAGATGTCGAGCTGTTCGCGTACCTTCGACTGGCCGACGTAGTCGCGCAGCAATTGCGGCCGCAGCGCACGCTCGAGCGCGTCCTCCTGCGGCGAGTCCGACGTGGCGCTGACGACCCGCGCGGCGTGCAGGCGGTCGGGCTCGATGCTCATTGGACGACCCTCCTCGCTACGCTGGCCGTTCACGCCCTGGCCAGGATCTTCAGCGCCTGGCGGATTCCGTCGTCGACGCTGCAAGCGGCGTCGAGCTTGGCCACCGCGGCACCGGCCTCGCGTTCGGAATAGCCCAGCGCCAGCAGCGCCTGCACGACGTCGGCGTTGCCGCCATGGGCTGCCGCGGCCACGCGCGCCAGGTCCGGCCCGAGCTTGCCGCGCAGTTCGAGCAGCAGCCGCTCCGCGGTCTTCTTGCCGATTCCGGGAACGCGCGTCAGGCGCGCTGCGTCCTGTGCAGCGACGGCCTGCGCCAGCTCGTCGACGCTCAGGCCCGACAGCAGCGCCAGCGCGATTCGTGCGCCGACGCCGGAAATGCGGATCAAGGCGCGGAACGCGTCGCGTTCGGCGGCGGTGGCGAAACCGAACAGCTGGTGCGCGTCTTCGCGTACCGCCAGATGCGTCAGCAGCGTGACCGACTGGCCCAGCTCGGGGAGTTTGTACAGCGTGCTCATCGGCACGTCGAGTTCATAACCGACACCGCCGCAATCGAGCAAAAGCCGCGGCGGCGTCTTCTCGAGCAGGGTACCGTGCAGGCGTCCGATCATGCGCGAAGTGTAGCGGTTCGGCCCATGCAACAGCGTCGCGGCTAAACTGCAAGGTTCGACTGCGACATGGTGGCCATGAAAACCCAATCTTCCTACACACATGACGAATTGGTGGCCTGTGGCCACGGCACGTTGTTCGGCCCCGGCAATGCCCAGCTGCCGCTGGGCCAGATGCTGATGATGGACCGCATCACCCACGTCGCGGACAACGGCGGCGCGTACGGCAAGGGCGAACTGCGTGCCGAGCTCGACATTCGTCCCGATCTGTGGTTTTTTGGTTGCCATTTCGAAAATGATCCGGTGATGCCCGGATGTCTCGGACTGGACGCCATGTGGCAACTCGTCGGCTTCTATCTCGGCTGGATGGGCGCGCCCGGGCGCGGCCGCGCGCTGGGCGTCGGCGAGGTCAAGTTCACCGGCCAGGTGCTGCCCAGCGCCAAGCTGGTCAGCTACCAGATCGACCTCAAGCGCGTCATCAACCACCGCCTGGTGATGGGAATCGGCGACGGCATCATGCGCGTCGACGGGCGCGAGATCTACACCGCGAAGGACCTGCGCGTCGGGCTGTTCACGTCGACCGAAGGCTTCTGAGTAACCGCCCCAGGGCCGGGCTGCGCCCAGCCCGCCGTCGCGCGTCTGGCAGCCCGCGCCCGGTCCTGTCCCCGGTGCGTCGGCTCGTGGCCGCGCGCGACGGCGCGGAGGTCGGACCTCAGCGCTGGACGCGCGACGCCGGTGAAGCCTCGGCGGTTTCGGCGGGCGCCGAATCGGCGTGGTCGTACGGGTGGGTGTTGGCAAATGTCGGTGCCGGCCTGCGCGAGCGGTTCAGCAGGATCATGCGCTGGGCGACGATTTCGGTCGAGTGGCGGGTGATGCCCTCCTTGTCGTCGTACGAGCGCGTGCGAAGCGATCCCGAGAAAAAGACCTCACTGCCGCTCTGGAGGCATTCGCTGGCCAGTTCGGCGAGCTTGTCGTAGCAGACGACGCGGTGCCACTCGGTGCGTTCCTTCCTGGCGCCGTTGCTGCTGGTCCATTTCTCGGTCGTTGCCAGCGACAATGTGCAGGCGGCGCGGCCGTCGGGCATGTGGCGCAGTTCCGGGTCCTTGCCGATGTTGCCGATCAGATCGCAGCGGTTCAGGGATGCCATGGTAGCTAGGGACCTTGCGCACCGGGGTGTGGGCCCGGTCGCGTCTGTGGGGTAGGGAGGATGAACGGGTGGTGAGCAAAAGCTTAGCCTCCGCTTCGATTCCCCGATGCCAACATCCCGCGCATTTCGCGCGATCCTCACGTTAATGCACTGGCCGCTC
>JAJZEB010000090.1 GCA_021805805.1 Pseudomonadota bacterium | reverse complement strand
GCTGCGCCAGCACGCGATCGGCCACCCACGCCGCCTGCGCGGCCTCGTCGGGCAGGGTCACCAGCTGCGGCCGGCGGCTGCCGCTGCGCGTGCTCCACAGCTCCTTGGCATGGCGCTCGCTGGCCTGGCGGATGACGGCGTTGGCCGCGTCGAGGATCGCCGGCGTCGAGCGGTAGTTGCGCTGCAGGGTCAGCACCGCGGCCGGCGGGGCGTACTGCGCCGGGAAGTCGAGGATGTTGCGCAGCTCGGCGGCGCGAAAACCGTAGATCGCCTGCGCGTCGTCGCCGACCACGGTGACGCCGCGGCCGTCGGGCCGCAGCGCGCGCACGATGGCCGCCTGCAGCCGGTTGGTGTCCTGGTATTCGTCGACCAGCAGGTGGTCGAAGCGCGCCGCCAGCGCGGCGCCGATGCGCGGCTCGGCCATCATCCGCGACCAGTACAGCAGCAGGTCGTCGTAGTCGAGCAGCTGCTGGCGCTGCTTCTCGCGCGCGTAGGCGCCGAACAGGCCCTTGAGCGCGTCGGCGTGCGGCGCGCACCACGGGAAGTGGCGGCGCAGCACCGCGCCGAGCGGCTCGGCGCTGTTGACCACCCGGGAGTAGATCGCCAGGCAGGTGCCCTTCAGCGGGAAGCGCTGGCGGCCACTGCCCAGGCCGAGCGCGTCGCGCTGCAGAGCGAGCAGGTCCTCGGCGTCGGCGCGGTCGAGGATGGTGAATTCCGGCGCCAGGCCGATGGCCGCGGCGTGTTCGTGCAGCAGCCGCGCGGCCACGCCGTGGAAGGTGCCGGCCCACGGCAGCCGCGGCGGCGCCCGGCTGGGCGCCAGGCCGAGCGCGTCGCGCACCGCGTGCGCGGCGCGCCGCTCGAGCTCCTGTGCGGCGCGGCGCGAAAAGGTCAGCAGCAGCAGCCGCTGCGGGTCGGCGCCATCGAGCACCAGCCGCGCCACGCGCGCGGCCAGGGTCAGGGTCTTGCCGGCGCCGGCGCCGGCCACCAGCAGCAGCGGGCGCGCCGGCGGGTGCTCGACCGCGGCGCGCTGCTCGGGGTTCAGGCGCGCGAACAGCGACGCCGCAACGGAGGCTCCCATGCTGGGAAAGCATACAGCATCCGCGGGATTCGGCGCGCCGTCACGCGTGTCCGGCGTCGGCCGCGTCGAGCGGGTGCAGCGCGCGCCGGCCCAGCGCCCACGCGGCAGCGGCCAGCAGCGCGGCCAGCAGCGTGAAGCTGCGCAGGCTGGCCACGCCGGCCCAGGCCACCGCCAGGGTGCACAGCACCGCGGCCAGGTCCAGCCCGGTGCTGATCAGCGCCATGCTCATGCCCATCGGCTGGCTGGCCTGGCTGCCGCGCTCCAGCAGCACCCGGATCAGCGGCGCGAACAGCATGCCGCCGGCCATCAGGTACAGGCCGAACAAGCCCACCGTGCACCACTCGGGCAGCCGCAGCCAGGCGCTGGCGCCGGCCAGCACGCCGCCGGCCAGGCACAGCCGCAGCGCGCTGCGGATCAGCGCGTACGGGCCGCGGCGCGCGACGTGGCGTGCGACCACGCGGGTGCCGAGCATGAACATGCCGTACAGCCACGCCTGCGCCAGCACGTAGGCGTGCGCGCCGCCGCGCAGCACGAACGGGCCGGCGACGTTCCACGACAGCAGCGCGCCGAGGATCAGGCAGCCGGTCAGCAGCGGCAGCCGCACGTCGCGCCGGCGCAGCAGCGCGCGGTACGCCGCCACGCTGGCGCGCAGCGACAGCGGCGCCGCCGCCGCGGTGTCGACCGTCTCGGGCATCCAGCGGTGCAGCAGCGCGCACGCCAGCAGCGCCAGCAGCGCGAGCAGCGCGAACAGCGTCGGCCAGCGCAGATGCAGCAGCAACGCGGCGCCGAGCAGCGGCCCCAGCGCCGGTGCCATGACGGTGATCGCGCTCATCCAGGCCTGGGTGCGGATCGCCTGCTGGGTACCCAGGGTCTCGTGCACGCTGGCGTAGCCGGCCACCAGCACGCCGCACAGCGCGCAGCCCTGCAGCAGCCGCATCAGCTGGAACGCGACGAAGCCAAGCGGCATCGCGCAGCCGACGCTGGCCAGCGCGAACAGCGCGCCTGAGCCCAGCAGCACCGCGCGCCTGCCGTGGCGGTCCGACAGCGGCCCGGCCAGCAGCTGCAGCGCTGTGGCGCCGATCAGCCAGACGCTGAAGGTGCTTTGCGCCTGCGCCGCGGAGACGCCGAAATCGCGCTGCACCAGCGGCAGTGCCGGCAGGTACATGTCCTGCGACAGGTACAGCGTCGACTCGAGCAGCACCAGCGCCAGCGGGAAGCGCATGGCGACGGGCAGGGCGAACAGCGACATCGGTGACTCCGGCCGGCATCGAATGCCGGCTTGGAGTCTGCTCGGGGGTGGCGGGTTCCCGGCTTCGATTACGCTGTCACCGATGGACCCCACCGAATCGACCCCGGAAGACCGTCAGGCGCGGCTGCTCGATGTCGACGCGCTGGCCGCGGCCATCGAGCGCTTCGCGGTCGAGCGCGACTGGGTGCAGTTCCACGCGCCGAAGAACCTGGTCATGGCGCTGACCGGAGAGCTCGGCGAACTGGTCGAGATCTTCCAGTGGATGAGCGCGGATGAGTCGCGCGACGCGGCGCGCGCGCCGGAGACCGCCCAGGCGGTGCGTGACGAACTGGCCGACGTGACCATCTACCTGGTGCGGCTGGCCGCGGTGCTCGGAGTCGACCTCGACGCCGCGGTGCGCGACAAGCTGGCGCTGAACGCGCGCAAGTATCCGGTCGACAAGGCACGCGGCCACAACCGCAAGTACGACGCGCTCTGAGGGCCCCCAGGGCCGGGCGCAGCCCGGCCCACCCCCCGAGGGGGGCAAGCAATCTTGGGGCGGCCCGGCGATTGCTTGAGTGCCCCCAGGGCCGGGCGCAGCCCGGCCCGCCCCGGGCGCGCTGCGCGGCCGCGCAGCGCGCGCTAGCATCGTTGCTTCGCCCAGCTCCAAGGACCGCGCACGATGCAAACGATCGAACTCGGCGGTGGCCTGCGTGTCACCCCGGTGTGCCTCGGCACGATGACCTTCGGCCAGCAGAACTCGGAGGCCGAAGGCCATGCCCAGCTCGACTATGCGCTGGCGCAGGGCATCACCTTCATCGACACCGCCGAGATGTACCCGGTGCCGGCACGCGCCGAGACCAGCGGACGAACCGAGGCGATCGTCGGCAGCTGGCTGCGTGGCCAGCGCCGCGACGCGATCCAGCTGGCGACCAAGGCCGCCGGCCCGGGACGCGGAATGGGCTGGATCCGCGACGGCGCGCTGGGCTTCAGCGCGGCGAACCTGCAGCGCGCGCTCGACGGTTCGCTGCGCCGGCTGGGCACCGACTACGTCGACCTGTACCAGTTGCACTGGCCCGACCGCAACGCGCCGCTGTTCGGCCAGGCGCATTTCGACCCCACGCTGGAGCGCGACACCGTGCCGCTGGCGCAGACCGTGCTGGCGATCGGCGAGCTGATCCGCTCGGGCCGGGTACGCCACTGGGGGCTGTCGAACGAGACGCCGTGGGGGCTGATGCGCTGCCTGCAGCTGGCCGACGCGCTCGGCGTGCCGCGCCCGGTCAGCGTGCAGAACGCGTACAGCCTGCTGAACCGCAACTGGGAAGGTGGCGGCCTGGCCGAGATCGGTTTTCGCGAGCGCGTCGGCCTGCTGGCTTATTCGCCGCTCGGTTTCGGCGTGCTCTCGGGCAAATACCACGACGACCCGGCCGCTGCCGGACGCATCAATCTGTTCGGCGGCTTCGGCCAGCGCTATGCCAAGCCGAACGTCGCGGAGGCCGTGGCCGCCTACGTCGCGCTGGCGCGCAGCCATGGGCTGACCCCGGCGCAATTGGCGCTGCGTTTCGTCGGCGCGCAGTGGTGCGTGGCCAGCACCATCATCGGCGCCACCACGCTGGCGCAGCTGCGCGACAATATCGAGGCGCTGCGCGAGCCGCTTTCCGCTGCATTGCGCGCCGACATCGATGCGATCCACCAGCGTTTTCCGAACCCGGCACCTTGACGCGTGCGCATCGCGCGCACGCCACGCGCGGTGAGCGCCGGCGTGCCGGCGGGCGACGACGCGCCGCGGTTGCGCCTGCGCATGCGGGTCATGCTCGGCGAGGCGATCGCGGTCGGACCGGGCAAGATCGCATTGCTCGAAGCGCTGCAGCGCACGCACTCGATCAACGGCGCCGCGAAACGGCTCGGCATGTCGTACCGACGCGCCTGGCTGTTGATCGACGAACTCAACGCCGCGCTGACCGAGCCGGCGGTGCGCTCAGCCACCGGCGGCGCGCACGGCGGCGGCAGCGAGCTGACCGCGGTCGGTGAAGAACTGGTCAGGCTGTACCGCGCCATCGAGCAGCATGCGCAGCAGGCGTGCGCCGACGATATCGCGCGCCTGCTCGGGCTGCTCGCGCGCTGAGCCGCGATGCCATGTGCCGCAGCAACTGCGTCACGCCGCCGGCGCGTCGCGCGCGCACGCTGCGCGGGCCGCTGCGGGCGCGCACGTCGGCCCGGTTGTCGGCGATGATCAGGCCGGCGCAAGCCAGCCACAGGACGAGACCCACGATCGAGACGAACAAGACGAACTCCTCGCATGCGCCCCATGGCGCGTTGAATTCAATATACTGTTGATCCATACAGTATGCAAGCCACTCCGGATCGTCCCGCGCGGCGTATCGCCCACATCGACATGGACGCGTTCTTCGCGTCGTGCGAGCTGTCGCGCTTTCCCGAGTTGCGCGGCAGCCCGATGGTGGTCGCCGGCCGGGCTGCGTACGCGCCGCGTCGCCAGGCCGACGGGGCATGGGTTTTTTCCCGGCTGCGCGACTATGTCGGCCGCGGCGTGCTGACCACCGCGACCTACGAAGCGCGCGCCTTGGGCGTGCACTCGGGCATGCCGGCGATGAAGGCGGCGAGGCTGGCTCCGGACGCGGTGCTGCTTCCGGTTCATTTCGAGCTGTACAGGAGCTATTCGCAGCAGTTCAAGGACGCCGTGCGCGGCGTCAGCGCGGTCATCGAGGACATCGGCATCGACGAGGTCTACGCCGACGTGTCGGCGGTGGATGGCGCGGCGGACGCGGTCGCGCGCCGGTTGAAGTCCGCGGTGGCCGACGCGACTGGACTGACCTGCTCGGTCGGCATCGCACCGAACAAGCTGCTGGCCAAGCTCGCGTCCGACATGGACAAGCCCGACGGGGTCACGATCCTCGACATGGCCGATGTGCCGCGGCGCGTGTGGCCGATGGCGGCGAGCAAGATCAACGGCATCGGACCGAAGGCCAATGCCAAGCTCGCGTCGCTGGGGCTCACGACCATCGGCGACATCGCCGCGCGCGACCCGGGCTGGCTGGTCGAGCACTTCGGGCGCAGCTATGGCAGCTGGCTGCACCGGGTCTCGCGCGGCGTCGACGAGCGCGCGCTCGTGACCCAGAGCGAACCGGTCTCGATGAGCCGCGAAACCACCTTCGAGCGCGACCTGCACGCGGTGCGCGACCGCGATGCGCTGGGCGCGGTGTTCACGCGGCTGTGCGAGCAGGTGGCCGCGGACCTGCAGCGCAAGGGGTATCAATGCCGTCGGGTCGGCATCAAGCTGCGTTTCGACGATTTCACCACCGTGACGCGCGACCGCACCGTGGTCGAGCCGGTCGCCGACGCACGCACGTTGCGGCGGGTTGCCGGCGAATGTCTCAAGCGCGTCGATCTGGCGCGCCCGATCCGGTTGCTCGGCGTGAAGGCTGCGGCGCTGCAGCGCCCCGGCGCGGTGTCGGGTGACGACCGCTGCCAGTTCGAGCTGAGCTTCGACTGATCCGGCTCCGGCGCGACGCAATGGCCCGAGCCCGCGTCACGCATGCGCGCTGAACGCCATGCCGGCGGCCGGCGCCGCGCCGCCGACCTGAGCGGCCATCGTATGCAGGAAGCTGCCGAGCCGCGCCGGCCCGCCGGCGTTGCCCAGCAGTGCGTCGAAGTGCTGTTGCAGGGTGCCCAGCGCCGGACTGCCGACGGCCGCGGCCACCGGCAGGATCAGCGCCTGCAGGGTGTCGCGCGGGGCCAGGTGAAATTGCTGGTGCAGCGCGCCGAGCAGCGCATCGACGAACAGCGCCAGCGCCAGCGCGTTGCCCGACGCGGCGGTCGACGCGCTGGTGTCGATTCCGGACATGCGCAGCGACAGCACCACGGCTTCGCCGAATGCGGCACGCGGTGCGGGGGCGAAGTCCAGCGTGCTTGCCGCCGAGCGCGAACCCTGCGCGCCGGGAGTGGGTGCGCCGAGCCCGGCCGGCGCTCCGAGTGCCGCGCTGAGCGCGCTGATCGAACCCATGGTGTGCCCCCGGGGCGCTGCGCGCCGTCTGCCTGCATGGCTCGCACGCGACGTGCCGGCCGGGGGCCGCACTCCGCCGTGCGAGGCTGCAGACGATTGTCCGCACCGGGGGAGTGGCGCGGTGTGAATGCGGCGCGCGCCGGAGCGCGCCGGCGGCGTCAGGCGGCCGTGATGCCGCCGCGGCGCGTCACGCGCGCATCGAGCCGGTGCGCACGTAGCGCTGGTGCCACGACAGCGCTTCGTCGAGCAGCGACGGCGATTGCAGTCCGTACGAGTGCTCGCGCGCGCGACGGAAATAGTCGTCGAGCGGGCCGCGGAAGTCCGGGTGCGCGCAGTTGTCGATGATGACCCGCGCGCGTTGCTTGGGGCTCAGTCCGCGCAGATCGGCCAGGCCCTGCTCGGTGACGATGACCTGCACGTCCTGGGTGATGTGGTCGACGTGGCTGGCTTGCGGCACGATGGCCGAGATCGCCCCGCCCTTGGCGGTCGACGGCGTCATGAAAATCGACACGTAGGCGTTGCGCGCGAAGTCGCCCGAGCCGCCGATGCCGTTCTGGATCCGCGAGCCCATGACGTGCGTGGAGTTCACGTTGCCGTAGATGTCGGCCTCGATCAGTCCGTTCATCGCGATGCAGCCCAGGCGGCGGATCAGCTCGGGATGATTGCTGATTTCCTGCGGGCGCAGGATCATCTTGTCGCGGAAGCTGGCCATGTCGGCGTTGATCGCCGCGGCGGCCTCGGGGCTGAGCGAGAACGCGGTGGCCGACGCCAGGCGCAGCTTGCCGGCGCGCAGCAGGTCGATCATTCCGTCCTGGATCACCTCGGTGTACGCGGTCATGTCGTCGAACGGGCTGTCGAGCAGCCCCGACAGCACGGCGTTGGCGATGTTGCCGACGCCCGACTGCAGCGGCAGCAGGTTCGGCGGCAGGCGACCGCGCGCGACTTCGTGGCGCAGGAATTCGAGCAGGTGGCCGGCGATCGCCGCTGCGGCGCCGTCGGGTTTGGCGAACGGAAGGTTGCGGTCGGGAGCGTGCGTCGGAACGATGGCCACGATCTTGTCCGGATCGCAGCGCAGGTACGCCTCGCCGATGCGGTCGTCGGGACGCAGCAGCGGGATCGGCACGCGGTGCGGCGGCAGCGCGGTGCCGTAATAGATGTCGTGCATGCCTTCGAGCGCCGGGTTCTGCCAGGCGTTGACTTCGAGGATCACGCGCTTGGCGCGGTCCAGCCATGTCTTGTTGTTGCCGACCGACGACGACGGAACCAGCGACCCGTCTTCGCGGATTCCCGAAACCTCGACCACCGCGGTATCCAGCGGGCCGAGGAAACCTTGCCAGGCCATCGGCGCGACCTGGCTGAGGTGCATGTCGAAGTACTCCATCGTGCCGCGGTTGATTTTTTCGCGCGCGATCGGGTCGGAGTTGTACGGCAGGCGGAACTCGATTCCGTCGGCACGGGCCAGTGCGCCGTCGAGTTCGGGTCCGGTCGACGCGCCGGTCCACACCCGCACGCGCAGCGGGTTGCCGGCGGCGCGCTGCGCTTCCATGCGCGCGGCCAGCGCCATCGGCACGGCTTTCGGATAGCCCGAACCGGTGAATCCGCTCAAGCCCAGCGTGGAACCCGGTTCGATCAATGCCGCGGCAGCTTCCGCCGGCATGATCCTCGAGCGCAGCGCTGCGCATTCGATGCGGTCTTGCGTCATGGTTGTCATCTCCTCTATGTCCCGTCGACTCCGGGTAAACCCTGAATCGTAAGGACTTCGGCCCGACAGTTTACTTACACAGGTGCAATAATCTGCGCCTTCCGATGGACCGATCGCCGATTCCTCTCTGGCGCCAGCCTGCGTTTCGCCGCTTCTGGCTGGCGCGCGTGCTGCTGACCTCCGGCTACCAGATCGCCAGTGTGGCGATCGGCTGGCAGATGTACGCGCTGACTTCCAGCGCGTTCGATCTCGGCCTGATCGGTCTGCTGCAGTTCGCGCCGCGCGCGTTGCTGATGCTTCCCGCAGGCAGCCTGGCCGACCGCGTCGACCGGCGCGCAATCGCCGCCGCGAGCATGGCGCTGCAGGCGCTGGTGGCGGCGGCGCTGCTGGCCGCCAGCCTGCACTGGGGGCTGCAGCCGAGCCGCGCGCTGCTGCTCGCCGCGTCGGTGGCGATCGGCGCGGCACGTGCGTTCGACACTCCGGCGCTGCAGGCGATGTTGCCGATGCTGGTGCCGAAGGCGCAGCAGGCGCAGGCCGTCGCGCTGTCGTCGTCTTCGACGCAGACCGCGACCATCGTCGCCCCGGCGCTCGGCGGCTTCGCCTATGCGCTGGGTGCCGGCTGGTCCTATGCGCTGAACGCGGCGACCGACACCGCGGGCATCGTGCTGCTGCTGGGCATGGGCGCGCTGCCGGCGATGCGCCAGCGTGCGCCGCTGACGTTGCACGCGATGCTCGACGGCGTGCGTTACATCCGCAGCGAGCGCGACGTGCTGGGCGCGATTTCGCTGGACCTGTTCGCGGTGCTGCTCGGCGGCGCCACCGCGCTGCTGCCGATCTACGCGCGCGACATCCTGCACAGCGGGCCGTGGGGCCTGGGCTTGCTGCGCGCGGCGCCGGCGCTCGGCGCGCTGGCCACCGCCGCGTGGCTCGGGCGCCATCCGCTGCAGCGTCGCGCCGGTGCCGTGATGTTCGGTGCCGTGGCGCTGTTCGGAGTGGCCACGCTGGTGTTCGCATTTTCGCGCGCGCTGCCGCTGTCGCTTGCGGCGCTGGTCGTGCTCGGCGCGGCCGACAATGTCAGCGTGGTGATTCGCGGCACCCTGGTGCAGCTGCAGACACCCGAGGCGCTTCGCGGCCGCGTCAATGCGGTCAATGCGCTGTTCGTCGGCGCGTCGAACCAGCTCGGCGAGTTCGAGTCGGGCGTCACCGCAGCGTGGTTCGGCGCGGTCGGCGCGGCGGCGCTCGGCGGCATCGGCACGCTGCTGGTGGTGGCGCTGTGGATGCGCGCGTTCCCGTCGCTGCTGCGGCGCGAGCAGTTGCTGCGCGACGCCGGAGGCTGACGCCGCGGGTGTTCAGGGCGCGTACAGCGCCAGCTCGATTCCGGTTTCGCCCGTGCCGACAAGGGTGTCTTCGAGCCGCTTCACGCTCACCGGACGGACGTTGCTGTCGTTGGCAAGCCACCAGCGGCCGTGCTGCTGCAGGTAGGCGACGTAGTGGTTGCCGGTTTGCACGACGAGGCCGAGCAGGCGTTCGCGTTCGGGAAGTTCGACGAAGCTGGCGTAGCCTCCTGTGTTCGAGTTCGCGAACGAATCGGGAAATTCGGGGAAGGGCGCGGGGAGCGCGAACGAGAATGCCCGCACACCAGCGGCCAGCGCGTCGGGGATGGCATCGTGCGCATCGTCGAGCACCGTCTGCTGCTGCAGGCCGAGTCCGCATCGGTGCTGGCTCCACAGATCGACCGCAGAGATCGTATCGCCGGGCCGGATCGCGCAAGGGAGCAGCAGCGCGTAGATGCCGTTCAGGTAGCGTTCGTAGACGCGATCGAGCGCGTTGGCGTCGACATGCGGCGAGGCATATGCGTTGGCCAGTGCAGCGAGCGCAAGCTGCGGGCGGGTGATTGCGAGTTCGTTGCGTATCGCAGCGTCATGCAGCAGCAGTTGTGTGATGGCGTTGATCGCACACGACAGGCAGTGATTGGCCAGGCCGCGTGGTGCGCCGTGCTGCTGCGCCGTGCTGTCGGCGGCGGGCTTGGCCTCGACCGGTGGCTTGGCCTGGCGGATGACCTCGTAGGGGTTCGTGTGCGCACGCGGGGCGGGTTTCGGTATTGGCGGCGGATGATCTGCGGAGCCGGAGACCGGGCCGTGCCTGGGCGCCTTCGCCGGGGCGGATGTCGGGCCGTGCCTGAGCGGCACCCGCGCCGGGCTGGAAGCCGGGCCGTGGCTGAGCGGCCGCGCCGGGGTGGATGTCGGGCCGCCGAGCCAGGGCACCCGCGCCGGGCTGGAAGCCGGGCCGTGGCTGAGCGGTTGCGCCGGGGTGGATGTCGGGCCGCCGAGCCTGAGCGGCACCCGCGCCGGGCTGGATGTCGGGCCGTGGCTGAGCGGCCGCGCCGGGGTGGATGCCGGGCCGTGGCTGAGCGGCTGCGCCGGGGCGGAAGCCGGGCTGTACCTGGGCGCGCTTGCCGGACGGGTGGCGTGGGCGGAAGCAGGACCACGAGGCTGTCCCGCGGTCATCGAATCGCGCGCTGGGCGCGGCGCCGAGGGTTCCGGAGCTTGCGCGGCGGGTGCTTGGGCAGGTGCCGGGTCGGTGCGGTCGCCGTGACCTCCGCAAGCGGACAAGGCCAGCGCGCCGAGCAGCGCGATGCCGATCGGCGCATGGGCGCGGGCACGGAATGCGGGGGGGGCGTCTGGGTTCATCGGCATCGATGGCCGGGCCTGAGACAGCGGCTGCGACCATGGTCGGAACTGTAGGCCCGATGCCGCGAAAGCGCGGTGAGCGCGGCAGCGCAGCGGTCGTGAGCGCGACGGCAAAGCCGGCGTGAGCGCGTCGGGCTCACGCCGGCTCTGCTTCGAGCCGTCGGCAACTGCTGCGCGCTCAGAACGCCCGCCGGCGTCCCTTCTGTCCGCGGTCTCTCAGCACCCGTCACGCACCGCGCGTCGCGCAAGGCGCCGCAGATACAGGCGGCCCGCGAAGCTGCCGAAATAAAGCAGCGCCAACGTGGCGGCGACGTTGACCAGCAAGCGCAGACCGAGCAGCGACGGCGCGATGCGCACAGCGTCGTAGTGCTGCAGCAGCACCGCATCGGGAACATCCCAGAACAGCGCACTGACCAGCGTCAACGCGAGCAGATGCGACAGACGCAGGCCGCGCAGGTCGGCTTGCAGCCGCAACGGCGCCGCGCTGACGCGCCATGCGGCCACAGGGGCCAGACCCGACAGCAGCGCGCGCAGCAAGGCCGCTGCGGCGCTCAGCCGCGGACCCCATCCCAGCGCGCTGCACAACAGGCTGCCGGACCACAGGCCGACCGCCGCGGGCCAGCCCAGCGCAAGGACCGCGAACAGCCGCAACCCGGCGCGCAGGTCGGTGTACGCATGCACCGGCTTCCAAGCACCGAAGATCAGAAGCTGCAGCGCGCTGGCGCCGACCCACAGCAGGCAGACCACCGCGGCCGACGCGAACCTGCCGGCGTGCCGGCCGCGCAGGCGGATCAGGAGCGGTGGGGGCATCGGCGGTTCGGCTCGGGCTGGAGTTCCGTCGGCCGATTCGGCTAAGCGCATCGAGCCGGGCAGTAAACAACTCTTGCCGATTGTGCCA
>JAJZEB010000089.1 GCA_021805805.1 Pseudomonadota bacterium | reverse complement strand
ATGAGCACGGCGCACGGCCGCTCCGAAGCCGTGCTCGACTCCCCCGGGGAGTCGAGCGCAGCGAGGAGGGTCGTCTCATGAGCACGGCGCACGGCCGCTCCGAAGCCGTGCTCGACTCCCCCGGGGAGTCGAGCGCAGCGAGGAGGGTCGTCTCATGACCACGGCGCACGGCGACGCCATCGCGTCGCAGCCGGCGACAAGCGCCGGCACAAGCGAGCTTGCGCTCGACGTGCGCGAGCTCAACGCCTGGTACGGCGAATCGCACGTCCTCCACGGCGTCGACCTGCAGGTTCCGGTCGGCAGGACCGTCTGCCTGCTCGGTCGCAACGGTGCCGGGCGCAGCACCACGTTGCGCGCGATCATGGGCTGACCAGCGCGCGGCGCGGCAGCGTCCGCGTGTTCGGCCACGACCTGGAACGGGTACCTCCACACCGCATCGCCTCGCTCGGGGTCGGATATTGCCCCGAGGAACGCGGAATCTTCGCCAGCCTGAGCACGCGCGAGAACCTGTTGCTGCCGCCATTGCTGCGCACCGGTTTTCGCGGCCTGAGCCTGGACGAGATCGATGCCCTGTTCCCGAACCTGAAGGAGCGCGCCAACGCACCGGGAAGCAGCCTTTCGGGCGGCGAACAGCAAATGCTGGCGCTGGCGCGAATCCTGCGCACCGGAGCTCGGCTGCTGCTGCTCGACGAGATTTCCGAGGGTCTGGCACCGGTCATCGTGCAAGCGCTCGGGCGCGCCATCTCGGCGCTGCGCGACCGCGGCTTCTCGATCCTGCTGGTCGAGCAGAACTTCCACTTCTCGGCGAAGCTGGCCGATGATTTCTACGTCATGGAACGCGGACGCATCATCGAGCAGTTCGCGCGCGACGACTTGCCGCACAGGCGCGAGCAGCTCGCTCGCCTGCTCGGTGTTTGACCTGTCCAACTCGAAGACTCAGGAGACTCGAATGAAACTGTCCAGGACCCTCGTCGCCGCCAGCATCGCGCTGGGCTTCGGCATGGCCTCGGCGCACGCCGCGGCGCCGGTGAAAATCGGCTTCATCACCGACATGTCGGGCGTCTATTCGGCGCTCGACGGCCCCGGCGGCGAAGCGGCAATCAAGATGGCGATCAAGGACTTCGGCGGCACGGTGCTCGGGCGCAAGATCGAGCTGATGACCTTCGACCACCAGAACAAGCCCGATCTGGCCGCAGGCAAGGCCAAGGAGTACTTCACCCAGGACGGCGTCGACATGCTGGTGGCCGGGACCAACAGCGCCACCGCGATCGCCATGGAACGCGTCGCAGGGCAATACAGGAAGCCGATGTTCGATGTCGGTGGTGGCTCGTCGGCGATCGTCGGCAAGATGTGCAATCCGTACACCGTGATGTACGCGTACAACACCACCGCGCTGGCCCGCGGCACCGCCGCTGCGATCGTCAAGAAAGGCGGCAAGAAGTGGTACTTCCTGACTGCCGACTACGTGTTCGGCAAGTCGCTCGAGTCGGATGCAGCCAAGGTCGTCAAGGCCAACGGCGGCGAAGTCGTCGGCCAGGTCTACGCGCCGCTGGCGTCGTCGGACTTCTCCTCGTACCTGCTGCAGGCGCAGGCGTCCAAGGCACAGGTTCTCGGCCTTGCCAACGCCGGCGGCGACTCGGTCAATTCGATCAAGCAGGCCACGCAGTTCGGCGTCACCAAGACGATGAAACTGGCCGGCCTGCTGCTGTTCCTCACCGACATCCACAGCATCGGGCTGCAGTCGGCGCAGGGCCTGTACCTGACCACGCCGTGGTACTGGAACCAGGACCCGGCGTCGCGCGCGTGGTCCAAGCGCTTCTACGCGCAGATGCACGCCATGCCGACGTTCGCGCAGATGGGCGACTACTCGGCCGTCACGACCTACCTGAAGGCGGTCAAAGCTGCCGGGACGACCGACAGCGCCAAGGTCATGGCCGAGCTGCACAAGATGAAGGTCAACGACGACTTCATGCACGGCGGCTACCTGGCGCCCAACGGGCTGATGATCCACGACATGTACCTGGCGCAAGTCAAGAGCCCGGCGCAGTCCAAGGAAGCGTGGGACTACTACAACATCGTGCAGAAGATCCCCGGCGCCGACGCCTTCGGACCGATCGCCGACTACGGTTGCCCGATGGTGAAGTAAATCGCGGTGCTGCCGCGCCGCGGCGCCATGCGTCGCCGCGGCAGCCCTGCGTCCCCTGTCGCACTGCAAAGAGGTCGTGCTTGACTGAACTGTTCGGTTTTCCGTTGCCGCTGCTGCTCGGCCAGCTGGTCCTCGGACTGGTCAACGGCGCGTTCTACGCCATGCTCTCGCTCGGGCTGGCAGTCATCTTCGGCCTGATGGACGTGGTCAATTTCGCCCATGGCGCGTTCTTCATGATGGGCGCGATGCTGGCCTGGATCGGAGGCCAGTACGCCGGACTGAGCTACTGGTGGATGCTGCTGCTCGCGCCGGCGGCGCTTGCCGTCGTCGGCATGCTGATCGAACGGCTGATGCTGCGCCGGATTCGCGGCATGGATCCGATTTACGGCCTGCTGCTGACCTTCGGCCTGACGCTGCTGCTGCAGGGATTGTTCCGCTCGATCTTCGGCGTCGCCGGCCAGCCGTACAACCCGCCGGCGCAGCTCGGCGGTGTGCTGAACCTGGGATTCATGTATCTGCCCGTCTACCACGCCTTCGCCGTGCTGGCGTCGATCGTGCTGTGCGTCGGGACCTGGGCGCTGATCGAGCGCACCCGGCTCGGCGCCTACCTGCGCGCAGGCACCGAGAACCCGGCGCTGGTGCAGTGCTTCGGCATCAACGTGCCGCTGCTGGTCACGCTGACCTTCGGTTTCGGCGCCGCGCTGGCGGCGCTGGCCGGCGTGCTCGCGGCGCCGGTGATCCAGGTCTCGCCGCTGATGGGGTCGAACCTGATCATCACCGTGTTCGCGATCGTGGTCATCGGCGGCATGGGATCGGTGGTCGGCGCGATCGTCTCCGGGCTCGCGCTGGGCGTGGTCGAGGGCCTGACCAAGGTCATCTACGCGCCGATCTCCAGCACCGTGGTGTTCATCCTGATGGCGCTGGTGCTGACCGTGCGCCCGGCCGGGCTGTTCGGGAGGTCGCGATGAGCGCGGCCTCGCAGGCGGCACCACGCGTCCTGCTGGCGTGGCTGCTGCTGGCGCTGGTCGCAGTGGCGCCGTGGCTCGGGCTGTACCCGGTGCTGGGAATGCGCGTCATGTGTTTCGCACTGCTGGCCTGCGCATTCAACCTGCTCGCCGGGTACGGCGGCCTGATCTCGTTCGGCCATGCGGCGCTGTTCGGCAGCGCAGGCTACGTCGCCGGCCAGGCGCTGGCGCAATGGCACTGGCCGACCCCGCTGGGATTGCTGGCCGGAGTCGCGGTCGCGGCGTTGATCGGGCTGGTGATGGCGCTGCTGGCCGCGCGTCGGCACGGCATCTATTTCTCGATGATCACATTGGCGCTGGCGCAGATCGTCTATTTCTATTTTCTGCAAGCGCAGTTCACCGGTGGCGAGGACGGGCTGCAGGGAATTCCCCGCGGCAGCCTGTTCGGCCTTTCGCTGCAATCCGACCGCGTCATGTACGAAGTCGTGCTCGTGATCGTGGCCTTGAGCTGGTGGTTCCTGCGCCGCATCAGCCGCTCGCCGTTCGGCCAGATCCTGCACGCCGGACGGGAGAACAACCAGCGCCTTGTGTCGCTGGGCTACGACGCGACCCGCTACCGCATCGCGGTGTTCGTGCTGTCGGCCGTGTTCGCCGGACTGGCCGGCGCGCTGAAGGCGCTGGTGATGGGCTTCGAAACCCTCGACGACGTGCACTGGGCGACCTCCGGGCTGGTCATTCTGATGACCCTGGTCGGTGGCCTGGGAACCGATTTCGGCCCGGTCGTCGGTGCGCTGCTGATCACCGTGCTCGAGGACAAGATGGGAACCATCGCCAGAGCGCTGGTGCACCTGACCGGCGTGGCCTGGTTCCAGCAGCTCAACGATTCGGTCAGCATCGTCATCGGCGCGATTTTCGTTCTGTGCGTGCTTTTGTTCCGTCGCGGCATCGTCGGCGAGCTTGCCGCACGGATCGGCCGCAGCAGTCCGGGGGGCTGACGCGCGGCGCCCGGGTACCCTCACCGACGCAGGGGGTTCGGGCCCGCCGCGACAATCGCGGGTATGGACGCGCGCACGCAATGGGAAGTCGGGCTCGCGCTGCCGCGGCAGCCGATGCGCGCGCTCGGCCCCGAGTTCTACACCGAGCTGATTCCGCAGGGCCTGCCGCAACCCAGCTTGCGGCTGGTCAGCGTCGACGCCGCGCGGCTGCTCGGCCTGCACGCGCCGTGCGACGCGGTGGCGCGCGCCGAATGGGCCGAAGTCTTCGCCGGCAATCGATCCGGACCCGACGGAACCACGCTGGCCACGGTCTACGCCGGGCACCAGTTCGGCAACTGGGCAGGGCAGCTTGGCGACGGCCGTGCGCACCTGCTCGGCAGTTTCGCCGCGCCCGACGCGACGCAAAACTCCGGCCACGATGCATGGGAAGTGCAGCTCAAGGGATCCGGACGCACGCCGTACTCGCGCTTCGGAGACGGTCGCGCGGTGCTGCGCTCGTCGCTGCGCGAGTTCCTGTGCAGCGAAGCGATGTGGCATCTGGGCATCCCGACGACGCGCGCGCTGTGCCTGGTCGATTCGCCGCTGGCGGTCCAGCGCGAGCGCGTCGAGCGCGCCGCGATCGTGACCAGGCTTGCGCCGAGCTTCGTTCGGGTCGGGCACTTCGAGCATTTCGCACACAGCGGTCAGCACGATTCGCTGCGCCGCCTTCTGCACTGGTGGATCGAGCACTTCGAGCCCGATTGCGCCGCCGCCGACGACCCGGCGCTGGCGCTGATGCAGCGCGTCGTGCAGCGCAGCGCAGAGCTGGTCGCAGCGTGGCAGGCGGTCGGCTTCGTGCACGGTGTGCTGAACACCGACAACCTGTCGATGCTCGGCTGGACGCTCGATTACGGTCCGTTCGGGTTCGTCGACGCCTTCGACCCCGACTACACCCCGAACACCAGCGACCGCGACGGCCGCTACAGCTGGCGCAACCAGCCCGCTGCGGTGCACTGGAATCTGCACGCCCTGGCGGCTGCGCTGCGCCCGTTGCTGCACGCCGACGCAACGTCGGTGCGCGCGGTGCTCGACAGCTTCGGCGATCGCTTCGAGCATGCCTGGCGACGGCGCATCGCTGCGCGCCTCGGACTGTCGCGGACACGACCCGGCGACGACGAACTGGCGCGCGGCTGGATCGAACTGCTGCGGCGCGCTCGCGCCGACTGGACGCTGAGCTTCCGTCTGCTCGGGCAGACCGTCGATGGCGCGGTGCCGCACGCGCTGCGCGCGCAGTTCGCCGCCTGCGAGCCCGAATTCGACTCCTGGCTGCAGCGCTGGCGAGCGCGCCAGCGCGCCGGAGGCGACGGACGCGCCGCGATGGACCGGGTCAATCCGCGCATCGTGCTTCGGCATCACCTGGCGCAAGACGCGATCGCCGCGGCCGAGCGCGGAGATTTCGCGCCGGCACAAAATCTGCTCGACGCACTGCGCGCGCCGTTCGCCGACACCCCTGCGCACGCCGCACTGGCCGCGCCGCCGCCTGCCGATGCGCCGCCGGCGGCGCTGTCGTGTTCGAGCTGACCACTTCACCGCCCTCATGCGAGGCCTTCCCATGCAAGACGACTCCCGTGACGCCGACTGGCGCCGCCGCCTCAGCCCGGAGCAGTACCAGGTCACGCGCTGCAGCGCGACCGAGCCGCCATTCAGCGGCAAGTACTGGGACCACCATGCCGACGGCAATTACCGCTGCGTGTGCTGCGGAGCACCGCTGTTCGCGTCGACGACCAAGTACGACTCGGGCAGCGGCTGGCCCAGCTTCACTGCGCCGGCCAGCCCCGGCGCGCTGCGCGAGCGCGCCGACCGCAGCCACGGCATGCTGCGCACCGAGGTGTTGTGCGCCGCCTGCGACGCGCATCTCGGCCACGTCTTCCCCGACGGACCACAGCCGCAGGGCTTGCGCTACTGCATCAATTCGGCGGCGCTGGATTTCGCCGCCGATGACCACGACGACGGACTCGGCGGATAATGGCGCAATGAAGCTGCTTTTCGATTTCCTGCCGATCATCCTTTTCTTCGTCGCTTTCAAGTTCGGCGGCATCTACGTGGCCACTGCGGTGGCGATCGCGACCACCTTCGGCCAGATCGGCTGGCTGTGGCTGCGCGGCCGTCGCGTCGAGCCGATGCTGTGGGTCAGCCTGGTCGTCATCGTCGTCTTCGGCGGAGCGACGCTGGCACTGCACGACGAAGCGTTCATCAAGTGGAAGCCGACGGTGCTGTACTGGCTGTTCGCCGCGGCGCTGGTCGGCGGCCAGCTGCTGTGGCGGCGCAACCTGGTGCAGTCGCTGCTGGGCAGCCAGATGGAACTGCCCGAGCGCGCGTGGACGCGGCTGAACTGGTCGTGGGCGGTGTATTTCACGATCATGGGAGTGGCCAATCTGTGGGTCGCGTTCCACTACCCGACCGCGACCTGGGTCGATTTCAAGCTGTTCGGAAGCCTGGCGCTGACCGTGGTGTTCGCGATCGTGCAGTCGTTGCTGATCGCGCGCGAGCTTCCGGCCCAGGGCAATTGATGCGCCGCGCCGAGCGCATCGCGGCGTTGCTGCGCGCCGCGCTCGACCCCGAGCGGATCGAGGTCAGCGACGACTCGGCCGCGCACCATGGGCATGCCGGATTCGACGTCGACGGCAGTCATTTCCATGTCACCTTGATTAGCGCTCGTTTCAGCGGGCAATCACGGCCGGCTCGACACCGCCTCGTGTATGATGCCCTGGCCTCGATGTTCCCCGATGAAATCCACGCTTTGACGCTGCAATTGCGGGCGCCCGGCGAAGTCACCGGAGCGACCGAAGCACGCACGCAACGCCGTCGCTGACGCCGCGCGTGATCCCTTTGACCAATTCTTGCCGCCATGACCAAAGTCCGATCCAAACTCCTGCCTGCCGCGATCGCGCTGGCATTGCTCTCCCCGTTGGCGCACGCGCAGAACGCGGCCGTCGTCAACGGCAAGCCGATTCCCGAAGCGCTGCTCGACAACATCGCCACCAGCATGGCCAAGCGCAGCGGCCAGCCGCTGACGCCGCAGATGAAGGAACAGATCAAGAAGCAGTTGATCCTGCGCGAAGTCATCGTGCAGCAGGCCGAGAAGGAAGGGATCGCCAAGCGCCCGGAAGTGCGCGAGGAAATCCGGATGACGCACGACGACGTGCTGATCCGCACCCTGCTCGGCGAGTACCTGAAGGCGCACCCGGTGAGCGACGCGCAAGTGCAGGCCAAGTACGCTGAGTTCACCAAGGCGTTCGGCAGCACTGAATATGAAGCCCAGCACATTCTGGTGCCGACAGAAAAGCAGGCCGACGAAGTGATCGCCCAACTGAACAAAGGGGCCAAGTTCGGCGAACTGGCGAAGAAGTATTCGAAGGACACTGCATCGGCGGCCAACGACGGCAAGCTCGGCTGGTCGACTCCGGGCAACTTCGTTCCCGCCTTCGGCGACGCGCTGGAGCACCTGAAAGTCGGTCAGTACACCGCCAAGCCGGTCCACACCCAGTTCGGCTGGCACATCATCAAGCTCGACGCGACGCGTCCGGCAACGCCGCCGACCCTCGACCAGCTCAGGCCGCAAATCGAGCAGGAACTGCAGCGCGAGGAAATCCAGGCCTACCAGAGCAAGCTGCTGGCAGCGGCCAAGGTCACCGAGTAAGGCCGGCATGGTGGGCGCGACCGCGCGCCCACCACCGCGATGGCGCATCAACCGCCATCGGTCACCCATTGCAAGGCACGTCGCGTCAATTCCACTCCGGTGCGAAGACCGAGCTTGCGCTTGATCTTTTCCCGATGCGTCTCGACGGTCTTCACGCTGAGGTGGATCTGCTCGGCGATTTGTGACGGGCCGTAGCCCCGCCCGATGAGCTCGAACACTTCGAGTTCTCGGTCGCTGAGCGCGGCCATCGGGTTGCGCGCAAAGTCCGGCGCGCCCCGCGACATTCCGCCGAGCGCGCGCTCGGTCATGTCCTTGCTCAGCCAGGTGCGGCCGGCAAGCACGTGGCGCACCGCATCGACCACGTGCTCGGTGGCCTGCTCCTTGCCGATGTAGCCGTTGGCCCCGGCGGCCAGCGCGCGCGGCGCGAACAGCTGTTCGTCATGCATCGAACAGACGAGGATCTTCAGCGCCGAGTCCTGCGCACGCACGCGTTTGACCAATTCGAGCCCGCTGCCGTCGGCCAGCGACAGGTCGACGATGACCAGGTCCGGAGTCTTGGCGCGTATCCGCGACAGCGCCTCGGCAATGCTGTCGGCTTCGGCGCAGACGCGCAGATCCGGTTCGGCATCGATCACGCTGGCAATCCCTCGACGCACCAGAGGATGGTCGTCGACGATCAACACCCGCGCCGCATCCGCGTTCGCGCTGCCCGCCATGGCTGCTCCGATTGTTCACAGCATGCAACAATTATGCACATCCCCACGTCTGCGGTATTGACGCAGAGCAGACGCTTGTGCTTTGCGGCTTCAAAACCTTCGCACGACCGTATCGCCGATGCTTTGCAAGGGGCCGAGCGGGTTACGCTCGATCGAATCTTGCGCGATATGCGGCTCGCCCCCCCAGGTCTTGTACACGATCCGGCCATTGACGCTCAGAACCAGCATCCGGTACTGCCATCCTCGAGTTCGCGTTTCACGCCGGAAATTCAGGAAATCGGCCCAGAAATTGCCGATTCGACGGTTTTCAACGTGGCGCTGAGCAATCGCGTAGCCGACGCAGAGCTGCTGCTCGCGCAGGCAGTCGCGGATCCCGCGGTCCAGCGCAACACCGTCGCCCCCGGCAGGAACCAGGTCGCGCAGAATGTCCGCGTAACTCAGCAACTGCACGTTCGGCGTGCTGTCGGGATCGACTCCGCGACTGCGCAGCGCGGCCAGCGTGGTCACGTAGGGGATGATCGCCGCATACGCTGCGTGCGCCTGCGCGTAGCTCCCCCAGGGCCGGTCGGTGCGCGCGGCGCCGCGCGGCAGCAGCGACGCACAACCGCCGAGCAACAGGATCGACGCAGCTGCGCCCAGCCTTCCTGCAACGTGGATGCGCATCGTCGCTCTCCTTGTGCTTGCCCGCAGCGCGAACCTATGTCGAGCTTAGCGCGTCCGGCGCGTCCCCGGATTGCGCCGACACCGTGCCGAACAGGGATTTGAGCTCGGCCCGGGTCAAGGTCTCCTGCTCGAGCAGCCGCTGCGCGCCGCCTTCGAGCTCCGCGCGGTGCGCGCGCAGCAGGTCCTCTGCGCGGGCCAGCGCGGCACCGACCAGATCGCGCACCGCGCAATCGACCTCGCGCGCGGTCTGTTCGCTGTAGGCGCGAGGTGTCGGCAGCGCGGGCGCACCGAGCATCGAAGGTACGCTGTCGTCGAGCGCCACCTGACCCAGCGCGTCGACCATCGCGTAGCGCGTCACCATGCTGCGCGCGATGTCGGTCACCTTGGCCAGGTCGTCGGCCGCGCCGGTCGACCAATGTCCGTAGACCAGGTGCTCGGCGGCACGCCCGCCCATCAGCACCGCCATCTTGTTCTGCAGTTCGTCGCGGGTCATCAGGTAGCGGTCTTCGGTCGGGCGCTGGATGGTGTAGCCCAGCGCGCCGATGCCGCGGGGAATGATCGAAACCTTGTGCACGACGTCGGATCCGGGCAGGCACATGGCGACCAGCGCGTGCCCCATTTCGTGGT
This sequence comes from Pseudomonadota bacterium, assembly GCA_021805805.1. Lineage (GTDB taxonomy): Bacteria > Pseudomonadota > Gammaproteobacteria > Burkholderiales > Burkholderiaceae_C > Thiomonas_A. Next base: position 1,873 of record JAJZEB010000089.1, on the reverse strand, counting down.
GCGCGACGATTTCCCGCTCGCGCGGGTTGAGCAGCCGGTTGCGTTTCTCCAGCCCGGCCACGATGCGCTCGATCGCGCGCGTGAAATGCCCCATGCCGACGCTGGCCGCGCCCTCGCGCGTGGCCAGCAGCGCGGCCTCGTTGACCAGGTTGGCGAGGTCGGCCCCGGAAAAACCCGGCGTCAGCGCGGCCACGTCGTCGAGGCTGACCGCCGCGTCCAGGCGGATGCGTCGCACGTGCACCTGCAGGATCTGCACGCGTCCGACCTTGTCCGGGCGGTCGACCAGCACCTGGCGGTCGAAGCGTCCGGCGCGCAGCAGCGCCGGGTCGAGGATCTCGGGACGATTGGTCGCGGCCAGGATGACCAGCGCCGAACTCGGGTCGAAGCCGTCGAGCTCGACCAGCAGCTGATTCAGCGTCTGTTCCTTCTCGTCGTGGCCGCCGCCCAGCGGCGCGGCGCCACGCGCTCGGCCCAGCGCGTCGAGTTCGTCGATGAAAATGATCGCCGGCGCCTTCGCCCTCGCCTGCTCGAACAGATCGCGCACCCGCGCCGCGCCGACGCCGACGAACATCTCGACGAACTCAGACCCGCTGATCGAGAAGAACGGCACCCCGGCCTCGCCGGCCACTGCGCGCGCCAGCAGGGTCTTGCCGGTTCCCGGCGGGCCGACCAGCAGGATCCCCTTCGGCGCGCGCGCGCCCAGGCGACCATGGCCGACCGGATCCTTCAGGAAGTCGACCACTTCCTTCAGTTCATCCTTGGCCTCGTCGACGCCGGCCACGTCGGCGTAGGTCACCCCGGTGCTGTTTTCCATGTAGACCTTGGCGCGGCTTTTGCCGATGGCCATGAAGCCGCCGCCCAGACCGCCACCGGTCCGCTCGGTGAAGCGCCGCACCATGAAGAACCAGACGCCGAAGAAAGCCAGCGCCGGAACGACCCACGACAGCAGTTCGGACACCCAGGCGCTCTGGTAGACCTGCGCGTAGCGCACGCCGTAGCGCTGCAGCTGGGCCGCCAGTTGCGGGTCGACCCGCACCGCGACGACCTGTCTGGCCGGCTGCCCCGGATCGCCGGCCTTGACGGTTCCGGTCAGCGTCTGTGCGTCGATGCGCACATCGCTCAGGCGACCCTGCTGCAGCAGGGTCTCGAAGCGGCTGTACGGCACCGTCTCAGCTCGACGGGCGCCGCTCCACAGCGTCTGCAGCAGGGTCAGCACCACGGCCGCCAGCAGCCAGTAACCGAGATGGATGCGCGCCTTCGGATCGATCCGTGGCTTGCGTCCGCTGTCGTCGTCGCCCGAAGGCGTCCGGTCGTGTTCGTCGGCCATGCGCTGCACTCCGCGTCGCGTCTGGGACAAGCATAGATCCGCGGTAACCGAAGCGAACTGACGCAGCGGGGTGCTCTGCGCCGACAGCTGCCTGCGACCGGATCGCGTGCGCCCGATCAGCACGCAACGCCCTTGCCCACTTTGCCGGGCCTGTCGAACAACACCATGCCGGCGCCAAGCCTCGGCGCGCAAAACGCCACCGTCGCGCGATGCCGTCGTGGATCCGCGCGCCCGTCAAGACGGATCAAAACGCCAGCACATTCAGGCAGCGGTCATCTATAAATCCGACATCGATCAGCCGCAAGACGCTTCAAGGGGTTCCAAATGCTCGACTCGCCCACGCGCAGACGCATGACCCGGCGGCGCCTGGCCCTCGTTGCCATGGTCACGTTGGGCGCGAGCGCATCGGCGCTCCCGGCGCCTGACCCGCTCCAGGAGAACAACGCGATGAAACTGCGTCCCCTTCACGCCGCGCGCGTCTGCGTCGCCGCCGTCGCGCTGCTGGGTTGCGCGCATGCCGCGACCGATCACGTGCGCTCCGACGCG
>JAJZEB010000088.1 GCA_021805805.1 Pseudomonadota bacterium | reverse complement strand
CCGAAGAACACCAGCAGCATGTCCAGCGGCAGCCGCCGCGTGACGCCGTCGCCTCCGGTGACCTTGACCTCGCTCAGCCGCCCGTCGCGCGCTTCGCAGCCGGTGATCTGGCCGACCAGGAACTGCATTTCCATCTGCTCGCACAGCGCGTGCATCTTCGCCACCGACGCCGGCGCGGCGCGGAAGCCGTCGCGCCGGTGCAGCAGCGTGACGCTCTCGGCGCGGTGCTCGGCGTGGGTGGCGAAATGCAGCGCCCAGTCCAGCGCCGAGTCGCCGCCGCCGACCACCACCAGATTGCGGTCCTTGAACAGCAGCGGATCCTTGACGCGGTAGAACAGCTGCGTGCCGTCGAACGCGTCCAGGCCGTCGACCTTCAGCGTGCGCGGCTGGAAGCTGCCGACCCCGGCGGCAATGAACACCGTGCGGGTGACGAACCGCGTGCCCCTGGAGGTGGCCAGGTCGAAGCGCCCGTCGTCGCGCCGCTGCAGCGCGACCACGTCCTGGCCGAGGTGGAAGGTCGGGTGGAACGGCTCGATCTGCTTGAGCAGGTTGTCGGTCAGCTCCTGCCCGGTGCACACCGGAACCGCCGGGATGTCGTAGATCGGCTTGTCCGGGTACAGCTCGATGCACTGCCCGCCCAGGTGCGGCAGGCTGTCGACGACGTGCGCCTTGATGTCGAGCAGCCCAAGTTCGAACACCTGGAACAGGCCCACGGGGCCGGCGCCGACGATCACCGCGTCGGTTTCGATCGGGTCGCCGTGCTGCTGCGCGGCGGCGGGAATGGCGGGGTCGAGATGCAGATCCATGACGTTCAGATGCGGTCGAGGGGAATGGAATCGGGCGCCGCGGCGAGCGTCGGCGCAGCGGCGGGCGCGGCCGCCGCGAGCGGCTCGGCGGCGGCACCGACGATGACCACGGTCGGACGCCCGGCGTGCAGCAGCGCGGCGCGCGCCAGGTCGTCGACGCGGTGGCTGCTGTGCAGGCCGTCGGCGCAGCCGGCGCGCGACACCACGCTGACCGCGGTGTCGGCCGGCCAGCCGGCGTCGCGCAATGCCCGACCGAGCGCGCCGAGCTGGCGCCCGGCCATGTAGAACACTTCCGAGTCGGCGCCGCGCCGCGCCTGCAGCGCGCCGTCGCGGGTCATCGCGGTGCTGAAGGCGACGCTGCGTGCGCGGCCGCGGCGCGTCAGCGGCTTCCGGGTGTCGGCCGCGGCGGCCAGCGCCGCGCTGACGCCCGGCACCACCTCGCAGTCGATGCCGGCGGCGGCCAGGGTCTCGAGCTCTTCGTCGAGGCGGCCGAACAGGCTCGGGTCGCCGCCCTTGAGGCGCACGACCAGCGCGTGGCTGCGCGCGGCGCGGCGCAGCAGCGCATTGATCCGCGGCTGGCTGGTGCTGGCGCGAAAGCCGCGCTTGCCGACTTCGATCCAGCGCGCCTGCGGCGCCAGGGTGCGGAACTCGGCGTCGATCAGCGCGTCGGCCAGCACCACGTCGGCCTGCGCCAGCAGTCGCGCGCCGCGCAGCGTGACCAGGTCGGCCGCGCCGGGGCCGGCGCCGATGAACGCGACGCGGCCCATCACAGCGCCTCGCGCACCAGCAGCGCGCCGCTGGTGCGATGGCTGGCCGGATCGACCACGATCAGCGCGCCGGCGACGCGGTTGTCGGCATAGCGCTGCAGCGGCAACGCGGCCTGGGCCTGGATGCGCACACGGCCGATGTCGTTGACCGCCAGCGCGTCGCTGGCGTGCTCGGCCAGGCTGTGGATGTCGAGCCGCCCCTCGATCGCGGTGATGCGCGCGGCGATCCAGCGGTGGCCGTGGCGCAGCCAGTACTTGCGCCCGGGAACCGCCGGCTCGGTGTCGAGCCAGGCCAGCGTGGCGTCGAATTCGGTGTGCGCTGCGGCCTCGTCGACGGCGACCAGCCAGTCGCCGCGCGACACGTCGAGCTGGCGGTCGAGCACCAGCCCGACCGACTGCCCGGCGCCGCCGGCGTCGACCGTGCTGCCGGCATGACGCACTTCGATCACCACGGCGCGCTCGCCGCTGCCGTGCACGCGCACGGCGTCGCCGGCGCGCACGGTGCCGCGCGCGATGCGACCCCAGAACACCCGCGACTGATGCCCGGTGCCGCCGTCGTCGCGCGCAACGTACTGCACCGGCAGCAGCAGCGCGCCGCCGGCCGGCTCGGCCACCGCAGGCAGGGTCTCGAGCAGATGCAGCAGCGTCGGGCCGTCCCACCAGTCCCAGGCCAGCGAACGCTGCGCCACGTTGTCGCCGCGCAGCGCCGACACCGGCACGATGCCGGCCGGCGCGATGCCGGCCTCGGCGCAGAACGCCAGCAGCGCGTCGCGCACGGCGTCGAACACGGCGCGTGCGTCGGCCACCGCGTCGAGCTTGTTGACCGCGAACACGATCGCCGGCACCCGCAGCAGGTGGGCCAGCAGGCTGTGGCGCCGGGTCTGCGGCAGCAGCTGCAAGGCGCTGAAGTCGAGCTTGGTGACGTCGACCAGCACCACCGCGGCGTCGCTGCCTGCCGCCGCCGTGACCATGTTGCGGGTGTACTGCTCGTGTCCGGGTGCGTCGGCGATGATGAACTTGCGCCGCGGCGTCGCGAAGTAGCGGTACGCGACGTCGATGGTGATGCCCTGCTCGCGCTCGGCCTCGAGGCCGTCGGTCAGCCGTGCCAGGTCGAGTTCGTCGCCGCTGGCGCGCAGCGCGTCGAGCTGGTCGGCGAGGATCGCGCGGCTGTCGAACAGGAAGCGGCCGATCAGCGTGCTCTTGCCGTCGTCGACACTGCCGGCGGTCAGGAAGCGCAGCGCCTTGTGCTGCAGTTCGCCGCTGTAGTCGTTGTGCTGGTCCATCAGAAATATCCTTCCTTCTTGCGCCGCTCCATCGCGCTGTCGGAGCTGCGGTCGTCCATGCGGGTGGCGCCGCGCTCGCTGAGCGTGGCGGTCAGGGTCTCGGCGATCACCGCGGCCGCGTCGGTCGCGTCGCTGGCCACCGGGCAGGTGCAGGTCATGTCGCCGACGGTGCGGAAACGCACCTGCACGGTCTCGACCCGGTCGCCGTCGCGCGGCGGCGTCACTGCGGTCACCGGCTGCAGCAGCTCGCCGCGACGCACCACCTGGCGGGGGTGGCTGTAGTACAGGCCGGGCAGCGCGATCGCTTCGCGCGCGATGTACAGCCAGACGTCGAGCTCGGTCCAGTTGCTGATCGGGAAGGTGCGGAAATGCTCGCCCGGACGCAGCCGGGTGTTGAACAGCGACCACAGCTCGGGGCGCTGCTCCTTCGGGCTCCACTGACCGAAGCTGTCGCGATGGCTGAAGATGCGCTCCTTGGCACGCGCCTTCTCCTCGTCGCGCCGCGCGCCGCCGATCAGGCAGTCGAAGCGGTGCTGCTCGACCGCCTCCAGCAGCGCCACGCTCTGGTGCGGGTTGCGCGATTCCAGCGCATGCGCCAGGCGCACGCTGCCGCGTGCGATCGAATCGTCCAGATGCGCGACGCGAAGCTCGTCGCCGCTGGCGGCGACCAGCGCATCGCGGAACGCGATGACCTCGGGAAAGTTGTGTCCGGTGTCGACGTGCAGCAGCGGCAACGGCAGTCGACCGTGCAGCCGGCCGTCGGCGCCGCGACGCTTGAACGCCTTCTCGGCCAGCCGCAGCACGACGCACGAATCCTTGCCGCCGGAGAACAGCAGCGCGGGACGCTCGAAAGCTCCTGCGACTTCACGCAGCACATAGATCGCTTCCTCCTCGAGCGCGTCGAGGTGGCGATGGTCGATCGAAGGCAGCAGACGGATCGGGTCGATGGGGGCGTTCATGCATGGTCTCCTGTGGATGCGTTGGACCGCGGCGAAACCGCGGCCGGGGCCACGTGCAGGCCGCACTCCTTGGCGCCGTCGTTCTCCCACCACCAGCGGCCGGCGCGCTGGTCCTCGCCAACGGCGACGGCGCGGGTGCACGGCGCGCAGCCGATGCTCGGGTAGTGCTGATCGTGCAGCGGGTTGTACGGCACCGCGTTCAGCGCGACGTAATGCCACACGTCGCCCAGCGTCCAGTCGAGCAGCGGGCTGAACTTGGTGCGGCCGTCGGCGTCGAGCGCGCGCGCCTGAAGCGCGCCGCGCTGCGCCGACTGCTCGTGGCGCAGGCCGACGATCCACGCCTGCCGGCCATGCAGCATGCGGGCCAGCGGCTCGAGCTTGCGCAGCGCGCAGCAGGCGTGGCGCAGCTCGACGCTGCGGTACATCGGGGTATCGCCCTCGCGGGCGACGAACGCGGCCACCGCGTCGGCGTCTGGCCGCCAGACCTCGAAAGGTCGCGCGTAGTGCCGCTGCGCGCGCTCAAGCAGCGCCAGCGTCTGCACGTGCAGCATGCCGGTGTCCAGCATGGCCACCGGCACCGGCAGGCCTTCGGAGACCAGCAGATCGGTCAGCACCATGTCCTCGACGCCCAGGCTGCTGGCCTGCACCAGCGCGTCGCCGAACTCGGCATGCGCCTGGCGCAGCAGCGCGCGGGCGCGTTGCTCGCGCTGCGCATAGTCGGCCGACGGCCGTGCGTGCAGCGCGACGGCGTCGGCCGCGGCGGCAACGTCGAGGCGGATCGCGGACGCTTCCATCACGCCGCCTCCGTGCGCAGGAACAGCGGACGCGGCTCGTGCACATCGCCCTGGTAGAACGAGCCCGGCAGCAGCGCGTCGAAGAACTGCAGCGCGCGTCGTGCCACTGCCGGGTCCTGCCCCGGGCGCAGCGCCGCGACGTCGAAACCGGTGCGCGACAGCTGCAGCGCCATGTCGACGACGACGTCGCCGACCGCGCGCAGCTCGCCGCGCCAGCGCAGCCGCCGGCGCAGCAACCGGGCCTGCGAATAGGCGCGGCCGTCGGTCCATTTCGGGAAGCGCAGCGCGATGGTCGCGAAACGCTGCCACGGCAGCTGCAGCGCCTGCACGTCGACGTCGTTGTCGAGCAGCAGTCCGACCGGCAGGTCGTCGGGCCAGGACGCCGCGAGCTCGGCCCATTGCGCCGGGCTCAGCAGCTGGCGCGGCGCGATCTTCGCCGCGTCGGCGGCGGCCCAGTCGTCGGCGGTTGCGGAAACGAATTTCATGCCTGTTGCTCCCGAGCTTGTGCGGTGCTGCTGCGCACCGCGTCGGCGGCCGCGCGGAACGGCTCGACACCGATGCGGCGCGCGAAATCGACGAAACGTTCGCCCGCGTCACGCTGCGCCAGGTAGACGCCGATCAGCGCCTCGACCACGTCGGGCACTTCGTCGGCGGCGAACGACGGGCCGATGATCCGCCCGGGGCCCGCCTCGGGCCCGCGATGCGAGCCGTCGGCGCCGCCGACCGTGACCTGGTACCACTCGGCGCCGTCCTTGTCGACGCCGAGGATGCCGATGTGGCCGCTGTGGTGGTGGCCGCACGAATTGATGCAGCCGCTGATGTTCAGCGCGATGTCGCCGATGTCGTGCAGTTCGTCCAGATCGGTCCAGCGCTCGGTAATCGCCGCGGCGATCGGGATCGAGCGCGCGTTGGCCAGCGAGCAGACGTCACCGCCGGGGCACGCGATCATGTCGGTCAGCAGGCCGATGTTCGGCGTCGCGAAACCGTGCTCGCGGGCGCGCCGCCACAGCTCGGGCAGGCGGTCGACCTCGACCCACGGCAGCACCAGGTTCTGCTCGTGGCTGACGCGCAGCTCGCCGAAGCCGAAGTCGTCGGCCAGGTCGGCCGCGGCGCGCATCTGCGCCGAGGTCACGTCGCCCGGCGCCTGGCCGATGCGCTTGAGCGACAGCGTCACCGCCCGGTACGCGGTGAAGCGGTGCGGGTGCACGTTGCGCTGCAGCCAGCGCGCGTAGCCCGGCTCGGCGGGCAGCTCGGGCACCGCCGGCGCGTCGCCGCGCAGCGCCGGCGGCGGCGCGAACTGCGCCGCCACGCGCTGCAGCTCGGCGTCGGTGATGCGATGCACGGTGCCGTCGAGATCGTCGTGCACGATCGCAGCGTATTCGCGCTCGACGGCGTCGACGAAGCGCTGCCCCTCGGCCTTGACCAGGATCTTGATGCGCGCCTTCCAGATGTTGTCGCGCCGGCCGTAGCTGTTGTAGACGCGCAGGATCGCCTCGACGTACAGCAGCATGTCGTCCCACGGCAGGAATTCGCGCACGACACGGCCGATCATCGGCGTGCGCCCCATGCCGCCGCCGACCTGCACGCGCCAGCCCAGGCGCCCGTCGGCGTCGTGCAGCGCCTGCAGCGCGATGTCGTACCAGCCGGCGGCGACACGGTCCTCGCGCGCGCCGCTGAGCGAGATCTTGAACTTGCGCGGCAGGTAGGCGAACTCCGGGTGCAGCGTGCTCCACTGGCGCAGGATCTCGGCGAACGGGCGCGGGTCGACCAGCTCGTCGGGCGCGATTCCGGCGAACACGTCGCTGGCGATGTTGCGCACGCAGTTTCCGCTGGTCTGGATGCCGTGCATGTCGACGTCGGCGAGCCGGTCCATCACGTCGGCCGCCTTCGGCAGCGCGATCCAGTTGAACTGCACGTTCTGCCGGGTCGTGAAATGCGCGTAGCCGCGGTCGAAGCCGTCGGCGATGTCGGCCAGGGTGCGCAGCTGCAGCGCGTCGAGCGCGCCGTACGGAATCGAGATCCGCGTCATCGGCGCGTGGCGCTGGATGTACCAGCCGTTCTGCAGCCGCAGCGGCTTGAACTCGTCGTCGCCGAGCTCGCCGGCCAGGTGGCGCTCGAGCTGGTCGCGGAACTGCGCTGCGCGCGCGCGGACGAACTGGCGGTCGAAAGCGGTGTAGCGGTACATGGCGATGCGTTTCAGGCGATACGTTTCAGGCGATGCGTTTCAGGCGATGAGCTTCAGGCCGGCGAGCAGAAGGGCGGCGGACACGCCGACGCGCGACGCGCGCTCGGGCAGCGCCGAGCACAGCCGGGTTCCGATCCAGATTCCAGGCACCGACCCCAGCAGCAGCGCGCCGAGCAGGGCCCAGTCGACATGGCCGAGCAGCGCATGGCCGATCCCGGCGATCAGAGTCAGCGGAACCGCGTGCGCGATGTCGGTGCCGATCAGCTTGCGCGCCGGAAGTTCCGGATACAGCAGCACGATCACGCTCGAGCCGATCGCGCCGGCGCCGACCGAGCTGAGGGTGACGAGCACGCCGATCGCCGCGCCGAGCAGCACCGTGAGCACGGCGCGGCGGCGCGCGCCCCATTGCAGACGCGCCGCCAGGCGCTGCCAGGCGCCGCGCGCCAGCACCAGCGCTGCGGTCAGCACCAACGCGACGCCCAGCGCCGGCCCCATCGAGCCGGAACGCGGAATCCAGCCGGCGTGCAACGCTGCCAGCGTCAGCAGCGCCGCGGGCACGCTGCCGGCCAGCAACAGCGCGACGATGCGGCGCTCGACATGTCCGCGGCGATGGTGGGCGACGCTTCCGGAGACCTTGGTCAAGGCCGCGAACCACAGGTCGGTGCCGACCGCCAGCGGCAGCGCCAGGCCGAACCCCTGCAGCAGCAGCGGGGTCATCAGCGCACCGGCGCCGACACCGGTGGCACCGATGACGACACCGGCGACGAGGCCGATCAGGGACGTGGTGGCGATGGGCATGAGGGAACTTCGACGGATTGAAGGGCATCGTAGGAGCGGGGCTGCTCGGTCCCAACAACAGTGTTCTCATACCGTTAGATGCCAGCGCGTATAAGGCGCGAACAAGGAGACAACAATGTTTCATCTGGCAAACAATCAAGCCGCCGGGGCGCCCGATGGCGGTCGCCGCTCAGGTGTTTCGCTGCGCTTGCTCGCCGCGGTGCTGGCGGCTGCCGCGGCGGCCGCCGCGATCGGCGCAACGGCAGCGCTGGCCGCGCCTGCGCTGCTTCTGCCGGGGCCCGAGCCGACGCCCTGGCGCGACGCGCAACCGGTGCTCGGGCGCCACGCCATGGTGGTCAGCGCGCAACGCGACGCCACCGCGGCCGGGCTCGAGATGCTGCGCCGCGGCGGCAACGCGATCGACGCCGCGGTCGCGATCGGCTACGCGCTCGCTGTGACCGACCCTTGCTGCGGCAACCTCGGCGGCGGCGGCTTCATGACCATCCATCTGGCCGACGGCCGCAATCTGTTCCTCGACTTCCGCGAAACCGCTCCGCGCCGCGCCACGCGCACCATGTTCCTCGATGCGCAAGGCCACGTCGTGCCGGGGCGCAGCACCAAGACCTGGCTGGCGGTCGGCGTTCCCGGAACGGTGCGCGGCCTCGACGCCGCGCTGGCGCGCTTCGGCAGCCTGCCGCGCGCCGAGGTCATGCAGCCGGCGATCGCGCTGGCACGCGACGGCTGGCGCCTGGGCCCCGGCGAGATCGCGATCCTGCGCCAGAGCGCCACGCTGCTCGCCGCGCACCAGCCGGCAGCGTCGATCTTCCTCGACCACGGTCGAGTCCCCGCGGTCGGCAGCGTGCTGCGCCAGCCGCAGCTGGCGCACACCCTGCAGCGCATCGCGCGCGACGGCGACCGCGGCTTCTATGCCGGCCCGGTCGCGCACGCGCTGGTCGACGCCAGCCGCCGCGGCGGCGGCGTGCTGACGCTGGCCGACCTGCACGACTACCGCGTGCGCTGGAGCCCGGCGCTGCAATGCAGCTACCGCGGCTACACCGTGGTGACGACTCCTCCGCCGGGATCCGGTGCGGCCGTTTGCGAGGCGCTGGAGGTTCTCGCCGGCTATCCGCTGGCGCAGTGGGGCTGGGGCAGCGCGCGCACGACCCACGCCATCGCGGAGGCCGAACGCCACGCCTTCGCCGACCGCAACACCGTGCTCGCCGACCCTGCGTTCGTCGACGTGCGGCTGTCGCGGATGCTGTCGCCGGCACATATCGCCGCGATCCGCGCCGCGATCCGGCCGAGCCACGCGACGCCGTCGACTCAGGTCCACGGCGCCGGCGCGCCGGCCGAGGGCAGGCACACGACACACTATTCGGTGCTCGATGCCTACGGCAATGCGGTCGACGTGACCTACACGATCAACGCGCTGTTCGGCACCGGGCTGATCGCAGGCGACACCGGCTTCCTGCTGAACAACGAAATGGACGACTTCACCAGCAAACCCGGAGTGCCGAACCTGTACGGCCTGGTGCAAGGCGAAGCCAACGCGATCGCGCCGGGCAAGCGGCCGCTGTCGTCGATGACGCCAAGCATCGTGCTGAAGGACGGCCGCCCATTCATGCTGACCGGCAGCCCGGGCGGGTCGACGATCGTCTCGACGACGCTGCAGACCATGCTCGACGTGATCGATTTCGGCATGAACGCGCAGCAGGCAGCCGACGCGCCCCGGATGCACATGCAGTGGTGGCCCGACCGCATCGACGTCGAGCCCGGCTACCTGTCCCCGGCCGCGCACGACAAGCTGCAGCAGATGGGATATGCGCTGCACCAGCGCGCGCCGTGGGGTGCAGCCGAGCTGATCGTCGTCGGCGCGCACGCAATCGAGGGCGCCAACGATGTCCGGCGCCCGGCAGGGGCCGCGATGGGGTACTGAAATGGATGCCGGCCCAGGTATCGCCGCCGGTTTGATCCAGCACAAAATCGTGCTGCAACGCAGCGACTAGGCTCGTGCGCAGTGCACGGCCCGTGCCCGGCCGTGCGACCTGATGCGCGAGCGATCCGTCCCCGAGACCGCAGCGTTGCCGTGGAGCCCCGCGCTCGACACCGGAATCGCCGACGTCGACCGCGAGCACCGGCAGCTGCTGCGCATTTTCAACCGCGTCGCGGCAACCCGCGACGCGGCACCGCTGCGCGCTGCGTTGCGCGCGCTGGCGCGCTATGCCCGGCATCACTTCGCGACCGAAGCGAGGCTGATGCGGCAATGGCCGGTCGATTCCGGACACCGCGAAGCGCATCAGCGCGCGCACCGCCGCTTCGCCAATTTCATCGACCGCGCCTTGGCGCTGGTCGACCACGAACCGCTTGCGGTCGGCGACGAACTGACCGGCTTCCTCGCGCAATGGCTGCAGCACCACATCATGGGCATGGACGCGAGAATGGCGCGCGCGATCCTTGCGTTGCAGCGCGGCCAGCAGGCAACGCTCGAGTCGATCGGCGACACCCTCGACAGCGTGCTCGACGGACTTGGCGAGCGAACCTTCGCGTTGCTCGAGGCGAATCGCCGCTTGCGTGACGAAATCGCCCGCAGGCGGCGTGCGCAGGAATCGCTGCGCGCAAGCGAATCGCGCTACCGCGAACTGTTCATGCAGGCGCCCGATGCGCTGCTCGAGCTCGACGCGCAGCAGCGCATCGCACTGGTCAACGACGCCGGAGTGCGCCTGCTCGGCGCCGGCAGCGCTGCAGAGCTGCGCGCCCAGCCGATCGACCGCTTCGTCGCCGAATCCGCCGCACCGCTGCCGCGGCAGGCGCTGCTGCGGCGCGTCGACGGCGGAGCAGCTGCGGTCGAAGTGCTTGCCACCGCGGCCGATGCGCGCGGCGCACGCAGGCTGCTGCTGCGCGATGTCGGCGCGCACAGCCGCCTGCAGCGCGCGGCGACCGAAGCGGCACGCATCGAGCAGGAGCGCCTGGCGCGCGAGCTGCACGACGGCGCCGGCCAGCGCCTGGTGGCGATCGGATTGTTCGCCACTGCGCTGCACCGCAACCTGCGCAGCGACGGCCGCGACAGCGACTCGGCGCTGGCCGCCGAGCTCGCCACCCACGCCGCGCAGACGCTCGATGAAATCCGCCGCCTGGCGCACGGCCTGGCACCGCTACCGCTGGGCGGGGGGCTGCACGCAGCCCTCGACACGTTGTGCGCCGGGCTGCATTGCGCCTTTTCGGGAACCCACGCAGCCGACGCGATCGACAAAGGCGTCGCGCTGCAGCTGTACCGCATCGCTCAGGAAGCGCTGAGAAACGCGCTGCGCCACGGCGGCGCCAGCCACGTCGGGCTGCGCCTGGACGCGGACGCCGACACCGTGACCCTGTGCGTGCGCGACGACGGGTGCGGAATCGGCACCGGCGCGAACGAAGGCCTGGGCATGTCGACCATGCGCCATCGCGCAAGCTCGATCGGAGCCTCGCTCGACGTCGACACGCCTGCAGGGGGCGGCACCGAGGTGCGCTGCCGCTGGCCGCGGCCGCACTGAGCGCTGCGCACCGCGCGGGGCCGGGCGCGCAGCCTGCGCCAGGTCAACGACGCCGCGCCCGCAGCGGCTCGATACTGGCTGGCCGCAGCAGCCGCGGGAGACGCCGATGGCCCATATGCACGTCCTGTTTCGCGCCGAGGCGCGCGAAAAGATCCTTGCCGGAGCCGGCGCGCTGGCCGACGCTGTGCGCGTGACCCTGGGCCCGCGCTCCAGGTCGGTGCTGATCGAGCGCAAATGGGATGCGCCGATCGTCTGCAACGACGGCGTCACCATCGCGCGCGCGTTCGATCTTGCCGACGCCGAGCGCAACCTGGGCGCACGGATGCTGCGGCAGGCCGCAGAGCGCACCGGCGAGATGGTCGGAGACGGAACCAGCACGGCCACCGTGCTGGCGCACGCGCTGTTCGCCGACGGCGTGCGCAACGTCGTTGCCGGCGCCAGCGCGATCGACGTGCGCCGCGGCCTGGAGCGCGGCTGCCGCGCCGCGGTGCAGGCGCTGCGCGCGCTGTCGCGGCCGGTGTCGACACGGCTGGAAAAGGCGCAGGTCGGCACCATCTCGGCGCACAACGACGCTGCCATCGGCGAACTGCTCGCCGACGCCATGGATCGCGTCGGCAACGACGGCGTGATCACCGTCGAGGAATCGAAGACCACCGAGACGCGACTCGACGTGGTCGAGGGCATGCGCTTCGACCGCGGCTTCCAGTCGCCGTATTTCGTCACCAACACCGACCGCATGGAGGCGGTGCTCGAGGA
>JAJZEB010000005.1 GCA_021805805.1 Pseudomonadota bacterium | reverse complement strand
CCGATCTGGCCCGCGCGTCGACGCGGCCGGGGGCCAGATTGCGCAGCGCGCCGGACGCGATGGCCGGCGGCTGCAGCACCGCGAGCACGCCGGGCGGCAGCGCGGCGCGCTGGCCGAGGTGGTCGATGCGCGCGACCACCGGGCGCGGACCGTCGAGCTGTGCGGCGGCCATGGCAAGGACTTCGGCGTCGCCGTAGACCACAAGGTCGCCGAGCGCGCCGGCGGCGTGCGCCTTGACGATGATTTCGGGGCCGATTCCGGCGGCGTCTCCCATGGTGACGGCCAGCGGCGCCGGAGCGGCGCCTGGCTCAGGCCGGGTTGTCGAGTTCGACATACAGGTGTTCGATTCCGAAGTGGTCGGCCAGCCGCGCGCCCAGCGCCTGCACGCCGTAGCGCTCGCTGGCGTGATGGCCGCAGGCCAGGTAGGTGATGTCCATTTCGCGCGCGAAATGGGTCGTCGGTTCGGAGATTTCGCCGCTGACGTAGGTGTCGGCGCCGGCGGCGCGCGCGGCTTCGATCCAGCCCTGCGCGGCACCGGTGCACCAGGCCAGGCGGCCGACCGGGCGCTGCGCGTCGCCGATGCACAGCGGCGCGCGGCCGAGCGTTTGTTCCAGCGCGCAGGCGAGCTCGCCGACGCTGGCCGCGCGCGGCGCGCGACCGATCATGCCCAGCGCGTCCCTGCCGAAACGGCCCTGCACTTCCCAGCCCAGGCGCGCTGCAAGCTGCGCGTTGTTGCCCAGCTCGGCGTGGGCGTCGAGCGGCAGATGGTAGGCGTACAGGTTGATTCCGGCACCGAGCAGCGCGGCCAGCCGGCGCTGCTTCTGGCCGACGATGCGCGGGTCCTCGCCGCGCCAGAACCAGCCGTGGTGCACGAGCAGCGCGTCGGCGCGCAAGGCGATGGCGCGCTCGATCAGCGCCAGGCTTGCGGTGACGCCGCTGACCACGCGCGCGATGCGCGCGCGGCCCTCGACTTGCAGACCATTTGGGCCATAATCGTCGAAGACGTCGACTTGGAGCAGATCGTTCAGATAGGCGGTCAGGCGTTCGCGTTCGATCATGAGGCGTTCAAGTTGATGCGCAGGTTGTGGTTGATTTTCGCTCAGACCACCACGGTGCTGCTCGCGGTGGTGTTCGTGTTCGATGCGCTGCCGCGCAGCTGGCTGCCGCAGCAGTGGCTGGCGGTACCGGGACCGATGGCTCTGGCGCCGGCCGCGCGGCCATCGGCGGAAATGTCGTACAGCGCGGCGGCACTGCGCGCGATGCCGGCGGTGGTTTCGGTGACGTCGACCCGGCGCGAAGCCTCGACGCTGGGCAACGGCATGCCCAACGTCTCGCTGGGCTCGGGAGTGATCGTCAGCGCCGACGGCTACGTGCTGACCAACAACCATGTGGTCTCCGGCGCGAACCGCGTCGTGGTGCGGCTGGCGGACCACCGCGCGGCGACCGCGCGGATCATCGGGCGCGACCCGGACACCGACCTGGCGCTGCTGCACGTCGACCTGAAGCACCTGCCCACGCTGCGCTTCGCCAACGACAGCAACGCGCGCGTCGGCGACGTGGTGCTGGCCATCGGCTACCCGTTCGGAGTCGGACAGACGGTGACGCAGGGAATCATCAGCGCGCTCGGCCGCAACGAGCTGGGGATCGATACCTACGAGAACTTCATCCAGACCGACGCTTCGATCAATCCGGGCAATTCGGGCGGCGCGCTGGTCGACACCCAAGGCGAACTGCTGGGAATCAACACTGCGATCTTTTCGCGTACGGGGGCTTCGCTGGGCATCGGCTTCGCGATTCCGGTGTCGACCGTGCGCTTCGTGCTGCGCCAGCTGATCGCCCACGGTGCCGTGCAGCGCGGCTGGATCGGCGTGGCGCCGCGCAACCTGAGCAGCGCGCAGGCCGCGGCGCTGAAGCTCGACGACGGCGTGCGCGTGGACGCGGTGCTGCGCGGCGGCCCTGCTGCGGCGGCCGGAATGCACGCCGGCGACGTCGTGCTGGCGATCAACGGCCAGCGGCTGCACGACACCGGAGCGCTGCTGAACACGGTGGCGCAGCTGGCGCCGGGAAGCCGGGCGTCGGTGCGGGTGCTGCGCGGCGGACGCCGGCTCGAGCTGCGGCTGCGCGTCGGGTTGCGCCCGCCCTCGGCCGACGACGATCAGCCCTGAGCCTTGTCGCCGCCGTCGGTGCGCGACGGGCGTTCGCCGACGTCGTCGTCGGGCGCCGCTGCGTAGCGGCCGAGAAGCCGCGCACCGACGATGCCGACTTCGTACAGCAGGATCATCGACACCGCCAACGAGGTCTGCGAGAACACGTCGGGCGGGGTGATCACCGCAGCGATGATGAACGCGACGACGACGAAATACGAGCGCCACTTCTTCAGCTGATCGATGGTCAGCACGCCGAATCGCACCAGCAGCATCAGAACCACCGGAACCTCGAACGCTGCGCCGAAGGCCAGGAACAGCGTCAGCACGAAGCTCAGGTACGACTCGATGTCCGGAGCCGCGGTGATGACCTTCGGCGCCACGTCCTGGATGAAGGTGAACAGCCTGCCGAGGACGATGAAGTAGGCGAACGCGACACCGAGGTAGAAAAGCACCGTGCTCATGAAGATCAGCGGAATGACCAGGCGCTTTTCATGCTGGTACAGACCGGGAGCGACGAACGCCCAGACCTGATACAGAACCGCCGGCAGCGCCACCAGCAGCGCCGCCACCAGGGTGAGCTTGAGCGGGACCAGGAACGGGGTGATGACGCCGATGGCGATCATCGTCGAGCCGTGCGGCAGGTGCGCGATCAGCGGCCGCGCGAACAGGTCGAACAGCCCGGACGGCCCCGGATAGACGACGAGCACGGCGAACACCACGCCGATCGAGATCATGGCCCGGATCAGGCGGTCGCGCAGTTCGATCAGATGGGTGATGAACGGCTGCTCGACGTCGACGGCATCGGACGGCTGGGTGTCGCTCACGGAATCGGGGGTCTCGGTGGCTGGGGGCTGGGGGCTGGGGGCTGGGGGCTGGGGGCTGGAAGATCGGAGGCTCTGGGTCGGCAGGCGATCAGGTCCGGATCAGGCCCGCGCGCGGCCGCGCGCGCTGCGCGCGGCGCCTGAGAGCGCATGGCGACGCACGCGCGCCTGCCTGCGGTACCAGATCGGCACGGCCTGCGACGTGCGCTTGATGCGCCGCGCAGGCGACGACTCGGCCAGGTACGGGCGCGGCGTGCCGTCGGCGTCGGTCGCGGCCGCGCCGGCGTCGTCACCGTGCAGGCCGGCAGTGGCCTCGCGCCAGGCAGACTCGAACTCCTGGTTGATGGCGCCGACGTTGCTCGCGACGCTGGACTGGATGTCCCGCACCGACTCCTCGACGCCGGCCTTCATGCTGCGCAGCTCTTCGAGGTCCATCTGCCGGTTGACCTCGGACTTGACTTCGGCCAGGTAGCGCTGCGCGCGGCCCAGCAGGTTGCCGACGGTGCGCGCGACGCGCGGCAGCCGCTCGGGGCCGAGCACGATCAGCGCAACCACGCCGATCACGCCGAGTTCGGAAACGCCGATGTCGAACATGCTGGAGTCGGGGACGGAACAAAAAAGCCGGCGACTCCGCCGGCCTTGCGCCGCGGCGCCTGGATCAGGACGATTTCTCCTTGGCCTCGACGTCGATGGCGTCCTTCTTCACGGCTTCGTTCACTGTCCCGGATTTGGCCGCGATCTGCTTGTCGGTCGGTGCCGGCGTGCCCTCGCCTTCACCGTCGCGCATGCCTTCCTTGAATCCCTTGACCGCAGCGCCAAGGTCGGTGCCGATGTTCTTCAGCTTCTTGGTGCCGAACACCATCATCACGATGACCAGGACGATCAGCCAATGCCAGATGCTCAACGAGCCCATTTCCCACTCCTTCGCGAACGTACAGTCCGCGTCTTGCAACGACCCGCAGCGTGCTGCGGCACCAAGGTGACTATTTTAACGGCATCAACGATTTCGCGATGCGAACTCGTCCAGCCCGGACAATCCCTCGCGGCGCGAAAGCTCAGCCAGCACTTCTTCCGGGCGCACACCGTGCGCGGCCAGAGCGACCAGGCTGTGGAACCAGAGATCGGCGGCTTCGTAGACGATCTGCGCGCGCGCGCCGCCCTTGGCCGCGAGCACGAACTCGGTGGCCTCCTCGCCGACCTTCTTCAGCACCGCGTCCTCGCCCTTGGCGAACAGCCGCGCGACGTAGGAGCTGTCGGGGTCGGCGCGCTTGCGCGCCTCGATCACGTCGCCGAGGCGCTCGAGAACGTCGCTGGATCGGTTGTCGCTCATTTGTAGATGGTCCCGGGGTCCTTGAGCACCGGCGCCACGCTGTCCCAGCGCTCGTCGTGCAGTTCGCGGTAGAAGCACGAGTGGCGCCCGGTGTGGCAGGCGATTGCAGGCTCGTGGCCGAGCTGGCGCACGCGCAGCAGCAGCACGTCGCCGTCGCAATCCAGGCGGATCGACTCGACCTTCTGCACATGGCCCGATTCCTCGCCCTTGTGCCACAGGCGGCGACGCGAGCGCGACCAGTACACGGCCTCGCCGAGCTCCCGGGTGCGCAGCAGAGCTTCGCGGTTCATCCACGCCATCATCAGCACGTCGCCGCTTGCGGCTTCCTGCGCGATCGCCGGCACCAGGCCGTCGGCGTCCCAGCGTATGTCGTCGAGCCAGTCCATGCCGTGAAGTGTAGCCGCCCGGCGCGCCGCTTCGGCGCGACCGGGCGTCGCCGTGCGCGCAGCCGGCTCAGCCGTCGAGCCGCATCGCGATTCCCTGCGCGGCCATGAAGCGCTTGGCCTCGCCCACGGTGTGCTCGCCGTAGTGGAAGATGCTCGCCGCCAGCACCGCGTCGGCGCCGCCGACGCGGATTCCGTCGGCCAGGTGCTGCAGGCTGCCGACTCCGCCCGAGGCGATCACGGGAACCGGAACCGCGTCGGCCACCGCGCGCGTGAGCTCGAGGTCGAAGCCGGACTTGGTGCCGTCGCGGTCCATGCTGGTGAGCAGGATTTCGCCGGCGCCGGCGGCCGCCATGCGCTGCGCCCACTGCACCGCGTCGATCCCGGTGTTGCGCCGCCCGCCGTGGGTGTAGACGTCCCAGCCGCCGCCGTCGCGGCGCTTGGCGTCGATGGCGACGACGATGCATTGCGCGCCGTAGCGCGCCGACGACTGTTCGATGACGCGCGGATCGGCCACCGCGGCCGAGTTGAAGCTGACCTTGTCGGCACCGGCGTTGAGCAGCCGGCGCACGTCGTCGACGCTGCGCACGCCGCCGCCGACGGTCAGCGGAATGAACACCTGCGCGGCGACCGCCTCGATCATGTGCAGCAGCATGCCGCGGTCGTCGCTGGTCGCGGTGATGTCGAGGAAGGTCAGCTCGTCGGCACCCTGCTCGTTGTAGCGCGCGGCGACGTCGACCGGATCGCCGGCGTCGCGCAGGCCGACGAAGTTGACGCCCTTGACGACGCGTCCGCCGGTGACATCCAGGCAGGGAATGATGCGCTTGAACAGCATGGTGGGCGTTTCAGTCCTTTTGCACTTCGGCAGCGGCGGCGACGCGCTGCTGCGCGGCCTTGAAGTCGAGCGCGCCGGTGTAGATGGCACGGCCGCAGATGACGCCCTCGACGCCGCTGGACTCGACTTCGAGCAGGCGCTCGACGTCGGCCATTCCGGCCAGGCCGCCGGAGGCGATGACCGGAATCGACAGCGCCTCGGCCAGCCGCACCGTGGCCTCGATGTTCAGCCCGGTGAGCATGCCGTCGCGGCCGATGTCGGTGTAGATGACCGAGTCGACTCCGTAGTCCTCGAACTTGCGCGCCAGATCGACCACCGCGTGGCCGGTCAGCTTGCTCCAGCCATCGGTGGCGACGCGGCCGTCGCGCGCGTCGAGGCCGACGATGATGTGGCCGCCGAAAGCGCTGCACGCCTCTTTCAGGAAGCCGGGGTTCTTCACCGCGGCCGTGCCGATGATGACGTAGCTGAGGCCGTCGTCGAGGTAGCGCTCGATGGTTTCCAGGTCGCGGATTCCGCCGCCGAGCTGCACCGGAATGTCGTCGCCGACCGCGCGCAGGATGGCGCGGATCGCCGGTTCGTTCTCGGGCCGGCCGGCGAACGCGCCGTTGAGGTCGACCAGGTGCAGGCGCTGCGCGCCTTGCGCGACCCAGTGCCGGGCCATCTCGGCCGGGGCGCTGGAGAACACCGTGGCAGCGTGCATCTCGCCTTGCTCGAGGCGCACGCATTCGCCGTTCTTCAAATCGATCGCGGGGATCAGCAACATGGCAGGTCTATCGGGCAATGATCGGGCAATGATCGGGAACAGGGTCAGCGGCTACGACCCGGGGCACGCTCAGGGGTTCCAGTGCAGGAAATTGCGGTACAGCGCGACCCCGGAGGCCGCGCTTTTCTCGGGGTGGAACTGGGTTGCGAAAATATTATCCATTGCAACCGCACTTGCAAAAGTCACACCATATTCGGTTGTGCCTGCAATGTTGCTCTGGCGGGACGGATTCGCATAAAAGCTGTGAACAAAATAGAAGGCGGCGTCCTGCGCCACCCCGGCCCATAGCGGGTGCACGGCGCCTTCGTGCGCGACCTGGCGCACGGTGTTCCAGCCCATGTGCGGAACCTTGTAGCGGCTGCCGTCGTCCTGCAGCAGGCCGTCGAGGTGGAAGCGCCGCACGGTGCCCGGGATCAGGCCGAGGCCGTCGGTCGGCCCCTCTTCACTGCGCTCGAGCAGCATCTGCATGCCCACGCAGACACCGAACAGCGGCCGCCCCGCGGCGATCGCGTCGAGCACCGCGCGCTGCAGCCCGGAGTCGTGCAGCTCGCGCATGCAGTCGGGCATCGCGCCCTGCCCGGGGAGCACCAGCCGGTCGGCGGCGCGCACCTGCGCGGCGTCGGAGCTGACCACCACCTGCCACGGCAGGCCCTTGGCGACATGCAGCACTGCCTGCGACACCGAGCGCAGGTTGCCCATGCCGTAATCGACGATGGCGACCGTTTTCATCCGGACTGTTTTTCTGGCGAAGGGGCGTGGCGCGCTGAACCCGCAGGTCGGAGCGCCGCGACGGGGGACAGGTTACAGGGAGCCCTTGGTCGACGGAATCGCGCCGGAGGCGCGCGCATCGATCTCCGCTGCCGCGCGCAGCGCGCGGGCGAAGGCCTTGAAAACCGTTTCGCACTGGTGGTGCGCATTGTCGCCGCGCAGATTGTCGACGTGCAGCGTGATGCCGGCGTGGTTGACCAGCCCCTGGAAGAATTCGTGCGCCAGCTCGGTGTCGAAACTGCCGATCGACGCACGCGTGAACGGTACGTTCCAGACCAGCCCGGGGCGTCCCGAGAAGTCGACCACGACGCGCGACAGCGCCTCGTCGAGCGGCACGTAGGCGTGGCCGTAGCGGCGCACGCCCTTCTTGTCGCCGAGCGCGCGCGCCAGTGCCTGGCCGATGGTGATGCCGACGTCCTCGACCGTGTGATGGCCGTCGATGTGCAGATCGCCGCTGGCCTGCACGGCGAGGTCGATCAGGCCGTGGCGCGCGATCTGGTCGAGCATGTGGTCGAAGAAACCGATTCCGGTGGCAAGCGTGGATGCGCCGCTGCCGTCGAGGTCGAGTTCGACCTCGATGCGGGTCTCGGCGGTTTCGCGGATGACGTTGGCCTTGCGCATGGCGGAATATTAACCCGAGCTTACACGGACGGGCGAAGACATTCGCTCAGCGCACCGAGCAATGAGTCGCATTGTGCGTCGGTTCCAACAGTGATCCGCAGGTAATCCGCAATGCGCTCGGGTTGTCTGAAATGGCGTACCAGGATGCGCCGCTCGCGCAGCGCGGCGGCGAGCTGCGCGCCGCCGGCGCAGGCATGGCGTGCGAAGACGAAGTTGGCCGCCGAAGGCAGCACGTCGAAGCCCAGCGCGCGCAGCCCGGCGTCGAGCCGGTCGCGGCTGGCGACGATGCGCGCGCAGGTCGCGTTGAACCACGCGTCGTCGCGCATCGACGCGGTGGCACCGGCAAGCGCCAGGCGGTCGAGCGGGTAGGAGTTGAAACTGTCCTTGACGCGCACGATGCCCTCGATCAGTTCGGGCGCGCCGATGCAGTAGCCCACGCGCAGCCCGGCCAGCGCGCGCGACTTCGACAGCGTGCGCACGACCAGCAGGTTCGGGTGGTCGGCAAGCAGCTCCAGCGCGCTGCGCGCGCCGAAGTCGACGTAGGCCTCGTCGACCACGACCACGCTGTGGGCGTTGCCGCGCAGCAGCCGCGCGATGTCGTCCAGCGGCAGCGCGACTCCGGTGGGCGCGTTCGGGTTGGCGAGCACGACGCCGCCGTTGCGCGGTCGCGCCAGGTAGTCGTCGACGCGGATGCGCAGCTGCGCGTCGAGCGGCACGACGTCGGTGGCGATGCCGTACAGACGGGCGTAGACCGGGTAGAAGCTGTAGCTGATGTCGGGCAGCAGCAGCGGCGCGGGGTGGCGCAGCAGCGCCATGAATACGTGGGCGAGGACTTCGTCGGAACCGTTGCCGACGAACACCTGCGCGGAGTCGACTCCGTGATGCGCGGCGATGGCCTCGCGCAGCACGCGCGCGTCGGGGTCCGGGTACAGGCGCAGCGCGTCGCCGCCGGCGGCGGCGATGGCGTCGAGCACGGACTGGCTCGGCGGGTACGGGCACTCGTTGGTGTTGAGCTTGATCAGGCCGTCGATCTTCGGCTGCTCGCCGGGGACGTACGGCGTGAGGCCGTGGACGACCTCGCTCCAGAATTTGCTCACGGCTGCAGGCGCAGTTCGGCCGCGCGGGCGTGGGCCTGCAGGCTCTCGCCGTGCGCGAGCACCGAGGCGATACGGCCGAGCGACTGCGCGCCGCGGGCGCTGACTTCGATCAGGCTGCTGCGCTTGATGAAGTCGTAGACACCCAGCGGAGACGAGAAGCGCGCGGTGCCCGAGGTCGGCAGCACGTGGTTCGGACCGGCACAGTAGTCGCCGAGCGACTCGGAGGTGTAGGCACCGATGAAGATGGCGCCGGCATGGCGCAGCCGCTGCGCCAGCGGCTGCGGCTGCGAGCAGGCCAGCTCCAGATGTTCGGGAGCGATGCGGTCGGCAAGCGCGCACGCTTCGTCGAGGTCGCGCACGCGGATCAGCGCGCCGCGGCCCTGCAGCGAGGCCTCGATGATCGGGCGCCGCGCCATCTCGGGCAGCAGCCGGGCGATCGACTGCGCGACGGCGTCGAGGTATGCGGCGTCGGGACACAGCAGGATGCTTTGCGCCAGCTCGTCGTGCTCGGCCTGGCTGAACAGGTCCATCGCCACCCAGTCCGGAGGCGTGCTGCCGTCGGCGATGACCAGGATCTCGGACGGGCCGGCGATCATGTCGATTCCGCACACGCCGAATACCCGGCGCTTGGCCGCGGCGACGTAGGCGTTGCCGGGGCCGGTGATCTTGTCCACCCGCGGCACCGTGGCGGTGCCCCAGGCCAGCGCGCCGACGGCCTGCGCGCCGCCGATGGCGAAGGCGCGGCTGACTCCGGCGACCGCCGCGGCGGCCAGCACCAGCGGGTTGCGCTCGCCGCCCGGCGTGGGAACGACCATGACGATTTCGGGCACGCCGGCGACGTGCGCCGGAATCGCGTTCATCAGCACCGACGACGGGTACGCTGCCTTGCCGCCGGGAACGTAGATGCCGACGCGGTCGAGCGCGGTGACCTTCTGCCCCAGCCGGGTGCCGTCGGCGTCGACGTACTCCCAGCTGCGACCGACCTGGTCCATCTGCCGCTGGTGGTAGTCGCGCACCCGCGCGGCGGCTTCGACCAGCGCGTCGCGCTGCTGCTGCGGGATGGCGTGCAGCGCGCGCTGCAGCGCGTCCTGGTCGATTTCCAGCGCGGCGACGCTGTCGGCGTCGACGCGGTCGAAGCGCCGCGTGTAGTCGAGCACCGCGGAGTCGCCGCGGCGTCGCACGTCGTCGACGATGGCACCGGCGCGCACGTCGATGTCGGCGTTCTCGTCGGCCATGCGCTCGAACAGCGCGTCGAAGGTGGCGTCGAAGTCGGCGGCGGCGGTGTCGAGCCGGCGCAGTTGCAGTTCGGTGTTCATGCCGCGTCCTCCCGGGTGGCGTCGACCGCGGCGCGCAGGGCGTCGACCAGCGGCCGCAGCTGGGTGCTGCGCGTCTTGTAGCTGGCCTGGTTGACGATCAGCCGCGACGAAATGTCCATGATGCGCTCGACCTCGACGAGGCCGTTGGCCTTCAGCGTGCCGCCGCTGGAGACCAGGTCGACGATGGCGTCGGCCATTCCGATCAGCGGCGCCAGCTCCATCGAGCCGTACAGCTTGACGAGGTCGACGTGCACGCCCTTGGCGGCGAAGTGCTCGCGCGCCAGGTGCACGTACTTGGTCGCCACCCGCAGCCGCGCGCCCTGGCGCACGCGCTGCGCGTAGTCGAAGTCGCCGCGCGTGGCGACCGACAGCCGGCAGCGCGCGATGCGCAGGTCCAGCGGCCGGTACAGGCCGTCGCCGCCGAGGGTGGCGTCGGCTTCGAGCAGCACGTCGAGGCCGGCGACGCCGAAGTCGGCGCCGCCGTAGCGCACGTAGGTCGGCACGTCGCTGGCGCGCACCAGCACCACGCGCAGGTCGTCGCGGTTGGTGCGCAGGATCAGCTTGCGCGTCGACTCGGGATCCTCGGCCACGGTGATGCCGGCGCGCGCCAGCAGCGGCAGGGTGTCGTCGAAGATGCGACCCTTGGACAGCGCGAGTGTGAGCATGGTCTGGGCAGGCTTGGCGGAGCGCGTCAGTCGCGCAGGCGCTCGATCCGCGCACCGAGCGCGGCGAGCTTGTGTTCGATGGCTTCGTAGCCGCGGTCGAGATGGTAGATGCGCTCGACCACGGTGGTGCCCTCGGCGGCCAGGCCGGCGATGATCAGCCCGGCCGAGGCACGCAGGTCGGTGGCCATCACGGTGGCGCCCGACAGCCGCGGCACGCCCTGCACGACGCAGGTGTTGCCTTCGATGGCGATGTTCGCGCCCAGCCGCACCAGCTCCTGCACGTGCATGAAGCGGTTCTCGAAAATGGTCTCGGTCAGGTGCGCGGCGCCTTGCGCGACGCAGTTCACGGCCATGAACTGGGCCTGCATGTCGGTGGCGAAACCGGGGTATTCGCCGGTGCGCACCGAGGTCGCGCGCGGCCGCCCTCCGGGCAGCGCGTCGGCGCGCACGCGGACCCAGTCGTCGCCGCGCGTGACGTCGGCGCCGGCCTCGGCCAGCTTGTCGAGCAGGGCGTCGAGATGGCACGGCACGCAGTCGCGCACGACGACGTCGCCTGCGGTGGCCAGCGCGGCGCACAGGAAGGTTCCGGCCTCGATGCGGTCGGGAACGATGCGGTGCACCGCGCCGCCCAGCGTGGAGACGCCTTCGATTCGGATGCGCGACGTTCCGGCGCCTTCGATGCGCGCGCCCATCCTGACCAGCAGCGCGGCGAGGTCGGCGACCTCGGGCTCCTGCGCGGCGTTCTCCAGCACCGTGACGCCGTGCGCCAGCGCGGCAGCCATCATCAGGTTCTCGGTGCCGGTGACGGTGACCATGTCGGTGGTGATGCGCGCGCCGTGCAAGCGGCCGTCGGGAACGCTGGCGACGATGTCGCCGTGCTCGACCTCGACCTGCGCGCCGAGCAGCCGCAGGCCCTTGATGTGCTGGTCGACCGGGCGCGCGCCGATGGCGCAGCCGCCGGGCAGGCTGACGCGGGCGTGGCCGAAGCGCGCCAGCAGCGGGCCGAGCACCAGCACGCTGGCGCGCATGGTCTTCACGCGCTCGTACGGCGCGGTGCAGTCGTGCACCGCGTCGGCCTGCAGGCGCACGCGGTGGCCGTCGCGCTGAACCTGCACGCCCATGCCGCGCAGCAGCTCGGCCAGGGTGCGCACGTCGACGAGCTGCGGCGCGTTGTCGAGCTCGAGCGGCTGCGCGCTCAGCAGGCTGGCCGCCATCAGCGGCAGCGCCGCGTTCTTCGCGCCGCTGGCGCGCACTTCGCCGCGCAGCGGCTGCTGGCCGTGAATCCGGAGTCTGTCCATGACGAATGGGAAGCCGTGCCCGCAGCGCGCCGCGCGCGGGCTGAAAGCGGCATTGTAGGTGGCGGGGATGCCGCGCCGGCGCGGCGCGCGGCCGCGCGCGGCGCGCCGGGTCAGTCGGGGATCGGCTCGCCGGGGGCGAAGGTGCGCATCGACAGCGCGTGCACCTGCTCGCGCATGCGCTCGCCGAGCACGCCGTAGACCAGCCGGTGCCGCGCCAGCCGGCCGAGTCCGGCGAACGCCGGGCTGACGATGGTGGCGAAATAGTGGCGGCCGTCGCCGTCGACCTCGAGGCGGGTGCAGTCGAGGCCGGCGGCGATCAGCGCGCGCAGTTTATCGGGAGTCGGAGCGGTCGTGGTCATGGACGCCTCAGGTGCGCAGCTTGGTGCCGCGATGCAACCAGGTCAACGCGATCCCGCCGCAGACGGCGTTGCCGAGCAAAGCCGCGAGCAGCGAGGTCCACGGCGCCACGTCGGAGGCACCGAAGAAGCCATAGCGGAAACCGTCGACCAGGTAGAAAAAGGGATTGAGATGCGACAGCGCCATCCAGAACGGCGGCAGGCTGTGCACCGAGTAGAACACGCCGGACAGGAAGGTCGCCGGGGTGATCAGGAAATTCTGGAACGCGGCCATCTGGTCGAACTTCTCGGCCCAGATGCCGGCGATCACGCCGAGCGCGCCGAGCATCGACGCGCCGAGCACGGCGAAGACCACGATCCACAGCGGGTGGATCCACTGCAGCGGCACGAACCAGCAAGCCACCAGCAGCAGGCCGGTGCCGACGCACAGGCCGCGCGCGACCGCGGCGCCGACGTAGCCGAGGTACAGCTCGCCGGCGCGCAGCGGCGCCAGCAGCACGAACACCAGGTTGCCGGTGATCTTCGACTGGATCAGCGACGACGAGGTGTTGGCGAAAGCGTTCTGCAGCACGCTCATCATCGCCAGCCCCGGAATCAGGAAACTGGTGTACGGCACGCGGCCGAACACGCGGATGTGACCGGACATGGCGTGCGAGAAGATCAGCAGATACAGCAGGCTGCTGATCACCGGCGCGGCCAGCGTCTGCAGGCCGACCTTCCAGAAACGCAGCAATTCCTTGCGCAACAGCGCCCAGGTTCCCCGGCTCACCAGACCACGCTCCTTGCTACGCCGCGCGCTCCGCGGCCAACGCAGGCGAGGCCTGCGGCGCGCCGCGGCCGGCGATCTGCAGGAAGGCGTCCTCCAGGTCGGCACGGCGCACTTCGAGCTCGTCGATCTCGCAACCGGCCTCGCGCAGCGCGCCGAGCACGCTCTGCACTTCGGCCGCGTCGCGCACGCTGCACGCCAGCCGCGCGCCGCAGGCCTTGCACGCCAGCTGCGCCGGCGGCGTGCCGCGGACGACGCGGAACAGCATCTGCGTCGAGGCGAAGCGCGCCAGCAGCGACTGCGTGGAGTCGAGCGCGACCAGGCGGCCGAGCTTGAGCATGCCGATTCGGCTGCACAGCGCCTCGGCCTCCTCCAGGTAATGCGTCGTCAGCAGCACGGTGTGGCCCTGACGGTTCAGTCCGGTGATGAACTGCCACAGGCTCTGCCGCAACTCGACGTCGACGCCTGCGGTCGGCTCGTCGAGCACGATCACCGGCGGCTTGTGCACCAGCGCCTGAGCGACCATGACGCGGCGCTTCATGCCGCCCGACAGCGCGCGCATGTTCTGCTGCGCCTGCGCGCTCAGCCCGAGGTGGTGCAGCAGCTCGTCGATCCAGGACTCGTTGTCGCGGATGCCGAAGTAGCCCGACTGCAGGCGCAGGGTCTCGCGCACGGTGAAGAACGGGTCGAACACCAGCTCCTGCGGCACCACGCCGAGCAGCCGGCGCGTGCGCATGGGCTCGGCGGCGACGTCGCGGCCGAGCACGCGCACGCTGCCGGCGCTGGGCCGCGCCAGCCCGGCGAGCATGCTGATCAGCGTGGTCTTGCCGGCGCCGTTGGCGCCGAGCAGGGCGAAGAACTCGCCTTCGGCGATGCCGAAATCGACTCCGTCGACGACCGCGCGCGCGCCGTAGCGCTTGACCACGGCGTCGAATCGAACCGCATCAGCCATCGAACAGCGTCTCCTCGACCCCGTAGGCGCGCGCCAGTTGCCGCAGCCGCGGCGGCACACCGTGCAGCTGCAGCGCGCCGCAGCCGCGGCGCAGCTCGAGCAGCAGAGCAAGGCACGACGAGTCGAACTGTTCCAGCGCAGCGGCGTCGACCCGCCACGGGCCCTGCGGCGCCGCAGCGCGCAGCGCGTCCAGCGCGTCGCGGCAGACTGCGGTCGCCTCGGCCAGCGTGACCCGCCGCGGCAGCGCGAACGCTGCCGGAGTCGGATCGGGTTGCGGGGACTGCGCCACGGCGTTCAGCGCTTGTCGGCGGCAGCCAGCGCCTGGTTGCGCTGCTCCAGGGTCTTGATCAGACCGTCGATTCCCTTGCTGCCGATTTCCTGCGCGAACACGCCGCGGTAGTTGTCGACCAGCCAGATTCCCATCACGTTGACGTCGGAGATCTTCCACGCACCGTCGGTGCGCAGCAGCCGGTAGTCGAGCTGGATCACGTCGCCCTGGTCGATGATCCGGGTGCGCACGACGACATTGGTCGCACCGGGGTCGGCGCGCAGCGGCAGGAAGCGGATTTTCTGGTCGTGGATGCGCGACACCGCGCCCGAGTAGGTGTGGATCAGCAGCAGCTTGAACTGGTCCTGCAGCTGCTGTTGCTGCTGCGGCGTGGCCTGGCGCCAGAAGCGCCCGACGGCCGAAGCGGTCATCTGGCGGAAGTCGAGGAACGGCAGAACCTTGGTCTCGACCATCTGCGCGATCTTGGCCGTGTTCCCGGAACGCAGCGCCGGGTCGGAGCGCACCGCGTTCATCACCGAATCGGTCAGCTCGTGAACGACCTGCTCGGGGCCGGGGCCGGACGCGGCGGGAGTCGGCGCGGCACCGGCAGCCGGCGCCAGCAGCGCGACGACGAACAGGGAACGCAGGAATTTCAATAGCATGACGGACTCCAGGATGGGATGCGTTACGGGGTACCTTCTTCGGCCGGCGTCAGCAGGCCCTCGGCACGCACCGCGCGCACCTGCGCGGCACGGCGTTGCAGGTACGCGTCGCGGGTGAACACGTAGGGATCGAGCGCGATGTTGGCCAGCATGTCGGTGGTCGGCAGCAGATCGGCGCGGTGGTTGATCAACTCGAGCGCCACCGCGCTGTTGCGCTCGGCCACGTTGCGGCTGGCGTACGCGGTCGGCGAATACAGGTAGTCGTCGACGACGGTGCCGCCGCCGTCGCGCAGGGTGCTGGGACCCAGCACCGGAAGCACCAGGTAGGGGCCCGAGCCGATGCCGTAGCGCGCCAGCGTGAGGCCGAAGTCGTTCGGGTGGCGGTACAGGCCCATTTCGCTGGCGATGTCGATCAGCCCGAACACGCCGAACACGGTGTTGACCTCGACGCGCAGGATGTCGGGCGCGGCCTGGCCGAAATGCAGCTGCATCAGGTCGTTGGCAGCCGACCACGCGTCGGTCATGTTGCCGAAGAAGTTGCCGACGCCGCGTCGCACCGGGGACGGAGTGATCTTGCGGTACTCCACTGCCACCGGGCGCACGACGGCCTGGTCGACCTTTTCGTTGATCGCGAACATGGCGCGGTTGTACCCGCCCAGCGGATCGCTGGCGCTCGGTGTTGCCGGAGCGCTGGCGCAACCACCGAGCAACAGCGCGGCCAGCGCGGCGCCGGCCGGAGCTGCGGAGCGCGCGAGGCGCCGGTCGCGGGGACGTCGTAGCGGTGGGTTCATGGCAGTCTCGTGGTCGATGTCGCGGTCGGTGTCGCCGTCGGTGTCGCCGTCGGTGTCGCCGTCATTTGGACGCCCCGGCCGAAGCGGCCTTGTCGTACAGGAAGCGTCCGATCAGATTCTCCAGGACGATCGCCGACTGGGTGTTTTGAATCCTGTCGCCATTGCGAAGATTCTTCTCCGAACCGCCTGGGTCCAGACCGATGTACTGGTCACCGAGAAGTCCCGAGGTGAGGATCTTCGCCGACGTGTCGGTCGGGAACTTGTAGCGCTTGTCCAGCGCCAGCGTCACGTTGGCCTCGAAGGTGTTGTTGTCGAAACCGATCGCCGCGACGCGGCCGACGACCACGCCGGCGCTCTTCACCGGGGCGTTGGCCTTCAGCCCGCCGATGTTCTCGAACTGCGCGACGACGTCGTAGGTCGGCTCGAAATTCAGGCTCAGCAAGTTGCCTGCCTTCAACGCCAGGAACAGCAGCGCCAGGCCGCCCACGACGACGAAGACACCGACCCAGACGTCGATCCATTTGTTTTGCATGCTGCCTCCCGACCGCTCAAGTGCTGAACATCAGCGCGGTCAACATGAAATCCAGGCCGAGGACTGCCAGCGAAGCGACGACCACGGTTCGCGTGGTCGCGCGCGACACGCCTTCGGGCGTGGCCTGCGCGCGCCAGCCCTGGTACAGCGCGGTGAAGGTCACCGCGACGCCGAACACCAGGCTCTTGATCACGCCGTTGCCGACGTCGCTGAAGACGTCGACACCGGACTGCATCTGCGACCAGAACGCGCCCGAGTCGACGCCGATCAGCAGCACGCCGACGACGTAGCCGCCGAGCACGCCGACCGCGCTGAACACCGCGGCCAGCAGCGGCATGGCGATGATTCCGGCGGCCATGCGCGGCGCCAGCACCCGCGCCAGCGGGTCGACCGCCATCATTTCCATCGCGGTCAGCTGCTCGCCGGCTTTCATCAGTCCGATCTCTGCGGTCAGCGAGGTGCCGGCGCGCCCGGCGAACAGCAGCGCGGTGACCACCGGGCCGAGCTCGCGCACCAGCGACAGCGCGACGACCAGCCCGAGCGAGCTCGACGCACCGTAGCGCGCCAGCGTGTAGTAGCCCTGCAGGCCGAGGACGAAGCCGACGAACAGCCCCGACACGGCGATGATCGACAGCGAGTAGTTGCCGAGGAAATACACCTGCTGCACGACCAGCCGCCAGCGCCGCAATGCGCCCGGCAGCAGCGCGCACAGACGCAGGAACAGCCGCATGCCATAGCCCAGGTCGGCGAGCACGCGGCGCACTCCGGCGCCGATCGCTGCCAGCAGCTGCAGTGCCTTCATGCCGCATCTCCCGCGCCGAGCAGGTCGGCGGCGATCTCGGGAGCCGGGTAGTGGAAGCGCACCGGGCCGTCGGGCTCGCCGCGCACGAACTGGCGCACCAGCGGGTCGTCGCTGGCACGCAGCTGCTCCGGGGTGCCCGACGCGATCAGGGTTCCGTTGCCGACGACGAACACGCGGTCGGCGATGGCGAAGGTTTCGTCGACGTCGTGCGAGACGACGATGCTGGTCAGCCCCATGGCGTCGTTGAGGTCGCGGATCAGCCGCGCCGAAATTCCCAGCGCGATCGGGTCTAGCCCGGCGAACGGCTCGTCGTACATGACCAGCGCCGGGTCGAGCGCGACCGCGCGCGCCAGCGCCACGCGCCGCGCCATGCCTCCGGACAGCTCGCTGGGATAGAGGTCGCGCGCGCCGCGCAGGCCCACCGCGTTGAGCTTGAGCAGAACCAGGTCGCGGATCATCGACGCGCTCAGGTCGGTGTGCTCGCGCAGCGGGAAGGCGACGTTGTCGAACACCGTCAGGTCGGTGAAAAGCGCGCCCATCTGGAACAGCATGCCCATGCGCCGGCGCGCCGCGTACAGCGCGGCATGGTCCATGCGGCCGACGTCGGCACCGTCGAAGCGCACGCTGCCGGAGTTGGCGCGCAACTGGCCGCCGATCAGCCGCAAGGTGGTGGTCTTGCCGCCGCCCGATGCGCCCATCACGGCGACCACCTCGCCGCGCATCACCTGCAGCGACACGCCGCTGAGCACGGTGCGCGCGCCGTAGCCGACTTCGACGGAGTCGAATTCGACCAGCGCTCTGGAATCTGCTGCGGGGGTGGACATCCGGGCATTCTAGGGAACAAGCCGTGAACGCGCCGGGCCGGACCGTCGCCGGCGTGCCGCCGGCGACCGATCGGCAACGCGCGCCGGGGCCGCGCTGCCGACGACTTCGTTGCGCGCGCCGCCGCGGGCGCCACGCGCGCCAGGTGGGCTCAGGCGATCAGGAAGTCTTCCTTGCGCTTGCCGTTGCCGACTTCGGCCTGCAGCCACTTGGGCATCTTGCCGCGCCCGGTCCAGGTTTCGCCGCTGCTCGGGTGGCGATATTTGGCGGCCACCGTCGTGCCCTTCGCGCGCGACGCGCGGGCAGCGCCGAGATCAGCCACCGTGATGCCGTATTCCTGCATTTTTGCCCGAATATCGGCGACGACGCTGGCAATTTCGGACCTGCGCTGCGACTCGGCCTGCTGCTTGAGCATCTCGATTTGGGAAAGCAGTTCCTTATAGGACGACATGGGACCTCCGGCGTTAATGGGTTGCACGAACAGACGATGGGCGCCATGATAATCGAAGTTGCGGCGCAAGAAAAAGACCGCACGATGGCGGCCCCTTTTCAGGTCAAGAACGCACGCCCTATTCGATGGCCTTCGTGATCTCGTCGATCACCTTTTTGGCATCGCCGAACACCATCATGGTTTTATCAAGGTAGAACAGGTCATTATCGAGACCCGCATAGCCGGTGGCCATCGAGCGTTTGTTCACGATCACCGTCTTGGCGCGCCAGGCGTCGAGGATCGGCATGCCGGCGATCGGCGACTTCGGATCGTTGCGCGCCGCCGGGTTGACGACGTCGTTGGCGCCGAGCACGACCGCGACGTCGGCCTGTGCGAATTCTGGATTGATGTCGTCCATTTCGAACACCTGGTCGTACGGCACCTCGGCCTCGGCCAGCAGCACGTTCATGTGCCCCGGCATGCGTCCGGCCACCGGGTGGATCGCATACTTGACGCTGACACCGCGCTCGCCGAGCTTGTGCGCCATTTCCTTCAGCGCGTGCTGCGCGCGCGCCACTGCGAGTCCGTAGCCGGGGACGATGATCACGCTCTCGGCGTTGGACAGAATGTACGCGGCGTCGTCCGGACTGCCCGATTTGACGCTGCGCTGTGCTCCGCTTGCGGCCTCGGTACCGCCTTCGGCGCCGAAGCCGCCGAGGATCACGCTGATGAACGAGCGGTTCATCGCGCGGCACATGATGTACGACAGGATCGCGCCGCTGGAGCCGACCAGGCTGCCGGCGATGATCAGCATGCTGTTCTCGAGCGAGAAACCGATTCCGGCTGCGGCCCAGCCCGAATAGCTGTTGAGCATCGAGACCACGACCGGCATGTCGGCGCCGCCGATCGGAATGATCATCAGCACGCCGAGCACGAACGACAGCGCCAGCATGAGCAGGAACGGCGTCCACTGCGCACCGGCCCAGAACGCGATGCCGAAGGCCAGCGTGGTCAGCGCCACCAGCAGGTTCACCCAATGCTGCCCGGGAAAGCGCACCGGAGCACCCTGGAAGAGGCGGAACTTGTATTTGCCCGACAGTTTGCCGAACGCGATCACCGAGCCGCTGAACGTGATCGCACCGACGATGGTGCCGATGAACAGTTCGACGCGGTTGCCGTACGGCAGCGGCTGGCCGGCCGCGGCGACGATGCCGAAGGCGTGCGGCTCGGCGACTTCGGCAATCGCGATGCACACCGCCGACAAACCGATCATGCTGTGCATGAACGCGACCAGTTCGGGCATTTTGGTCATCTGCACGCGCTTGGCCATCAGCGCGCCGATGCTGCCGCCGACGACCAGCGCGATCAGCACGTCGCCGAGCCCGGCGAAGCCGGCGCTGCCGCCGAGCTTGAGCACCAGCGCCGCGGTGGTCAGCACCGCGATGGCCATGCCGAGCATGCCGAACAGATTGCCGCGGCGACTGCTCGCCGGGTGCGAAAGTCCTTTCAGTGCCTGAATGAAAAACACCGATGCGATCAGGTACAGCAGGGTGACCAGATTCATGCTCAGGGTCATGTCGAATCCTTGCGGAAAGTGCGCCGCGGCGCTTCAGTGGACGGTGACTCGGGCGCGTTCATTCGGCCTTCGCGGCGCCGGCTCGGTCCTTTTTCTTGAACATGCTCAACATGCGTCGGGTGACGAGGAAGCCGCCGAAGATGTTGACCGACGCCATGGCCACCGCGAGCATGCCCATGATGCGCCCGAGGGGCGTCACGGTAAGCGCGGCGGCGAGCATCGCACCGACCACGATGATTGCCGAAATGGCATTTGTGACCGACATCAACGGGGTATGCAGCGCGGGAGTCACTGTCCACACGACGTGGTACCCGACATAAATCGCGAGGACAAAAATCGTGAGGTTCACGAGCAGTGGCGAAATATCGTGCATGGTCGTCTCCTGCATTACTTGCGCTTGAGTTCGCCGCCGCTGCACATCAGGCAGGCGGCGACGATGTCGTCGTCGATGGCGAGCTGGAACGCGCCCTGTTTGTCGAGCACCAGCTTGAGGAAGTCGAGCACGTTCCTGGCGTACAGCGCGGAGGCGTCGGCGGCGACTTCGGACGGCAGATTGGTCGGCCCGGCGATGGTCACGCCGTGCTTGACGACCACGCGATCGGCCTCGGTCAGCGGGCAGTTGCCGCCTTGCGCCGCGGCCATGTCGACGATCACCGAACCCTGCTTCATGCTGCGCACCATGTCCTCGCTGACCAGCACCGGCGCGGCGCGCCCGGGGATCAGCGCGGTGGTGACGACGATGTTGGCCTGCTTGACGCGCTCGGCGACCAGCGCCGCCTGGCGGTCGAGCCAGGACTTGGGCATCGGCCTGGCGTAGCCGCCGACACCCTGCGCGATTTCGCGCTCCTCGTCGGTCTCGTACGGCACGTCGATGAACTTCGCGCCGAGCGATTCGATCTGCTCCTTGGCCGCCGGGCGCACGTCGGAAGCTTCGACCACCGCGCCCAGGCGCTTGGCCGTGGCGATGGCCTGCAGCCCGGCCACTCCGGCGCCGAGCACGACCACGCGCGCGGCCTTCACGGTGCCGGCTGCGGTCATCAGCATCGGCATGAAGCGCGGGTACAGGTCGGCGGCGCGAATGACGGCCTTGTAGCCGGCGATGTTGGCCTGGCTCGACAGCACGTCGAGGCTTTGCGCGCGCGTGGTGCGCGGCGCGGCCTCGAGCGCGAACGCGGTCAGCCCGGCAGCGGCCAGCGCCTGCAGGCCTTCGGCGTTGAACGGCTCGAGCATGCCGACCAGCACCGCGCCGGACTGCATGCGCGCCAGCTCGTCGGCCTGCGGCCGCCGCACCTTGAGCACCAGCTCGGAACCGAGCGCGGCATCGACGTCGACGCATTCGGCGCCGGCCGCCGCGTAATCGGCGTCGGTGACTCCGGCGCGCAGCCCGGCGCCGGCCTGCACCAGCACCTGATGGCCCAGCGCAACGAGCTTCTTCACGGTTTCCGCGGTGGCCGCGACGCGGGCTTCGCCAGCCAGCGTTTCCGCGGGTACGCCTATGCGCATGCGAGTCTCCTGTTGTTGGTTGTTCCCGTGGGGTGGGCAATCGAAACCGAAATTAACATTGATTGTCGCCGAATTGCTCGTGCGCATCGCCACTTTCGAATACGAACCATCATGCGTCAAGTCTGGAAACCCAGCGTCACCGTGGCCGCGATCATCGCGCACGAGGGCCGCTACCTGCTGGTCGAGGAACACACCGCGGACGGATTGCGGCTGAACAACCCGGCCGGACACCTCGAACCCGGCGAGAGTCCGCTCGACGGCGCGGTGCGCGAGGCGCTGGAGGAAACCGCCTGCGTGTTCACGCCCGAGGCGATGCTCGGCGTGTACATGGCGCGCACGCGGCGCGGCGACGACGACGTGACCTACCTGCGGCTGGCGTTCAGCGGGCGCGTGGGTGCGCCGATTGCCGGGCGCGCGCTCGACAGCGGAATCGTGCGCCGCGTCTGGATGACCCCCGACGAGGTGCGCGCCAGCCGCGAGCGGCACCGCAGCGCGTTGGTCTGGCAATGCGTCGCCGACCACCTTGCCGGGCGCCGGATGCCGCTCGATGCGGTGTTCGTCGACCCCAGCGTGCAGGCGCTGCAAGACGCCGCCGGGGCGCCGCGATGACGCGCGTGGTGGTCGGCATGTCGGGCGGGGTCGATTCGTCGGTCACTGCCTGGCTGCTCAAGCAGCAGGGCTTCGAGGTCGTCGGCCTGTTCATGAAGAACTGGGAGGACGACGACGACAGCGAATACTGTTCGTCGCGGCAGGACTGGCTGGACGCGGCCAGCGTCGCCGACGTGATCGGGATCGACATCGAGGCGGTGAATTTCGCCGCCGAATACCGCGAGCGGGTGTTCGCCGAATTCCTGCGCGAATACGCCGCCGGGCGCACGCCCAACCCGGACGTGCTGTGCAACGCCGAAATCAAGTTCAAGGCGTTCCTCGACCACGCCATGCGGCTGGGCGCCAGCCGCATCGCCACCGGGCACTACGCGCGGGTGCGCGAAACCGCGCACGGCTGGGAATTGCTGCGCGGGCTCGACGCGACCAAGGACCAGAGCTATTTCCTGCACCGCCTGAACCAGCAGCAGCTGGCGCGCACGCTGTTCCCGGTCGGCGAACTGCCGAAGACCGAGGTGCGGCGCATCGCGGAGTCGATCGGGCTGCCCAACGCGCGCAAGAAGGACTCGACCGGAATCTGCTTCATCGGCGAGCGCCCGTTCCGCGCCTTCCTCAACCGCTACCTGCCGACGCAGCCCGGCCCGATGAAAACGCCCGACGGCCACGTCGTCGGCGAGCACGTCGGCCTGGCCTTCTACACCCTGGGTCAGCGCAAGGGAATCGGCCTGGGCGGAAGCCGCGACGGCAGCGGCCAGCCATGGTTCGTCGCGCGCAAGGACATCGCGACCAATACCCTTTACGTGGTTCAGGGCCACGACCATCCGTGGCTGCTCAGCCGCAACTTGCGAGCCACCGCGCCGAGCTGGATCTCAGGCGCGCCGCCCGATGCGGCGCGCGGCTACGGCGCCAAGACGCGCTACCGCCAGGCCGACAGCGCATGCCGCATCGAAAGCGGCGGGAGCGACGCTTTCGCGTTGCGCTTCGAGCAACCGCAATGGGCGGTGACCCCGGGGCAGTCGGCGGTGCTGTACGACGGCGAAGTCTGCCTGGGCGGCGGCATCATCGCGCACGCCGACGCCTGACCACGCGCGAGCGCCGCGCAGCGGCGTCGCGCGCGGCTCAGGTCATGCGCGCGAGCAGGGTTTCCATTTCGTCCATCATCGCGTCGAGCCGCACCTTCTCGCTCGGGCTGCCGTCGAGGCGGGAGTCGATCTCCTGCTCGATGTAGCACACGGTCATGCGCACGAAGGTGCTGTCGAGCGCCTTGCGCACCGCCGAGAGCTGCTGCGCGACCTTCAGGCACGGCTCGCCCTCGTCGATCATGCGCTGCACGCCGCGCAACTGTCCCTCGGCTCGCTTGAGGCGGTTCAGTATGTCGGTGCGCGACGTTTCGTTGGTCAGAACGGACATCACTGGCTCTCCTGGCTGGGGGGTCTTCGGCGCTTGGCGGCTCTTGCTCATCATCCTTCCTTGCTGATGTTACCCAGATGGCGACGCGCATGCGTCACCGACTGCGACACCGGCCTGCGGCCGGTTCGCGCGAAGGACCGCGTCGACGCGCGTGCCCTGCCCTGTAGAGCATTGCGACGACCGTTCAGTTCCCGCAGGACAGACGCGACTCGGGTACGCCGAGTTTTTTCAGGATCATCGCCAGCGGACAGACGTTGGTGAAGCCGAACTGAAGCAGGTTGGCGCCGACGAATGCGGTCAGCAGCAGGAACCAGCGCGAGACGAACAGCGGGCTGCCGTCGACCCCGAGCAGCAGCGAAATCAGGATGAAGCTGCCGGCGAAGACTCGGATGTAGCGTTCAATGGTCATGTTGGATGCTCCAGGGAAAAACGGGTTCAGGCCTGCCGCGCCTGGCGCGGCAGCACGAAGCGCACCTGCCAGATGTAATACATCAGCGGGATCACGATCAGCGTCAGGATGGTCGACAGCAGGGTGCCGAAGATCAGCGACACGGCGAGACCGCCGAACACCGGGTCGGTGATCATGATCGCCGAGCCGAAGATGATCGCCAGCGCAGTCAGCAGGATCGGGCGCAGCCGCACGGCGCCGGCCTGCGCGACCGATTCCTCGAGGCTGTAGCCGCGGGCGCGGTAGTCGAGGATGAAGTCGATCAGCAGCAGCGAGTTGCGCACCACGATTCCGGCCAGCGCGATGACCCCGATCATCGACGTCGCGGTGAACGCCTGCTGCGTCAGCCAGTGGCCGGGGAACACCCCGATCAGCGTCAGGGGGATCGCGCCCATGACGATCACCGGCAGCATGAACGACTTGTAGTAGGCGACGAGCAGCAGGTAGATGAACACCAGCGCGACGATGAACGCCGAGCCGAGGTCGCGGAACACGTCGAGCGTCAGCCGCATCTCGCCGCCCCACAGCAGCTGGTAGCCCTTCAGTCCCGACGGCGGCGTGGCGGTGAAGCCGAGGTTGCCGGTGCGCAGCACGGTGCCGTCGGGAAGCGCGTGGCCGTCGAGCCGGCTGTTCAGGCTCAGCGTCGCGTACACCGGGCTGGAGCGCACCATTTCGCCGCCGACGTAGACCACCGGGTGCTGGTCGCGGGTGTAGATCGGCTTGGCCTGGTCGGTGCGCTCGACGCTGGCGATCGCCGACAGCGGAACGATGGCGCCTCCTGCGCCCTGCAGCGGCATGTCGAGCAGCTGCTGCGGAGCCTGCCGCGCGGCGCGCGCCACGCGCACGTCGATGCTCACCGGCTCGTCGGCGCCGCGCTCGTGCACCGCGCCGACCTGCATGCCGGAGACGTAGCCGTGCAGCAGCTGGATGACCTGACCGGGAACGATTCCCGAGCGCGCGGCCTTGTTGCGGTCGATCACGATGCGGTATTCGGCGGTGGTCGCGGTGACCGAGTCGTCCTGGTTCATCAGGCCGTAGGTGCGGTCGAAGTCGCCGAGCACCGCTCCGGCCACGCTGCGCAGCCGCGCGTAGTCGGGGCCGTACAGCTCGGCCATGACCTGCGAGCGCACCGGCGGCCCCGGAGGCGTCTCGAACAGCTTGATGAAGGTCGCCGGGTGGCGCGCGCGCAACGGCGCGAGCTGCGCGTACAGCTGCTGCACGATGGCGTGCGAGGCGATCGAGCGCGCGTCCTTGGGCGTCAGGTTGACGCGAATCTGGGCGAAGTTGTCGCCGCGCTTGAGCATGTCGCCGCGCACCAGCGCGGCGAAGTCGATCGGCGCGGCCATGCCGACGTAGGTCTGGTAATCGACGACCTGCGGGTTGGTCGCGAGCACGTCGCCGACTTCGCGCGCGACCGCGTCGGTGTGCTCGAGCGACGAACCGGCCGGGGTGTCGATCTCGACCAGGAAGGTGTTGGTGTTGTCGTTGGGCAGCATTTTCAGCTCGACGCCCAGCGGCGACAGCGGGCCGTTCATTCCGGACGGGCGGATGAACTGCCACGCCGGCATCAGCATCGCGCCGAGCAGCAGCGCCAGAACGACCAGCAGCATGACGTTGCGCCGCGCGCGCTGGCGAAGCAGCGGCTCGAACAGCTTCAGGTAGAAGACGTGCAGCCGGTCGGGCTGGTGCGCTCCGGTCTCGCCCTCTTCCTCCTCGAGCGGCTCGGTGCGCTGCAACGCGGCACGCGCGGCCTTTTTCGACAGCCAGGCGCGCGCGGCCCACGGCACCACGGTGTAGGCCAGCAGCAGCGAGGCGATCATGGCCACCGGAACGTTGATCGGGATCGGGCGCATGAACGGCCCCATCATGCCGGTCACGAAAGCCATCGGAACGAACGCCAGGATGACCGCCAGCGTGGCCATGTTGGTCGGATTGCCGATTTCGTTGGTCGCCTGCACCACGGTGTCGATGAAGCTGCCGCCCGAGCCGTGGTGCAGGTGGCGGTGGATGTTCTCGATGACCACGATGGCGCCGTCGACCAGCAGGCCCAGCGAGAGGATCAGCGCGAACAGGGTGATGCGGTTGATGGTCTGGCCGATGATCAGGTCGACGGTCAGCACCGCGAACAGCGTCAGCGGAACGGTCAGGGTGACGATTCCGGCCTCGCGCCAGCCGAGGAACAGCCACAGCAGCAGCGTCACGCTGACGATGGCCACGCCGAGGTGCTCGACCAGGGTGTTGACGGCCTCGTTCGCCTTCTGTCCGTCGTTGCGCGTGACGGTGACCTGAACGCCCTGCGGCAGCGCCCAGGCCTTGATCGCGTCGAGCTTGTGCAGCACGGCGTCGACGACGACCACCGCGTTGGTGCCCGACTTCTTCGCGATGGCCAGCGTCACCGCGTCCATTTCGCCGCCGCGCATGTGGCCGTGCGCCGCCGGGCCCCAGGCGAAGTGCGACAGTGCGTCGACTTCCGCGGGACCGTCCTGAACCCGGGCCACGTCCTTCAGATACACCGGCTTGCCGTTCGGCGCGCCGATCATGATGTCGCCGACCTGCTTGGCGTCGCCGAGGAAGCTGTCGATGCGCACCGGGGTGACGCGGTCGGCGTCGACCAGGTTGCCCAGCGGCGCCGCGGCGTTGCTGCCGCGCAGGATCTGGTCGACCTGCTGCAGCGGGATTCCGGCGGCGGCCAGCCTGGCCGGAGAAATCCAGACGTTGACCGCGCGCGGCGCGCCGCCGACGACTTCGCTGAACGACACGCCGGGAACGCTGCGCAGCTGCGCCAGCACCTTGGTGCCGACTTCGCGCAGCGCGGCCGGTCCGAGGGTGTGCGACGACAGCGTCAGGTTCAGGATCGGCACGTCGTCGACGTCGATCGGCTTGACCAGCGGCTGCATCGCGCCGGGCGGGATGCGGTCGAGGTTCTGCATGACCTGGTTGTAGATCTTGACCAGGCTGCGCTCCTGGTCCTGGCCGACCTTGAACTGCACGGTGACGACGCCGAAGTCGTTGGTCGCGTAGCCGTAGGTGTGGTCGACCCCCGACATCGAGGCCATGATCGCCTCCAGGGGCTTGACGACCAGGTCGTGGATCTCGACCGGTCCGGCTCCGGGCTTGGCGACGATGATGTTGGCCGCCGGAACGACGATCTGCGGGTTGTATTCGCGCGGCGTGACGAGCAGCGCGAGCACCCCGGCCAGGGTCAGCGCCAGCATCACCAGCGCGGTGATCTTGGAGCTGATGAAGGCGCGCGCCAGCCGCCCGGCGCTGTTCAGCGGTGCGCGCTCAGCCACGTTGGCCTCCGTCGATCTTCACCCCGTTGCCGATGGCGTCGAGGTTGCTGGTGACCACGGTGTCTCCGGGACGCAGCCCGGACTGCACGTCGACCAGGCCGCCGTCGGCGGCGCCGGTGCGCACCAGCCGGAAATGCGCGATGCCGGCGGCATCGACGACGAACGCGCCGCGCATGCCGGCGCGGTCGACCAGCGCCGCGGCGGGCACGCGCAACTGCGGTGCGCTGCCCAGCTGCAGGCCGACGCGCACGTAACTGCCGCTGGCCAGTCCCGCGTCGGCCGGCAGGTCGATCTTCACGGTGTGGGTATGGCTCATCGGGTCGGCCACCGGAACGGCCTCGGCGACCACGCCGCGCAGCTGCCGCGCGCCGGCGTAGACCGGAACCGCGTCGCCGACGTGCACGTGGGCGAAGGCCTGCGCCGAGGCCTGCACCTGCACCTGCATGCGGCCCTGGCCCTCGATGACCAGCAGCGGACGACCCGGCGCGGCGAGGTCGCCTGCGCTGGCCATCTTCTGCGCCACGACGCCGTCGATCGGCGACGTCACCCGCGCGTAGCGCATCTGCGCGGCCGCGGTGGCGTAGCCGGCGCGCGCGGCGGCGACCTGCTGCTGCGCGACCTTGTAGCGCAGCTCGATCCCTTCCCATTGCTGGCGGGTCACCGCCTCGGCCTTGTACAGATTGCCGAAACGGGTGTAGTCGGCCTGCGCGTTGGCCAGGTTGGCCTGCGCCTGCGCGAGTCCGGCGCGCGCCTGTGCGACCTGGCCTTCGATGTCGGTCGGGTCGACCTGCAGCAGCAGCTGGCCGGCGCGAACGTGCTCGCCCTCGTGCACGTCGACGGCGCGGATGTAGCCCATCAGCCTGGACGCCACCTGCACCTGGTGGGCGGAGACGACGACGCCCGACAGCATGGTGCGGCTGGCCGCGTCCTGCGCCGCCAGCGTCATGGTGTGCGCCTGCACCACGCGCGGCGCAGCGGCCTGCGCCGCGTCGTCGTGGTGGCTGCAACCGCCGAGCAGCGCGGCGGCGAGCATGAACGCGAGTGGCCGCAGCGCGGCCGCCAGGGAGGTCTGGGTCGTCATGGTCGTGATCGAGGTTCGAATGGGCATGGAAATCAGCGGGCCTGCGCCGAACCGGCATCGAGCCGGCCCAGCGCCACGCGCAGCGCGGCGCGCTGCAGGGTCACTGCGCTGCGCGCCTGCACCAGGTCGGCGCGCGCCTTGTCGAGCATGGCCTGCGCGCCCTGCAGCTCGAGCAGGGTGCCGACGCCGTCGGCGTAGCGCTTGGCGACGATGCGCGCGGCCTCCTCGGCCTGCTGCACGGCGAGCGCGCGGCCTGCGACCTGGTCGGCGGCCAGCCGCGCGCGGCGCGCCGCGTCGTGGACCTGCATCAGCAGCTGGCTGCGCGCGGACTGCAGCTTCAGCCGCAGCGCGTCGCGCGCGGCAGCGGCCTGGTCGATGGCCTGGCGCGTGACGCCGCCGTCGAACACATTCCAGGTCAGCTGCGCGCCGATGGTGTAGCTGTGCGCGCCGAAGCCCAGGTGCGGATCGTGGGTCTCGAACCGCGCCATCGCGCCGACCTGCGGGTACAGGTCGGAGCGCGCGACCTCGACCTGGCCTCCGGCGGCGGCCACCTGCTCGGCCAGCGCGCGCAGCTGCGGGTTGTCGTGCAGCGCGAGGTCGTCCCACTGCGCCGGGGTGCCTTGCGGCATCGACACCTTCACCGCGGGGCCGAGTTCGATCGGCTCGTCGATCGGCAGCCCCAGCACCACGTGCAGGCCGTCCATCGCCTGCTGCTCCATGTCGGCGGCCTGGCTTTGCTGCACCTGCACGTTCTCCAGGTTGACGCGCGCCGCGAGCAGGTCGCTCTTCAGCACCACGCCCTGCCGGTACAGGTTGTCGACCATCGTCAGCTGGCTTTGCGCGGCCTGCAGCGCCTGCGCCGCGACCTTGCGGTAGGCGCGCGCGGTGTGCACGCCGTCGTAGGCCTGCAGCACGTGGTCGATGATCTGCTGGCGCGCGGCCTGGTCGCCGGCCTGCGCCGCGCGCAGCATCGCGTTGGCCTGGCGCATGTAGCCGGCGAGCTTGCCGCCGGTGTACAGCGGCAGCTGCGCCTCGAGCCGCGAGCCGAAGTCGTTGACCGGCGCCGGGTGGTTCAGGCCGTCGGGCGCGACGCTGAGCACGTTCGGGTTGGCCGGGTTGAACTGGCCGGCACCGAAATCGCCGAAGGTCGCGCCGCGCTGCCCGAGCTTGAGCCCGAACGCGTTCAGCGCGTCGTTCGTGCGCACCGCGCCGAGCCCGGCGGTCAGCCGCGGCAGCCGCGCACCGCGCGCCTGAGCGACCCCGGCGCGCGCCTGCGCGATCTGCGCCTGCACCGAAAGCAGGTCCGGATTGCGGTGCAACGCCAGCGCGACGGCCTGCGCGAAGTCCAGCGTGCGCGCCTGCGCCCACGCCGGCATCGCTGCGCCGAGCGCGATCAGCACCACCCCGAGCCGTGTTGCGGCAAAACCCCTCATGTCATGCCCCTGTCGAATTCCCGCGAGTTTCGCGTCGCCACAGCGTGACGCCGCACTCATACTGAGCACAGTATATTGATACTACCAGTAGTATGCAAATCAGTTGCCCGGATGCAACGCTGACGCCGCAGTGCGCAAGGCCTGGTCGACTTCGCCAGCGTAATAGTCGGATACCCCGGCGCCAACCAGCCG
Organism: Pseudomonadota bacterium; assembly: GCA_021805805.1. Lineage (GTDB taxonomy): Bacteria > Pseudomonadota > Gammaproteobacteria > Burkholderiales > Burkholderiaceae_C > Thiomonas_A. The sequence continues at coordinate 42,510 of JAJZEB010000005.1, read as the reverse complement.
CGCGGCCAGTTCGCGCCCGCCCGGGCCGACGAACAGGGCCGTCGGCGCCAGCCGCACGCCGTAGTGCCGGGCCAGCGCGGCGCCGTCGGTGGCGCGACCGTCGAAGCCGCGCAGCGCGTCGCTGCCGCGCATGTCGAGCTGGACCACGGCCTGACCGTCGCGCACCAGCCAGCGGTAGGTGCTGGCACGCACCGTCTCGCAGTAGGCGCAGCCGGGCAGGCTGAACAACAGCACCAGCGCCTGGCCGTGCGCGGCCGCCTGCGCGGCGCTGGCCTGCAGGTCGCGCGCGGCCGGCAGCGGCGTGTCGGCACGCGCCGACAGCGCCGCGATGCACAGCCAGCCCAGCGCCAGCGCGCGCCCCGTCGTCGCCATTCGCATCATCGTTCCTCCCCGGTCCGCGGCCGCCGCGCGCCACGCGCGGATAATGGCCGCCATGACAGACATGGTCGATTCTTCACCCGATCCCGGATCGCCCGGGCGCCGTTTCAGGGCCTTTGTTGCGCTGCTGGGCTGCGCCGCGCTGGTCGGCTGCTCGCCGGCGCTGGACTGGCGCGATGCGCACCCGGCAGGAGTCGACCTGCTGCTGACCTTCCCGTGCAAGCCGCGGCAGGTCACGCAACAGGTGCTGCTGGGCGGACGGCCGGCTTCGATGCGCATGACCGGCTGCGTCGCCGACGGCATGACCTTCGCGCTGGCCAGCGCCGACGTCGGCAGCGCGCAACAGGTGGCGCCGGCGCTGGCCACGCTGCGCGCGTCGGTGCTGGCCAATGTGCACGGCACGGCCACCGCACTGCACCCCAGCGCGGTGCCGCACGCCACCGCCGGGCTGGCCGACGCGGTCGAGATGGACGTCTCCGGGCATGTCGCACCCGGCGCACGCCCGGTGCACGAGCACGTGGTGCTGTTCGCCCGCGGCAGCCATGTGTACCAGGCCACCGCGCTGGCCGTCGGCGACGGCTGGCGTGCCGACGCGGCAGCGACGTTCGCCGCGTCGATCCGGCTGCCGGCGCACTGATCCGGTGCGGCCGCGAATGCTGCGGTGCAGCTGAACCGGTACACTTGGTCACCTGCCGGGCGCGGCCGCGCCCGGCTCCGCCGTCACCCGTCGCCGCCCACCCGTTCCGATGCCAGGCATCCTGATCGTCGCCCACGCCCCGCTGGCCACCGCGCTGCGCGACTGTGTCGCGCACGTGCATGGTGCATGCCCGCCGCGGCTGCACGCGCTGGACATCGAGGCCGACGTTCCTGCCGAGGCCTTCGCGCAGCGCGCCGCCGACGCGCTGGCGCACGTCGGCGGCGACGACGGCGTGCTGGTGCTGGTCGACGCGGCAGGCGCCACGCCGTGCAATCTGGCGCGCGGCCTGCTGCGCGCCCACGGCAGCGTCGCCGTGCTCGCCGGAGTGAACCTGCCGATGCTGCTGCGCGCGGTCTGCTACCGCGACGAGCCGCTGCAAAGCCTGGCCGCGCGCGCGCTCGAAGGCGGGAAGCGCGGAATCACCGCGATGGACGACAACGCGCCGGAGGCCGCTGCATGCTGAAACGTGAACTGCTGATCAGCAACAAGCTCGGACTGCACGCGCGGGCCTCGGCCAAGCTGACCAAGCTGGCGTCCGAGTTCTCCAGCGACGTCTGGTTGAGCAAGGGCGCGCGCCGCGTCAATGCGAAAAGCATCATGGGCGTGATGATGCTGGCCGCCGGCCAGGGATCGCGCGTCGTGCTCGAGGCCGACGGCGACGACGCCGAGCAGGCGCTGGCGAGCATCGCGCTGCTGGTCGACGACAAGTTCGGCGAAGGCGAATAGCGCGGAGAACACCTCGGCTGCCGGGACCGGCAGCCGCAGACGAATGCAGCAATAATCCGACATCAGCGCGGCATACACGTGCAACGCGGCGCTCCGATCATCGCCGGCATGTTCCGCCTGGACGTCGAAGGAGTTCCGATCATGCTGCGATTCCTATCCACCCTCGTGCGCCGCCACGGCACTGCAACGGCGCTGGCGCTGGCGCTTGGCGCGCCCGCCGCGCTGGCCGCCGACGCGCCCGCAGCGCCGCCGCCTTCGATGCCGGCGGCTGCCGCGCCGTGCGCCATGCCGCCGCACGGGAATGCCGGCGCGCGCCGCGCGCGCTGGTTCGCGCACCTGCTGCGCCGCGTGCACGCCACGCCCGCGCAACGCGCGCAAATCCGCCACATCATGCGCCAGGCGCGAATCGACAGCCGCGCCACGGTGGCGCGGCTGCGCGCGCTGCACGCGCGCCAGATGCGGTTGCTGGCAGCGCCGACCCTCGACAAGGTCGCGCTGGAGTCGCTGCGCGTCGATAGCATGCACCTGATCGATCAGCTCTCCAGCCACGCGCTGCACACCAAGGAGGCGGTGGCCGCGGTGCTGACTGCGGAGCAGCGCGCGCACATGCGCGTCCTGTTGCAACGCGCCGCGCAACGCCATGGCCACCGTTTCTGACGAACGCGCAGCGGCGCGCGTGCTGCTGGTCGAGGACGACGCGCGGCTGGCGCAGATGGTCGAGGAGTACCTGCGCGCGGCCGGCTGGCAGGTACGTCACGTGTCGACGCTGGCGCAGGCCGAGTCGCTGCTCGGAATGGGCGACGCGATCGGCCACGGCCCGGGCTTCGACGCCATGGTGCTCGACCTGATGCTGCCCGACGGCGACGGCCTCGACCTGTGCCGCCGTCTGCGCGGCGCCGGAGGCGAACTGCCGGTGCTGATGCTGACCGCGCGCGGCGATCCGCTGGACCGCGTTCTCGGCCTGGAGCTCGGCGCCGACGACTACCTGCCCAAGCCGTTCGAACCGCGCGAACTGCTGGCCCGCCTGCGTGCCATCCAGCGCCGACGCACCGGCACGCCGGGATCGCAGGTGCTGCGCTACGGCCGCCTGGAAATCGACGCCGCGGCGCGGCAGGCGCGCGTCGACGGCGAGCCGCGCAACCTGACCGGCTACCAGTTCGACCTGCTGCTGGCGCTGGCGCGCCATCCGGGGCGCGTGCTGTCGCGCGAGTTCCTGCTCGACGCGGTGAAGTCGCACGGCGACGCCTCCGAGGTCTACGATCGCTCGATCGACGTTCACGTCAGTCGCATCCGTGCCGCGCTGGAGGACGATCCGCGCCACCCGCGCCGCATTCTCACGCTGCGCGGCGCCGGCTATGTGTTCGCGCGCAGCCAGGACGGAAACTGAGCCGTGGTCGAACCCGCCCCGACGATCCGGCAGCGGCGCATCGCGGTGCCGATGTGGGCGCGCTTCGCGCTGGCGCTGATCGCCGCGCTGCTGGCGCAGGCGCTGGTCTCGGCGCTGGTGCTGCACCGGCTGTTCTTCCTCGACCCGCAACAGGCCGAGCTGCGCCACCAGGTGTTCCTGGCGATGATGCGGCTGTACGGCGTGCGCCCGTCGCCGCTGCGCCACCTGCTGCTGTCGCCGCTGTCGACGACGCTGCTCAGCGCTGCGCTGGTGGCCGCGATCTGCGTGCCGCTGGTGCGCCGCCTCAGCGCCCGGCTGCGCCGGCTGCAGGGCGCGGTGCAGGCGCTGGGCAACCTCGACCTGGGCGCGCGCGTGGCGGTCGAGGGAAGCGACGAGGTCGCCGCGCTGGCCACCGCGTTCAACGACGCCGCGGCACGCATCGAAACGCTTGTGCAAAGCCACAAGTCGCTGCTCGCGTACACCTCGCACGAACTGCGCACCCCGCTGACCAGGCTGCGCATGGCGATGGAAACGCTGGGCCACGACGCCAGCGAGGCGCAAGCCGCGGCGTTGCGCGAGGCCAGGCGCGACCTGGCCGAACTCGATCATCTGATTGGTGCCATCCTGCTGTTCAGCCGGCTCGACGCCGGGGGCCGGCGCGTGCTCGACTCGCGCGAGGTCGACCTGCTGGCGCTGGCCGCCGAGGAGGCGGCGCGCGACGGCGTCGAGGCGCAGGGCGACTGGGTGCGCATCCAGGCCGACGAGCGGCTGCTGCGCCACGCGCTGCGCAACCTGCTCGACAACGCGCGCAAGCACGCCCCGGGGCAGCCGCCCGAGGTTTCGGTGCAGCGCAGCGCGCGCGGCGCCGTGATCTGCGTCGCCGACCGCGGCCCCGGAGTTCCGGCAGCGCAGGCACAGCGCATTTTCGAGCCGTTCGTGCGCCTGCGCGGCGGCAGCGGCGACGGCAGCGGCCTGGGGCTGGCGCTGGTGCGCCGCATCGCCGAGCTGCACGGCGGCGTCGCGCGCTACGAGCCCAACCCGGGCGGCGGCGCGCGCTTCGTGATCGAGATCGGAACGGCCGGCTGAATCGCGTTCGCGTGCGTGCACGTCGCGTCACAACCGGCGGCTGCGTCGACCGTCTACCATTGCACCATGGCTGTCCAGATCTTCGGCATTCCCGTTTCACGCGGCGTCGCAGTCGGGCGCGCCGTGCTGCTGACCTCGGCCCGGCTCGACGTGGCGCACTACTTCGTCGACCCGGGGAGCGAGGAGCACGAGGTCAACCGGCTGCGAGCAGCGCGCCTGGCCGTGCGCGCCGAACTCGACACCCTGCAGGGCGAACTCCCCGACGACGCGCCGCCCGAACTGTCGGCGTTCATCGACGTGCACAAGATGCTGCTCGACGACCCGCAGATCGGGCGCGAGACCGCGGGCTGGATCCGTCAACGCCGCTATAACGCCGAATGGGCGCTGACCGCGCAGCTCGACGTCATCGCGCGCAGCTTCGACGAAATGGACGACAGCTACCTGCGCGACCGCAAGGCCGACGTCGAGCAGGTGGTCGAGCGCCTGCTGTACGCGCTGCGCGGCAGCAGCGTGCTCGGCGGCAGCAGCGCGCTGCACCGCGGCAGCGACGGCGACGCGCTGGTGCTGGTCGCGCACGACATCGCGCCGGCCGACATGATGCAGTTCAAGCAAGGCGTGTTCGGCGGCTTCGTCACCGACGTCGGCGGCAAGACCTCGCACACCGCGATCGTCGCGCGCAGCCTGGACATTCCGGCGGTGGTCGGCGCGCGCGAGGCCAGCCGGCTGATCCGGCAGGACGACTGGGTCGTGATCGACGGCGACAACGGGCTGCTGATCGTCGACCCGTCGCCGATCATCGTCGAGGACTACCGCGTCCGCAAGCAGGAATCCGAACTCGGCCGCGAACGCCTCAAGCGCCTGGTGCACACCCCGACGCGCACCCTCGACGGCCAGCAGGTCGAGCTGCTGGCCAACATCGAGCTGCCCGAGGACTGCGAAGCCGCGCTGGCCAGCGGCGCGGCGGGCGTCGGCCTGTTCCGCACCGAGTTCCTGTTCATGAACCGCAAGCACGCGCTGCCCGACGAGGAGGCGCAGTTCTCGGCCTACCGGAAGGTGCTGCAGGCGATGGGAGGCAGACCGGTGACGATCCGCACCATCGACATCGGCGCCGACAAGCCGCTGGACACCACGGTCGACTACCGCGACGGCGAGTTCAACCATCTGAACCCGGCTCTGGGGCTGCGCGCGATCCGCTACAGCCTGTCGGATCCGGCGATGTTCCGCGTGCAGCTGCGCGCGCTGCTGCGCGCCGCCGTCTGCGGGCCGCTGCGCATCCTGATCCCGATGCTGGCGCACGCAGGCGAGCTGCGCCAGACCTTCACCCAGCTCGAGCTGGCACGCAACGAGCTCGACGCCGCCGGAATCGCGCACGGCCCGGTCGAGGTCGGCGCGATGATCGAGGTCCCCGGCGCGGTGCTGATGCTGCCGCTGTTCCTGCGGCATTTCGATTTCATCTCCATCGGCACCAACGACCTGGTGCAGTACACGCTGGCGATCGACCGCGCCGACGAAAGCGTCGCCAGCCTTTACGATCCGCTGCACCCGGCCGTGCTGCAGCTGCTCGGGCAGACCATCGAACAGGCGCACGGAGCGCACAACTGGAAAGGACGCGCGGTGCACGTCAGCGTGTGCGGCGAAATGGCCGGCGACCCGCAGCTCACGCGGCTTCTGCTCGGGCTGGGGCTGCGCAGCTTTTCGATGCATCCGGCGCAGCTGCTCAGCGTCAAGCAGCAAGTGCTGCGCGCCGATTGCGCGCGGCTGGCGCCGCTGGCGCAGGCCGTTCTGGCCGAGTTCGAACCCGAGGGCCAGCAGCGCGCGCTGGCCGCGCTGGCCGGCTGAATTCCGGTGACCGATCCCCGCCCCCCAGCCGATCACGGCCGCCGCCGGCTGCTGCGCTGCGCCTGCTGCACGCTGCCGCTGCTGGCACTGCCGCGCGCCGCGCAGGCCACGCTGGCCGGAGACGGAATCGGGCGCCTGCCGGCGCTGGGCGATGCCGCGCAGGGGCAGCTTTCGCCCGCGGCCGAGATGCGCCTGGGCGAGCGCATCATGGAGCAGATCCGCAACGACCCCGACTACCTCGACGACGCGCTGCTGCGCCAGTACCTGCAGGACATCGTCGACCGCATGACCCCGGCGGCAGACGCCACCGCCGAGCCCGAGGCGCCGAAGACCTTCGACGTCGAGCTGCTGCGCGACCCGACCTTCAACGCCTTCGCACTGCCCGGCGGATTCATCTGCATGCACACCGGAACCGTGATCGACGCGCGCGGCCAGGACCAGATGGCCGCGGTTTTCGCGCACGAAATGTCGCACATCACCCAGCGCCACATCGAGCAGAAGCTGGCGCACGCAGGATCCGAATCGCTGATTTCGGTCGGCTCGCTGGTGCTGGCGATCCTGGCCGGGGTCAGCGGCAACGGCAACGCCGCCGAGGGCCTGGCGATGGGCGGCCAGGCCGCGGCGATGGACAGCATGCTGGCGTTCTCGCGCAACGTCGAGCGCGACGCCGACCGCGTCGGCATCGCGGTGCTGCGCGCGTCGGGCTATCCACCGCAGGCGATGGCGAGCATGCTCGAGCGCCTCGACTCGCTGTCGAGGCTCGACAGCGCCGACGTCTACGCCTTCCTGCAGGATCACCCACTCGACAGCGAGCGCATCGCCGACGCGCAGGCGCGCGGCGGCGACCAGCCGCTGCCGCCCGACCGCAGCCTGTCGTTCTGGCTGATGAACGCGCGCGCGCGGGTGCTGACGCCGCGCCACGCCGCCGAGCTGCGCCGCCTGGCCGCGCTGTTCGCGACCCCGACCGGCGATCTGCCGGTGCGCTTCCCGGCACAGCGCGCGGCATGGGCCTACGGCGAGTCCGCGGCCTGGCACGCGGTCGGCGACACGGCGCGGGCGCGGACCGCGCTGCAGCGCGCGCGCCAGCTCGCAACCGGGTTCGACGCTGTGGACCAACTCCCGCTGGACCTGCTCGACGGCGACCTGCTGCTCGCCTCCGGCCGTGCCGACGCCGCGCTGACGCTGGCGCGCACGCTGCGCGCGCGCGCGCCGAAATCGCGCGCCGCGCTGCACCTGCAGGTGCGCGCGCTGCTGGCTTCGCCCGATCCGGCTGCAGCGCTCGCCTTCCTGCGCGACCAGGTCGTTCTGCACCCGCGCGACGTACCGCTGTGGGAATGGTTGGCGCAAGCCTGCGCGCGATCGGGCAAGGTCGCGGCGCAGCACCGCGCAACGGCCGAAGCCTACGCGCTGCGCGGCAACCTCGAAGGCGCGATCGTGCAGCTGAAGATCGCGCAGAAGACTCCGCGCACCGACTATTTCGAAGCGTCGATCGTCGACGCGCGACTGGCAGCGATGCAGCGCCAGCTCGCGCGCAACAAGGCGCTGGACAAGCTGCTGCCGCAATGAACTCCGTCGTCGCACACCGCCAGGGCCCGTCGGGCACGCTGGCCCAGGGCCTGCTGGTGCTCGCGCTGTGCCTGCCGTTCGTCTGGCCGCTCGATCCCGGACCCAGCGCGAAGACCGGAACCATGCTGCTGGCCGCCGGGCTGTGGGGCCTGGCGCTGCTGGCCGCCGCGGCCGCCGGGCGCACGCCGCGCGCCGGCTGGTCGGCGGCGCTGTTCGCCGCGCTGGCCGCAGTGATCGCGGCACAGGCCGCCGGCGGCATGCTCGCGTACCCGAGCCAGGGCTGGGACGCGGTCGCCGTGCTGCTCGGCGCCGCACTGCTCGCCGGGCTGGGGCGGCGCGCGGCGGCCGAGCCGGCGTGGATCGACGTCGCCTGCCAGGCGCTGCTGCTGCAGGGCCTGCTGCAGGCGGCGATCGGACTGGTGCAGTTCGCGGTCTGGCAAATGCCGGCGCTGAGCAACGCAATCAACGTGCACGCTGCGTGGGTCTTCCAGTTCGTCAGCTTTCCCGGCGACGGGCGCATCTACGGCAACTTGCGCCAGCCGAACCATTACGCCACCGCGCTTGCCCTGGGCTGCGCCGGACTCGCCGGACTGGCGCCGCGGCTTCGCCCGGGGCTGGTCTGGGCCGCCGCGCTGGCGCTGAGCTGGGCGCTGGAGGCCAGCGCGTCGCGCACCGCGCTGGCGCACGTGCTGCTGATCGCGCTGCTGGTGCTGCTGGTGCTGCCGCGCGCCTGGCGCCAGCCACGGCAGCACCCGCTGCTGGCGCTGCCGCTGCTGTACGCGCTTTGGTGGCTGCTGATGCGCGAAGCGGCTCAGCTGGGCTGGATCCATACCCTGGACGCGCTGACGCGCCAGCTCGACCAGCCGGTCGACGCCCGCGCCATGATCTGGCGCGACGCCATCGAGGTCTGGCGCCAGCGCCCCTGGCTGGGCTGGGGCTGGGGCCAGCTCGGCTGGGGCCTGGAACAGACCGCGGTGGCCGGCAGGCTGCACCCGCTGCCGCTGGACAATTTCGACAATGCGCACAACATCGTGCTGCAGCTGCTGGTCGATTGCGGCCTGGCCGCAACCGTGGCGCTGGTGCTGCTCGGCGCCGTGCTCGGCTGGCGGGTGCTGCGACCGGCGCGCGCGCGCGCACGCCAGCGCGGCAGCGCCCAGCTGCCTGCGCTGATCGTGGTCGGCTGCCTGGCGCTGCACAGCATGCTCGAATACCCGCTGTGGTACGTGTACTTCCTGTTCGCCTTCGCCTTCGCGCTCGGCTGGGCCGAAGGCGTGGCGTGCGACGACGCGCAGCCTGCGCCGACTCCGGCGGGCCGCACCGCGGCCGTGACGCTGGCCGCGCTGCTGCTGGCGCTGAGCGCGAAGGCCACGCTCGACTACGCCCGCGCCGACGCGGTGTACTCGGTCGGCGGCGCCTCGGCAGCGCAGGTGCGCGCGCGGGCGCTGCGCGACAACTGGTTCTTCGTCCCGCTGGTGCATTTCGCCTACGCCGCCGAAGTGCTTCCGGCCCCCGGCGACGATGCCGCGGCACTGCACGCAAAGCTCGCCGAGCTGGACCGCGCGTCGCACGTCTGGGGCGACCCGGGGCTGCTGTCGCGGCGCATCATCGTGCTGCTGCGGCTGCATCGCGACGCGCAGGCGATGCAGCTGGCGCGCTACACGGCAAGCGCGTTCTGGCTGTACGCGCAGCGCACCGCGGCGGCGTTCCCGCGGCTGGCCGCCGACGCCGGGCTGGCCGGAGATCCGCAAGCGGCCCGGGTGCTGGCGGTGCTGCGCGACGCCCCGGTGCTGCGCCGCGTCGTGGTGCCCCGGCACTGAACACATTCCCGACTGCGCCGCCCGTGTATTGCGGCGCTGGGACAATCTGCGGTTTCGCGGAGCCCGACTTGCCTTTGATCCAGACGCTGCGCGCGCTGCGCGCCGATGCCGACGTGCGTGCCGGCGCACGCGCCATGCGCGGCGCCGGGCTGGGAATCGCGGCGTGGGGTCTGGTCACCGGGGTGGCGATGGTCAAGTCCGGCCTCGGGCTGTGGCTGGCGCTGGCGATGACGCTGTTCGTCTACGCCGGCAGCGCGCAGCTCGCGGCGCTGCCGCTGATCGCCGCCGCGGCACCGCTGCCGCTGGTGCTCGGCGCGGCATTCTGCGTCAACCTGCGCTTCGTGGTGTTCAGCGCGCAGGTCCGCCCGTACCTCGAGGGCCTGCCGCGCTGGCAGCGCACGCTGGCCGGCTACCTCAACGGCGACGTGGTCATCATCACGCTGCTGCGCCGCTACCCGGTGTCCGACGGCAGTGCGCAGCAGCGGCGTTATTTCCTCGGTGCAGCGGCGATGAACTGGCTGTGCTGGCAGCTGCCGTCGCTGGGCGGCGTGCTGCTCGCCGACCGCGTTCCGGACAGCTGGGGGCTGGGCTTCGCCGGGACGCTGGCGCTGCTGGCGATCATCCTCGGGCAGCTCGCCGACCGCGCCACCGCGCTGGTCATCGTGCTTGCGTCGACGCTGAGCACGGCGCTGTTCTGGCTGCCGCTGCGGCTCAACGTGGTCACCGCGATCGTCGTGTCGCTGCTCGTGGGCATGGCCTGGGACGCGTGGCGCCAGGAACACCTGACGGTGCCCCAGCGATGACGATGACGACGCTCGGCGCGGTCGAGCTGACCGCGGGCATGACCGCGGTCACGGTGTTCAGCCGCGCGCTGTTCCTGCTGCCGCGGCACGCCTGGCGGCTGCCGTCGCGGCTTCGCCTGGCGCTGCGCTTCGCGCCGGCGGCGGCGCTGGCCGGTGTGGTCGCGCCCGAGCTGCTGCTGGCCGGCGGGAACGCCGGGCCGGTCTGGATCCGGCTCGGTGCGGCGGGTCTGGCCAGCGGCTATTTCCTCGCCCGACGGCAGATCCTCGGAACCATCGTCTGCGGCATGCTCGGCTACTGGCTGCTGCGGCTGCTGGCCTGACGCGCAAGAAACGCGCGCGACGACCGCGCGCAACGACGACGCGCGGAAATTGCCGCATGCGTCAACGCACTGCCACATCGCGCGCCTACACTGCGACGGTCTCCACCCACGCGCGCGCCGCGCGCAGCAACCAACCCGACCATGCCCCGCGCCACCAAGATCGTCGCCACGATAGGCCCCGCCAGTTCTTCGCCCGAAACCCTGGAGCGCATCCTGCGCGCCGGGGTCGACGTGGTTCGGCTGAACTTCTCCCACGGCAAGGCGCAGGACCACATCGATCGCGCGCAACTGGTGCGCGACACCGCGGCGCGGCTGGGGCGCGAGGTCGCGATCATGGCCGACCTGCAGGGCCCGAAAATCCGCGTCGGCAAGTTCGAGCACGGCAAGGTGCAGCTCGAGGTCGGCCAGCCGTTCACGCTCGACGCGACCTGCGAGCTGGGCAACGCCGAGCGCGTCGGGCTGGACTACAAGGACCTGCCGCGCGACGTGCGCGCCGGCGACCGGCTGCTGCTCAACGACGGCCTGATCGTGCTCGCGGTCGAGTCGGTCGAGGGCTCGCGCATCGCCACCCGCGTCGTCGTCGGCGGCGAGCTGTCGAACAACAAGGGAATCAACAAGCAGGGCGGCGGGCTGTCGGCACCGGCGCTGACGGCCAAGGACATGGACGACATCCGCACCGCGATGGCGTTCCAGGCCGACTACCTGGCGGTGTCGTTCCCGAAGAACGCCACCGACATGGAACTGGCGCGCCAGCTGGCCAACGTGGCCGGCGAGCCGTGGGGACACAAGCCGGGGCTGATCGCGAAAATCGAGCGCGCCGAGGCAATCCCTGAGCTGGCGGCGATCCTGCGCGTGTCCGACGGCATCATGGTGGCGCGCGGCGACCTCGCGGTCGAAGTCGGCAACGCTGCAGTGCCGGCGCTGCAAAAGCGCATGATCCGCATGGCGCGAGACATGGACCGGCTGACGATCACCGCGACGCAAATGATGGAGTCGATGATCACCAACGCGGTGCCGACGCGCGCCGAGGTGTCCGACGTGGCCAACGCGGTGCTCGACGGCACCGACGCGGTGATGCTGTCGGCCGAGACCGCGGCCGGCAAATACCCGGTGGAGACCGTCGAGGCGATGGCCAGCATCTGCGTCGAGGCCGAGCGCTTCGAGGAGCTGAAGCTCGAAGGCGACTTCGTCGACAAGACCTTCACCCGAATCGACCAGTCGATCGCGATGGCCGCGCTGTTCACCGCGCACCATCTGGGATGCAAGGCGATCGTCGCGCTGACCGAGTCGGGATCGACCGCGCTGTGGATGAGCCGGCACCGGGTGCGGATGCCGATCTACGCGCTGTCGCCGCAGGTCGGCTCGGTGCGCCGGATGGCGCTGTTCCGCAACGTGCGCGCAGTGCTGATGCACTTCCCCAGCGACCGCGACGAGGCGCTGCGCCAGGCCGAAGCCCTGCTGGTGCAGCAGCACCGGGCGCTGGAGATCGGCGACAGCTACGCGATCACCTGCGGCGAGCCGATCGGCGCGCCCGGAGGCACCAATATGCTGAAGCTGGTGCGCGTGGCGAAGCGCTGATCGAGGGCCGCGCGCGCGGCCGGCGCTCAGGCCGGCATGACCTTCAGCTGCACGCCGCCGATCAGCTCGATGACGTCGCCGTCGGTCAGCACGGCGGGGACCAGCCCCAGCGCTGCGCCGTTGATGCGCACGCGCTGCTCGCCCTCGAGCTGCGACAGCTCGTAGCCGCGCGGGTTGCGCTGAATCGCCACCACCATCACGCCGCGCTGGCCGAAGGTGGTCTGCGCCTTGTCGAGCACCAGTTCGGTTCCGGATGCGGCGCCGCTGAGCACGCGGATCTTGAACTCGGGCAGGTTCATGTCGTTGTGCTGCGTCTGGCTGAAGCTCGAAGTCGGCGTCAGGCGCGACTGGCGGAACGCGGCCGTTCCCGGACCCGACGAGCCGAATCCCGACGCCCCGGGCAGCGACGAATGCGCGAAGCGCGAACCGGCGAACGCCGACGCGTTCGAGTCGGAGAGCAGCCGCAGCGTGTACTTGCCGATGTCGAGCGAATCGCCCTCGCGGAACGCAGCGCGCTTGACCGGCTTGCCGTTGATGTAGGTGCCGTTGGTGCTGCCCAGGTCCTGCACCACGTAGCCCTCGCCCTCGCGCAGCAGCACGGCGTGCTCGCCGCTGACCGCGAGGTTGTCGATCACGACGTCGTTGTGCGGCCGGCGGCCCAGGCTGGTGCGGTCCTTGTTCAGGACCACTTCCTTCAGCACCTTGTCGTCGAGAAAGATGACCAGCTTGGCCATGGTGGCGGACCCTATCTGTTAGAGAGCGTGGTTGAACTGAATCAGGATCACCGAGATGTTATCGCGCCCGCCGGCAACATTGGCTTCCTGCACCAGGCGGCGGGCCGCGGCTTCGACCGCGCCATGGTATTCGTTCAGCAATGCCTCGATGCGCGCGTCGTCGAGCATGTCGCTGAGCCCGTCTGAGCACAGCAGCATGACGTCGCCGTCGAGCAGCGGGTGGGTGGCGATCTCGGGCTCCATGGACGGGTCGACGCCGAGCGCGCGCGTGACCAGGTTGCGCACCGCCTGCGCAGCCGGATCGCCGGCGCGCACCAGGCCGAGGTCGATCTGCTCCTGCAGCAGCGAGTGGTCGCGCGTGAGCCGAGCCAGCCGGCGCTGGCGGAACAGGTAGGCGCGCGAGTCGCCGGCGTGCGCGAGCACGGCCACACTGCCGGTCAATGCCGCGGCGACCAGGGTGGTGCCCATTCCGGCATAGCGGGCGTCGCGCTGCGCGATGCGGTGGATCTGGTGGTTGGCGCGCAGGACCGCGTCGCGCATGACCTGCGCCAGGTCGCGCGGATCGATTCGCGGGTAATCGGACTTGATCCGGGCCAGGTCGGCGGCGATCTGCGCCGCGGCCACGCCGCTGGCGACTTCGCCGGCGGCGTAGCCGCCCATGCCGTCGGCGAGCACGGCGACGCCGGCCCAGGCGTCGCACGCCAGCGCGTCCTCGTTGTGCTCGCGCACGCGACCCATGTCGGTGGCGCTGGCCATCTCGAGCGCGGGTGCGGGCTTTTGCGACGTGGGCATGGCGCAGCGCCTCAGTGCCGCCGGCGCAGCGCGCGGCCCGCCAGCCAGACCAGCGCGGCGCCTGCGGCGCCGCAGGCCTCGGGCGCATGCGCGAAACTCAGCCAGCGCTGCAGCGCAGCGTCGCTGGCGGCCAGGCCACCGGCGATCCAGCCCAGCAGCAATGCTCCGGCGGTGACCAGCCACGGCAGCCGGTGCATCAGCACGACGACGAGTCCGCTGCCCCAGACGATCAGCGGCACGCTCAGCAGCAGTCCGAACACGACCAGCACCACGGCGCGGTCGCCTCCGGCGCGCTGCGCGGCGCCGGCAATGGCGATGACGTTGTCCAGGCTCATGACCAGGTCGGCGAGAATCACGGTCCTGATCGCAGCCCACAAGCGGTCCTGGGCGCGCACCGGCGCCGCGTCGTCGTGCTCGGGCTGCATCAGCCTGGCGCCGATCCAAAGCAGCATCAGCGCTCCGGCCACGCGCAGCAACGGCAACTCGAGCAGGCGCAGCGCGAACACCACCAGCACCACGCGCAGCAGCACCGCGCCGGCCGTACCGTAGACGATCGCCTGCCTGCGCTCGGCGCGCGGCAGCTTGCGGCTGGCCAGCGCGATGACGACCGCGTTGTCCCCGCCGAGCAGGATGTCGATGACGACGATCTGGGACAGCCCGATCCAGAACGCCGGAGTGATGAACGACTCGAAATGCAACAAGGGCTCCCGGTGCCGCGGCTGCGCCACGCGCAGCACGCAGCATAACCGGGAGCATGGAACGGCGGCAGCTGCCGCCGCGGCGTCAGCCCAGGCGCTGCTTGATCAGCCGCCCCATCTCGGACGGATTGCGCGTGACCGTGAAGCCGCATTCCTCCATGACGGCGAGCTTGGCCTCGGCGGTGTCGGCGCCGCCCGAAATCAGCGCTCCGGCGTGGCCCATGCGCTTGCCGGCCGGCGCGGTGACGCCGGCGATGAAGCCGACCAGCGGCTTGCGCATGTGGTCCTTGGCCCAGCGCGCGGCTTCGGCTTCGTCGGGGCCGCCGATTTCGCCGATCATGATCACCGCGTCGGTCTCGGGGTCATCATTGAACAGCTTGAGCACGTCGATGTGCTTGAGGCCGTTGATCGGATCGCCGCCGATTCCCACCGCGCTGCTCTGGCCCAGGCCGAGTTCGGTGACCTGCGCCACCGCTTCATAGGTCAGGGTGCCCGAGCGCGAGACGACGCCGATGCGGCCCTTGCGGTGGATGTGGCCCGGCATGATGCCGATCTTGACTTCGTCGGGGGTGATCAGCCCCGGGCAGTTCGGCCCCAGCAGCAGGGTCTTCTTGCCGCCGGCGGCTTCCTTGGCCTTCATCTTCGCGCGCACTTCCATCATGTCGCGCACCGGGATTCCCTCGGTGATGCAGATGGCCAGGTCGAGGTCGGCCTCGACCGCTTCCCAGATCGCCGCGGCGGCGCCGGCCGGCGGCACGTAGATCACCGACACGGTGGCGCCGGTGGCGGCCTTGGCGTCGCGCACGCTGGCGTGGATCGGGATTCCCTCGAAGTCCTCGCCGGCCTTCTTCGGGTTGACTCCGGCGACGAAGCAGTTGGCGCCGTTGGCGTAGTCGCGGCACATCCGGGTGTGGAACTGGCCGGTCTTGCCGGTGATGCCTTGGGTGATGACCTTGGTGTTCTTGTCAATCAGGATGGACATGGTTTTCCTCTGCGATCCGGTGGCTTCAGGCGGCGGCGGCGACGACTTGCTTGGCCGCTTCGGCCAGCGTCTCGGCGCTGATGATCGGCAGGCCCGATTCGGCCAGCATGCGCTTGCCGAGGTCCTCGTTGGTGCCCTTCATGCGCACCACCAGCGGCACTTTCAGCGAGACCGCGCGGCACGCCGTGATGAGGCCTTCGGCAATCACGTCGCAACGCATGATGCCGCCGAAGATGTTGACCAGGATCGCCTTGACTTGCGGGTTGTGCAGCATGATCTTGAACGCCGCAGTGACCTTCTCGGCAGTGGCTCCGCCACCGACGTCGAGGAAGTTGGCCGGCTCGCCGCCGAACAGCTTGATGGTGTCCATGGTCGCCATGGCCAGGCCGGCGCCGTTGACCAGGCACGCGATGTTGCCGTCGAGCTGGATGTACGACAGGCCGTGCTTCGACGCTTCGATCTCGGCCGGATCCTCTTCGTCGAGGTCGCGCATGGCCTCGAGCTCGGGGTGGCGGTACAGCGCGTTGTCGTCGAAATTGAACTTGGCGTCGAGCGCCTTGACCGCGCCGTTGCCTTCGAGGATCAGCGGGTTGATTTCGGCCAGCGACGCGTCCTTGTCCCAGAACGCGCGGTACAGGCCTTGCAGCGCTGCGGCACCCGCGGCACGGCTGCCCTCGGGCAGGCCGATTTTCTCGCACAGCGCGAGCGCGTCGGCCTGCTGCAGCCCGCCGGTCGGGTCGACCCAGACCTTGTGCAGCTTCTCGGGAGTCTTGGCAGCGACTTCCTCGATGTCCATTCCGCCTTCGCTGGACGCCATCACCGCGACCTTCTGCGCCGCGCGGTCGATGACCAGGCCGGCGTAGTACTCGTGACGGATGTCGGCGCCTTCCTCGATCAGCAGCCGACGCACGGTCTGGCCCTGCGGTCCGGTCTGGTGGGTGATCAGCTGCATGCCCAGCATCTGCCCGGCGAGCTGGCGCACTTCATCGATCGACCGTGCCAGCTTGACGCCACCGCCCTTGCCGCGGCCGCCGGCGTGGATCTGCGCCTTGACGACCCACACCGGGCCGCCGAGCTGCTCGGCCGCGTGCACGGCCTCGTCGACCGTGAACGCCGGGATTCCGCGCGGCACCGGAACGCCGAATTCGCGCAGGATCTGCTTGCCCTGGTACTCGTGGATCTTCATGGATGTGGTCTCCGAACAGTGGTGAAGGGGTCAGGCCGATTCGGCCGATTCGGCCGCTACGTGCGCCACGTCCGGCTCGGCCCGCCGGGCCGGCCGCGCCCAGCGCGGGTAATAGCGAAGCACCGCGGGACCGTCCAGCCGCAGCGCATGGCAGCGGTCGAGCTGGAACGGCATCCGCGTGCCGTCGCCGTCGGGATCGAGCACCTCGCCGGCCAGGCCCTGCACGACCGCGGTCGGCAGCAGGCGCAAGGCTTCGGTCAGGTGCGTGCAACCCTGCACGCCGTGCAGCCGGGTCTTGACCTCGTGCGCGAAACCGCGAAGCAGGTTCAGCCCGACCAGGCAGCGGTAGCGGTCGCCGTAGTCCTCGCAGTAACCGGGGTACGGCGACGCCAGGGTGCGCACGCGCGCATCGGTGATGGTCAGCGTCGCGTCGACCGTGATGCACAGCCACATATGGTGGATCGGGTCGCCGGCCGCACGCACGCCCGATTCCAGCGTGATGTCGCGCGGCTTGACGTCGGTCAGTTCGATTTCGGCGTCCCAGCGCCCATCGTCGCGCGCGTACACGCGCAGGTCGTAGGTGCGCCGGTGGAGCAGGCGGCGGGAATCGGCAAAGGACGACACGGAAGCTATTTTGATGCGGCGCAAAAAAATCGAGTTTAACAGCGCAAACTTCCACAAGGTTGACGGATTGCACTGGCGCCCGAAGTCATCACGTGTCTGCGTCGTCGTCGGGCAACGCCCCTGCGGAGTTGTGCGCCTTCAGCGCGGCGCGAACCGCGTCGGCGGTATAGCCGCGCGCGCGCAGGAAACGCTGCTGGCGCGAGTAGGCCTTCGCGTCGGCCGCCGGCTCGGGGTGGCGGCGCCGCAGCGCGTGCAGTGCGCGCGCGGCCTCGTCGGAGGCGGTCTCGAATCCGGCCAGCGCGCGCGCGATGCACGCGTCGTCGAGACCGTGGCTGCGCAGTTCCTGCGCGATGCGCGCGGTGCCGTAGCGCGCGCCGCGACGATGCACCAGCGACGCGGCGAAACGGTCGGAGTCGAGCCAGCCGCGCTGCTCGAAGTCGTCGAGCAGCGCGGCCAGCGCGGATGCATCGGGCGCATGCGGCGCGAGCTTGCGCTGCAGTTCGAAGCGGCTGTGCTCGCGCAGCGCCAGCAGGCGCAGCGCGCGCGCGCGCAGCGACACCGCAGCCATCGCGGCGGCGACCGCCCGCTCAGCCGGCGTCTGCGCCCGAGTCGGCGCCGGCCGCGACCGGCTGCAGCCCCGGAACGCCGAGTTCGGCGCGGACCGCGTTCTCGATCTCGCGCGCCAGCTCCGGGTTCTCGCGCAGGAATTCGCGGGCGTTGTCTTTGCCCTGGCCGATCTTCTCGCCCTTGTACGCGTACCAGGCACCCGATTTGTCGACGATCTTCGAGTTGACGCCGAGATCGATGATCTCGCCTTCTCGCGAAATGCCCTCGCCGTACAGGATGTCGAACTCGGCTTGCTTGAACGGCGGCGCGACCTTGTTCTTCACCACCTTGACCTTGGTTTCCGAGCCGATGACCTCGTCGCCCTTCTTGATCGAGCCGATGCGGCGAATGTCCAGCCGTACCGAGGCGTAGAACTTCAGCGCATTGCCGCCTGTGGTCGTTTCCGGGTTGCCGAACATCACGCCGATCTTCATTCGGATCTGGTTGATGAAAATGACCAGACAGTTGGTGCGCTTGATCGTTCCGGTCAGCTTGCGAAGCGCCTGGCTCATCAGCCGCGCCTGCAGGCCGGGCAGCGCATCGCCCATTTCACCTTCGATCTCGGCCTTCGGCGTCAGCGCGGCGACCGAGTCGATGACGATCAGGTCCACCGAACCCGAACGCACCAGCGCGTCGGCGATCTCGAGCGCCTGCTCACCGGTGTCGGGTTGCGAAATCAGAAGATCCTGCAAGTCGACTCCGAGCTTTTGCGCGTACTGCGCGTCGAGCGCGTGCTCGGCGTCGATGAACGCACAGACGCCGCCGAGTTTCTGCATTTCGGCAATCACCTGCAGCGTCAGCGTTGTCTTGCCCGACGATTCGGGGCCGTAGATCTCGACCACGCGACCGCGCGGCAGGCCACCGACGCCGAGCGCAACGTCCAGTCCCAGAGACCCGGTGGAGACGACCTGGATGTCGTCGACGACCTCGCCTTCGCCCAGGCGCATGATCGAGCCCTTGCCGAACTGCTTCTCGATCTGCGCCAGCGCCGCTGCCAGCGCCTTGGCCTTCTCAGCATTCACCATCGTCTTGCCCTGTTCCATTCGTGCCCCCGTTCAAGTTTCGGGGCACTGTAGCATAACTGGATAAAAAAACAGCCATTCGACCGGGCGCCTCGACGGCTTGCGCCATGAAAAAAGGGGCTTGCGCCCCTTTCGCGACGGGTCGACCGAAGTCAGAAACTGTAGCCGATCGCCGCGGTGTAGACCACCGGATGGAAATTGATGTGCGTCTTGCCCTGCATGGTGACGATCGACGTCCCGGGCACGTAAGTCGTCGAGGTCATGTCGCTCTGCACGTCGGCGATCGCGATCGAACCGACCAGCGACCAGCGGCGGTCGATGTGGTAGACGACGCCGACGTGCGCCGCCGCACCCCACGACGACGACAGGTGGACCTGCGTCTGGCCGATCGAGCTGTTCAGCGAATTCAGCGCGGTGACGTCGGTGAAGCGGGTGTAGTTGACGCCGATGCCGATGTACGGGTCGATGCGGCTGTCGACCCCGAGCGGGTGGTAGTTGGCGAACACGGTCGGCGAGATCAGGTGCACGTCGACGATTCCGGTGCCCGGGGCCACTCCGGCCGCGGCCCAGTTGGCGCCCTTCGCGTCGGTGCGCACGCGCGGCGGAACGCCCAGCGCGAGCTCGACGCTCCACGCCGGAGCGACGTTGCGCACGATTCCCAGCCCCAGCGTCGACGCGTTGCCGACGTCGAGGTTCAGCCCTGCCGGGGTGTTCAATCCCGACAGGTCGGGGCTGCTCGAATGCGTCTGCAGGTACGCCAGACCCAGGTAGACGGTGTAGGGGCCGGCGCTGCCCGAGGTTTCGGCGGCGCCGGCTGCCGGCGCCGCGGCCAGCGCCGCGGCGCCGATCAGCGCGGCGGCGGCGCAGCGGAAGCGGCCGGCGTGGCCGCTGCGGAATTGCAAGGACTTCATGGTCTTCTCCTTCGAACGCGCGGTCATTGGGTCCAGCCGAAGCTCTTCAGCGCGCTCGAAGTCGCGGTGGCGATCACCTGGTAGCCTGCCTTGGTCGGGTGCACGTCGTCGGCGAACAGCCAGCTGCCGACGTTCGTCGTGGTGGCTCCGGCGGCTGCGTTCGGCGTGGCCATATTGCACAGCAGCGAGTTCGGCGCGCTGGTCGCCGAGCCCCCGGTCAGCGGGCTGCACCACGGCGTGGTGACGTTGGTGAAGCCGAACTGCGCCGGGTTGGCGATTTCCTGCTCGAGCAGCGCGTGGCCGTCGATCATCTTGACCGGCTGCCCCTGCAGGTCGTCGAGCAGGCGCTGGTTGAACACGTTGACCAGGCTCGACAGCAGGTAGCACGGCTGCGTGGCGTCCTGCGTGTTGCAGGTCGCCGCACCGCCCAGCGTCTGCCCGAACGGCGTCAGCGCCGAGTCGGGAAGCGCGTAGACGACCACGTACTTGCCGCCGTCGGAGACGATGGTCTGCACCACGCCGGCGAGCGCATCGGCCGCGTTCGCGACCGCGGTCTGCGCGCTGGCGACCGCGATGCTCTGCGCCACGCCCTGCTTGATCTGCGCGCTGGCTTCGCCCAGCGCGACGAAGATGTCGTTGTTGCCTGCGAGCACCGCGATCAGCTGGTTGGCGTTGAATGTCTTGAATTCGCTCAGATAGCTGCTGACCTGCTGGCTCACCGGAACCGTCAGCGCCGAGACGTACGGCTGGCCGGATCCGTCGACGTACGGCTGCCCGGTGGTGGGATCGATGGTGTAGTGGCCGATCCCGGGCTGCAGCGCCACCCGCGAGCCGCCCTGCGCGTAATCGGTGCACAGCGACGGGTCGACCGCCGGGTTGACCTGCGCGATCATCTGGCAGGTCACGGTCGGGAACAGCGCCGGCGTGAACGTCCCCGAGCCGGCCGGGGACTCCACCGAGCCGTAGCCGATCTCGTTGGGCAGCGGCGCCGGAACGCCCAGGCTGGCGGCCAGGTCGGCGACCCAGTTCGGCCCGGGATTGACCGTGAACTGTCCGCCCTCCTGGCCGTAGGTCGACAGCGCGGTGGCCGGGTCGGCGTACAGCGCTTTGCCGAAATTCGTCAGATCGGTCGAAGCCGAAGCTCCGCCATAAGCGGCAATCGCCGCCGGCGTATAGGTGCCGGCGTCGGACAGGCTGTCGCCGAACACGACCAGCTGCTTGAAGCCGCCGCTGGGTCCGGCAGCCGGCGCCGTGCTGGCCGCGTTGACGCTGGCCACGGTCGCCAGCGCCGGCGGGCTCGGGTTGCCTCCGCCGCCACACGCCGCCAGCCCCAGGACTGCGGCCAACGCCAGGCCCCAGCGGGCGCGCCGCGCGGCGCTCGGAATCGTTTGTTGCATCGCGTCAGTCTCCTGTCGACGTTCGGGAACCGCGGTCGCCAAAATAAAACGACCGTTCGTGCGCCGAAGACTAACCGACTCGAACGACTTTGTGCAATAAATCAGGGAATATCCTGATCAACCCTGACAACACTCCGGTCAGCGGCCTGCGCCGTGCGCGGCACGCCGCAGGCGGTCGCGCACCGCGTCCCAGGCCGCGCCGGACGGCGGCTGCTCGACCCAGATGGAGTCGAGCGCGCGCGCGTCGAGCGCGCGCAGCGCCGCATACAGCGTGCGCGCGTAGCCCGCCGCGTCGCCCGGCAGCTGCAGCCAGTGCGCGGCGGGGTTCGCCGCCGGCGCTGCGCGCGGCGCCAGCACGCCGACCCGGTGTGCGTGCGCCCAGTCGGCGTCGATGGCGTCGGCCGCGCGCAGGCTCAGCGCGGTGCGCGGCGCGTAGTGCGCAGCCAGCGCGCCGGGAACGCGCGGCGCCGCGGCGCCCGTCGCACGCTGCAGGAGGCCTGGGTCGCAACGCAGAACTTCAGCCAGCTCGGTCGCGCCAAGACCGCCCGGCCTCAGGATGCGCGGATCGCCCGACGAACAATCGACGATGGTGCTTTCGATGCCGACGCTGCACGGGCCGCCGTCGAGCACCAGCGCCACGGCGTCGCCGAGCTCGGCACGCACGTCGTTCGCGCAGGTCGGGCTGATGCGCCCGAAACGGTTGGCCGACGGCGCCGCCAGCCCGCCCTGTCCGGCGCGAAAACGCGCCAGCAGCGCCTGCGTCAGCGGGTGCGCCGGGCAGCGCAGCGCGATCGTGTCCTGCCCTGCGGCACAGGCCTGCGCAACGCCCGGGCGGCGCGGCAGCACCAGCGTCAGCGGGCCGGGCCAGAAGGCGTCGATCAGCGTGCGCGCGGTCCGAGGCAGCGCGCTCGCCCAGCGCAGCGGATCGGCCTGGCGGTGCAGGTGCACGATCACCGGATGGCTCGCGGGCCTGCCCTTGACCGCATAGATGCGACGCACCGCGGCGTCGTTGGCGGCGTCGGCGGCAAGTCCGTAGACGGTCTCGGTGGGAATCGCAACGAGTTCGCCGGCTTCGAGCAGGCGCACCGCGGCGTCCAGCGCGGTGTCGTTGGCCGCGTCGGCCGCGGAGTCCATTCAGAACGGCTCCAGGCCAAGCACGTGGCAGGCGCTGCGCGCGGCGGCTTCGGCCTGCGCCAGCGTCGACGCGGTGAAGGTCACGTGACCCATCTTGCGCCCGCGCCGCGGCTCGCGCTTGCCGTACAGGTGCAGGCTGGCTCCGGGAAGCGCCAGCAGCGCGACCCAGTCGGGCTCGCGACGCGCGCCGGAGGCGTCGAACCACAGCTCGCCGAGCAGATTCAGCATGACCGCGGCGCTGTGCAGCCGCGGTGCGGGAAGCGGAGCGCCGACCAGCGCGCGCAACTGCAGGTCGAACTGCGAGAAATCGCAAGAATCGATGGTGTGGTGTCCCGAGTTGTGCGGGCGCGGGGCGATTTCATTGGCCACCAGGCTGCCATCGCCGAGGACGAAGAATTCGACGCACAGCACGCCGACGTAGTCGAGCCCGACCGCCACCGCGCGCGCCGCGTCGAGCGCGCGCTGCGCCACCGCGGAGTCGACCGCGCCGTCGCCGGCGAAGCTGGCGAACAGGATTCCGTCGCGGTGCACGTTGCGCTGCGGCGGCAGCGCGACCAGCGCGCCGTCGCGGCCGCGCGCCAGCAGCACCGAGATTTCGCTGCGCAGATCGAGCCTGCGCTCGAGCACGCAGCGCACTGCGCCGAGCGCGGCGAATGCGTCGGCCAGCTCGCCGATCTCGCGCACCGTGACCTGGCCCTTGCCGTCGTAGCCCAGGCGCGCGGTCTTCAGGATTCCGGGCAGCAACGCGGCGAGCGCCGGGTCGGCCGCAGCGGCGGCGTCGGCGATCACCGCGTGCGGCGCACACGGCACGCCGACACGGGCGAACAGCGCCTTCTCCTCGGCGCGGTCCTGGCACACGGCGACCGCGGGCGCGTGCGGCGCCAGCGGCACGTGGTCGTCGAGCCACTGCAGCGCGGCGGCCGGAACGTTCTCGAATTCGATGGTCACCGCAGCGCACAGCCGCGCGATGCGGTGCAGCGCGTCGACGTCGTCGTACGCGGCGCAGACCTGCTGCGGCGCGACCTGCGCGGCCGGCGCGTGTGCCTCGGGTTCGAGCACCGCGACCATGTAGCCGGCCGACTGCGCGGCGTGCGCGAACATGCGGCCGAGCTGGCCGCCGCCGAGCACGCCCAGCGTGGCGCCGGGAGCGATGTAGGCGTCGGCACGGCGCATCGCGACCTCCGTCACAGCGCCACGCGCATCGCGGCGGCGGCCGCGGTCTGCTCGGCGCGGAAGGCGTCGAGCCGGGCGCCGAGCGCATCGTCTCCGGCGGCGAGCATGGCGATCGCGAACAGCGCCGCATTGGCCGCACCCGCCTCGCCGATGGCGAACGTGGCCACCGGAACGCCCTTGGGCATCTGCACGATCGACAGCAGCGAATCCTCGCCGCGCAGGTAGCGGCTGGGCACCGGAACGCCGAGCACGGGAACCGTGGTCTTGGACGCCAGCATTCCCGGCAGGTGCGCGGCGCCGCCTGCGCCGGCGATGATCGCGCGCAGTCCGCGCGCACGCGCGCCTTGGGCGTAGGCGAACATGGTGTCGGGCATTCGGTGCGCCGACACCACCTGCGCCTCGTACGGCACGTCGAAACGCGCCAGCATCTCGGCCGCGTGCCGCATCACGTCCCAGTCCGAGCTCGAACCCATCACCACGCCGATCATCGCCTACTCCGAGCTTGCGCTGCAAAAGGGCGCCATTTTACGGCGGCCGGTATGCTACGAATTGCCGCCCGGGGCTGGAAAATGCCGCCACGGGCCCCAACTGATCGTCCGCAACGCCGGAGCCACCCACCATGATCGACGCAAACCTGACCAATTTCGAAACCGAGGTGGTCGACGCCTCGCACCAGCTTCCGGTGCTCGTCGACCTGTGGGCGCCGTGGTGCGGCCCGTGCCGAGTGCTCGGCCCGGTGCTGGAAAAGCTCGAGACCGCGTACGCCGGACGCTTCAAGCTGGTGAAAGTCAACACCGAGGACGAACCCGACCTGGCCGCCGCGTTCGGCGTTCGCTCGATCCCGATGGTCGTGCTGATGAAAGGCGGACAACCGGTCGACGGCTTCGTCGGCGCGTTGCCCGAGGGCCAGATCCGCCAGTTCCTCGACAAGCACGTGCCGGAAGCCGCCGCCGACGAAGAAGCGCCGTCGGAAGAAGCAGCGCCGGCCGACGACGCCAGCCGGCTCGAACAGCTGCAGCAGCAGCTCGCCGCCAATCCGGCCGACGACGCGACGCGCGACGCCTACGTCGAACTGCTGCTGCGCGCCGGACGCGAGGACGACGCGCGCCGCGCCTTCGAGCCGCTGGCCGGCAAGGTCGCGATCGACCGCCGCGCAGCCGCGCTGCAGGTCTGGCTCGACGCGCTGCAGTCGCTGCGCGCAGCGCCCGACGAGTCCGCGCTGCGCGCCGCGATCGCCGCCAACAAGCGCGACTTCGCCGCGCGCTTCGCGCTCGCCCAGCGGCTGCTCGCCGCGCAACAGTGGACCGCGGCGATGGACGAGCTGCTCGAAATCCTGATGCGCGACAAGGGCTGGAACGACGACGCGGCGCGCAAGGCCTACGTCGCGATCCTGGAGCTGATCACGCCGCCGGCGCCGAAGACGGCCGACGGCCAGCCGCCCGCGACCGACCCGACGCTGGAGAGCTATCGCCGCCGGCTGAGCATGATCGTGCTGAGCTGAGGCGCGCGCCGGGCGCGAGCGCCCGGCCGTGGCTACGCGTTGCCGGCCGCGGTCAGGCGCTCGACCGCTTCGCGGTACTTGGCCGCGGTGCCGTCGATCACCGCCTGCGGCAGTCCGGGCGCCGGGGCGCGCTTGTTCCAGCCGGGGACGGTTTCGAGCCAGTCGCGCAGGAACTGCTTGTCGAAGCTCGGCGGCGAAACGCCCTCGCGCCACTGGTCGGCAGGCCAGAAGCGCGACGAATCCGGTGTCAGCGCCTCGTCCATCCAGACCAGCCGCTGCTGCGCGTCGATGCCGAACTCGAACTTGGTGTCGGCCAGGATGATTCCGCGCTGCTGCGCGTAATCGGCGCCGCGGCGGTACAGCTCCAGGCTGACGTCGCGAATCTGCGCAGCCAGCTCGACTCCGACCAGCCGCACCATCTGGCCGAAATCGATGTTCTCGTCGTGCGCGCCGAGTTCGGCCTTGGTCGCCGGGGTGAAGATCGGGTTCGGCAGCCGCGCGGCCTGCTGCAGCCCGACCGGGAGCTCGACTCCGCAGACGCGGCCGCCGGCCTGGTAGTCCTTCCAGCCCGAGCCGGCCAGGTAACCGCGCACCACGGCCTCGACCGGCAGCGGCTGCAGCCGCCGCACGACCAGCGCGCGGTCGCGCACCTGCGCGCGCTCGTGCGGCGCGACCACGCTTTCCGGGTCGATGTCGGTCAGGTGGTTCGGCACCACGTCGGCCAGCAGGTCGAACCAGAAGCGCGAAATCCGCGTCAGCATCGCGCCCTTGCCGGGAATGCCCTGCTCCATGATGACGTCGAAGGCTGAAATGCGGTCGGTGGCGACCATCAGCAGCTTGTCGTCGCCGACCGCGTAGTTGTCGCGCACCTTGCCGCGCGACAGCAGCGGCAGCGAGGTGATCGAAGTCGTGAGCAGGGCAGCAGTCATGCGCGGCATCCGGTTTGAAAGAGCGGGAAAACCCCCGGTTCGGACGCGATTGTAGGCAGCTCCGCTGGGCGGGGAAGGAACCGCATCAGCCGCGGCGACGGCGCCGCTGCCGCACGGCGGCGGCGAGCAGGTCGACGATCTGCAGCGAATCGTCCCACGCCAGGCAGCCGTCGGTGATGCTCTGGCCGTAGACCAGCGCTGCCGGATCGTCCTTGCCCGGAGTGAATTTCTGCGCCCCGCCGATCAGGTGGCTTTCGACCATGACGCCGAACACCCGATGCGACCCGCTCTCGATCTGCGCCGCGATGTCGCGCGCGACGTCGACCTGGCGCGCAGGCTGCTTGGCGCTGTTGGCGTGCGAGCAGTCGACCATCACGCGGCCGTCGAGCCGGGCCTGCTCGAGCTCGGCGCACGCCGCCTGCACGCTGGCCGCGTCGAAGTTCGGCTGCCGCCCGCCGCGCAGGATGACGTGGGTGTCCTTGTTTCCGCGGGT
Organism: Pseudomonadota bacterium; assembly: GCA_021805805.1. Taxonomy (GTDB): domain Bacteria; phylum Pseudomonadota; class Gammaproteobacteria; order Burkholderiales; family Burkholderiaceae_C; genus Thiomonas_A. Next base: position 16,131 of record JAJZEB010000005.1, on the reverse strand, counting down.
CTGCACGATCGCCACCTGCCCGCTTTTATGCACCGACAGGAACGAATGCTCGCGGCGCGCCGCCAGGATGGCGTCGATGGCGATGCGCAGGTTGCCGTCGGTGCCGTTCTTGAACCCCACCGGCGCCGACAGCCCGGACGCCAGCTCGCGGTGCACCTGACTTTCGGTGGTGCGCGCTCCGATCGCGCCCCAGGCGATCAGGTCGCCGATGTATTGCGGCGAAATCACGTCGAGGAACTCGCTTCCGGCAGGAACTCCGATCCGGCTGATGTCGATCAGCAGCTCGCGCGCGATGCGCAGTCCCTCGTCGATGCGGAAGCTCTGGTCCAGGTAGGGGTCGTTGATCAGACCTTTCCAGCCGACCGTGGTGCGCGGTTTCTCGAAATACACGCGCATCACGATCTCGAGCTCGCCGGCGTGCTGCCGGCGCAGCGGCGCCAGGCGCTGCGCGTAATCGCGCGCGGCGGCCGGGTCGTGGATCGAGCACGGGCCGATGATCAGCAGCAGCCGGTCGTCGTCGCCGCGCACGATGCGGTGCACGGCGCGCCGGGTGTCGTCGACCAGGCGCTCGACCGCGGTGCCGACGATGGGGAAAAAGCGGATCAGGTGCTCGGGTGGAGGCAGAGGCATGACGTCCCGCACGCGCTGGTCATCGGTGGAAGAGGTCTTCTCGGACGGCGCGAGGCGCCAGTCGGCGGCGCTCGACGGCTTCGGGGTCATGTGCGGAACTCCTGTTTGGACTGGGGACGAAAAAAAACCGCCGGGTTGTGTCCGGCGGTTTTTCGGGATTCTCTGATTCAGGCTGACGCTCGCCCTCTCCCTCCGCCGATGCGGTGCGAGAACCAAAAGCGGAAATAAGCGAAGGAAGGCATCGTGCGTGCAGCGGTCTGGGCACTCAGTGTAGCCGCGCGTGCTGCACCGCGGCAACCTCCGCTGCGGCGCGCGCGCAACGCGGGCTTCGATGCGGCCGCGCGAATCAGCCGCGGCGCGGCCACATCCGGCGCATCACGTCGTCGCCGACGATGAACTGGTGCTGCAGCGCTGCCAGCACATGCAGGCCGATCAGCCCGAGCAGGCCGTAGCCGACGACCTGGTGCACGTCGCCGGCGGCGCGCGCCCAGCCGGCGCCCTGCGCGGCCAGCGCCGGCAGCGCGAACACGCCGGCCAGGTGCACGGCCCAGCCGCGCGCCGACGCGTTCGCCCAGCCGAGCAGCGGCAAGGCGATGAAACCGAGGTACAGCAGGCCGTGCACGGCGTGCGCGGCGCGCAGCTGCCAGCGCGGCGCCGGCAGCATGGCCGGAGCGCCACCGACCAGCCGCCAGACGATGCGCAGCGCCATGAGGACCAGGATCGTGGTGCCGACTCCGATATGCCACGCCACCAGTCCGGTCGGCTGGGTGCCGCGATGGATGTTGGGCATCGACCAGGCGAGGACGAATTCCAGCGCGATCAGCAGCGCGATGAGCCAGTGCAGGACGCGCGCGGGAGCGTTGTACGCGGCGGGTTCGAACATGCGTGAGAACTCCTTGGTTGACGGGTCGAATCAGGCGGTGCCGCCGACGGTCATGCGGTCGATGCGAAGCGTCGGCTGGCCGACTCCGACCGGCACGCTCTGCCCCTCCTTGCCGCAGGTGCCGACTCCGGGGTCGAGCTCCAGGTCGCTGCCGATCATGCTGACATGGGTCAGTACGTCGGGGCCGTTGCCGATCAGCGTGGCGCCCTTGACCGGATACTGCAACTTGCCATGTTCGACCCACCAGGCCTCGCTGGCCGAGAAGACGAACTTGCCGCTGGTGATGTCGACCTGACCTCCACCGAAGTTGACCGCATACAGGCCGCGGTCGAGGCTGGCGACGATTTCCTGCGGGTCGTTGCCGCCGGCGAGCATGTACGTGTTGGTCATCCGGGGCAGCGGTACGCAAGCGTAGCTCTCGCGGCGCGCATTTCCAGTGATGCCGCGCTTCATCAGCCGAGCATTCAGCGTGTCCTGCATGTAATCGACCAGGATGCCGTCCTCGATCAGCACCGTCCTGTTGGTTGCGTTGCCCTCGTCGTCGATGTTCAGCGAGCCGCGCCGCCCGGGCAGGGTACCGTCGTCGAGCACGGTGACGCCGCGCGCGGCGACCTGCTGGCCCAGGCGCCCGGAGAAAGCGCTCGATCCCTTGCGGTTGAAGTCGCCCTCCAGTCCATGGCCGATTGCCTCGTGCAGCAGGATTCCCGGCCAGCCGCTGCCCAGCACCACGGCCATTTCGCCGGCCGGCGCGGGGCGCGAATCCAGGTTCAGCAGCGCCTGGCGAACCGCTTCGTCGACATGCACGCGCACCGCGGCCTCGTCGAAACTGCTCAGCGCGTGGCGGCCGCCTCCGCCCGACGAGCCGGTCTCGCGCCGCCCGCCCTGCTCGGCGATCACCGTGACGTTGAAGCGCACCAGCGGACGCACGTCGGCGGCGAGCAGGCCGTCCGAACGCAGCACCAGCACGACGTCGTATTCCCCGGACAGGCTGGCCATGACCTGAACCACGCGCGGATCCTTCGCCCGCGCCAGGCGGTCGGCGCGCTGCAGCAGTTCGACCTTGGCCGCCGAGTCGAGCGCGACCAGCGGGTCGAGCGCGTCGTACAAGCGGTGCGGCCCCGGCGCATGCGCGGGCTGGCCCAGACGCACGCGGCCGCGCCCCTGGCGCGCGATTCCGCGCACGGTGGAGGCGGCTTCCATCAGGCGCGCAGCCGAAATGTCGTCCGAATACGCGAACGCGGTCTTGTCGCCTTCGATCGCGCGAATGCCGAAGCCCTGCTCGATGCCGAAGCTGCCGCTCTTGACCATTCCCTCCTCGAGACTCCAACCCTCGGAGCGCGTGTATTGCAGATAGATGTCGGCGTAGTCGAGTCGATGCTCGAACGCGCTGGCCAGCGCGCGCTGCAGCAGCGCTTCGTCGATTCCGTACGGGGTCAGCAGCAGACGCCGCGCCTCATCCAGGCGCAGGGTCGCGGGTGCGGTGGAGGTGTCCATCGGCCCATTGTAGGAACTGCCGCCGTTGCGCGCCGGGCGTGCGCGCCGGCGACATTGCGCCACCAGGTCACGCCCATTACACCGACGAATGGCGCAATGCGGGATTGGAGCACCGTTAGCGGGCTGTTGAAGCGCCCGGTCGGGGCCGTGCCGGGTCCCGGTCGGGCCGTGCGCCCGGCCCCGAGTCAATCCAGCGCGCGCAGCACGGCTTCGTGGGCATGCCGCGCACGCACCGTGTCCGGATCGACGCCGCGGCGCACCGCCAGCCCGCGCTGCGCGGTGTCGCGGCGACGCGGCGGCGCGACGGCGGCGCCGTCGGCACGGCGCAGCAGCGCAACGACCGGCTGGTGCGCAAGCGCGCCGCGCTGCACGACGACGCCGAGCTCGCCACCGACCAGCTCGACGTACGAGCCCGGCGGGTACAGGCCGAGCACGCGCAGCAGCACCGCGCCCAGCGCATCGGGACGCCCGCCGTCGCCGATGCAGGCGTCGCGCGCGGCGATCGCCGGGGTCAGCGCCGCACGCGTGCGCCGCCGGCTCAGCTTGGCGGCGTAGACGTCGACGCGGTACAGCCAATCGGCGACCGCGCGCGCGGCGGCGTCGTCGACCTGCTGCGGCGCGTGGTGCCCGCGCACCACGCTCAGCCAGACGGCGTCGTCGACCCCGGCCTGCTCGAGCAGCGTGGCGCCGCGCTGCGCATGGTCGTCGATCTGCGTGCGCTGCGTCTCGCTGAGCGGCCCGTCCTGCAGCGCCAGCTGGTCCTGCAGCCGGCTCATCGCGATGTTCATGCTCAGCGCTGCGCGCACGCCGCGCGCGGTCTGTTCCTCGTCCCATTGCAGCCACGGCGCGCCCAGCTGCACGATCAGCGCGCAGCTCAACGCGTGCAGCGCGCAGTAGTGCTGCGCGCCGTTGATCTGCTCGTTCAGCAGGTAGTACAGCGACAGGTCCGGGTAGCGCCCGCCGAGCGCGACCAGCGCATCGGCCAGCTGCCGCAGCCGGCCGACCCACGCCGCGTCGGGCTGTTCGGCCAGCAGCACGTTGACCGCCTGCACGCGCAGACGCTCCCAGCCGTCGAGCGCCTCGCGCACGCTGAGCGCCGCGCCGGCGGCGGGTCGCAGCTCGGCGTCGGTCATCGCGGTGGCGGCCTGTTCAGCGCGGCGCCAGCGGCGCCATCCAGTCGCCCGACTTGCCGCCGTGCTTCTCGAGCAGCCGCACGTCGGTGATGACCATGCCGCGGTCGACGGCCTTGCACATGTCGTAGACGGTCAGCAGTGCGACCTGCACCGCGGTCAACGCCTCCATCTCGACTCCGGTGCGGCCACGCGTCTCGGCGCGGGCGCTGCAGTGCACGGTGGCGGCTGCGGAATCGAGCTCGAAATCGACCGTGACCCGGGTCAGCGCGATCGGATGGCACAGCGGAATCAGCTCGGCGGTGCGCTTGGCCGCCATGATTCCGGCGATGCGCGCCACACCGAGCACGTCGCCCTTGGCCGCGCTGCCGTCGGCCACGCGCTGCAGCGTGGCCGGCAGCATGCGGATGCTTCCCGTGGCCAGCGCCACGCGCAGCGTCTCGTCCTTGGCGCCGACGTCGACCATGTGCGCCTGGCCGGCGGAGTCGAAATGCGTCAGCTCAGTCATCGAGCGCTCCGACGCACTCGGCGATGGCGTCGCGCAGGCGGCGCGCTTCGTCGCGCGCCGCGTTGGCGTAGTCGGCGCCGCCCGATGCGTACAGCACGCTGCGCGAGGCGTTGATCAGGAAACGGTGCCGCGCCGCGCGCACCGTGGCATCGAGATCGCCGCCCTGCGCGCCGACGCCGGGAATCAGCAGCGGCGCGTCGGGCGCGATGGAGCGCACCACCGCGATGTCGTCGGGACGCGTGGCGCCGACGACCAGCCCGACCTGGCCGTTGCGGTTCCACGGTCCGCCGGCCAGCCGCGCGACGCGCTCGAACACGCGTTCGCCGCCTTCCAGGCGCAGCGCCTGCAAGTCCTCGCCGCCGGGGTTGGAGGTGCGGCACAGCACGAACAGGCCGCGTTCGGCGTAGCCGTCGAGGTAAGGCTCGAGCGAATCGGCGCCCATGAAAGGCGATACCGTCAGCGCATCGGCGCCGTAGCGCTCGAAGGCCTCGCGCGCATAGTGCCGTGCCGTCGAGCCGATGTCGCCGCGCTTGGCGTCGAGAATCACCGGTACGCCCGGAGCGCTGCGGTGGATGTGCTGCACCAGTTTTTCCAGCTGCGGCTCGGCGCCCACTGCGGCGAAATGCGCGATCTGCGGCTTGTACGCACACACCAGGTCGGCGGTGGCGTCGACGATCGCGGCGCAGAAATCGAACAGCCGCGTGGCGTCGTGGGTCCACGGCGCCGGCAGGCGCTGCGGCTCGGGATCGAGGCCGATGCACAGGGCACTGGAATTCGCGGCGACTGCCTGCTGCAATTGGTCGGTGAATTTCATGCGGCAGATTCTAGATAGCTAAGGTTTATCTAACGTATCCATCGCAAGACATAGATCGGCCCACGATTTGGCCTTGTCCTCGGGCATACGCAGCAGATACGCCGGGTGGTAGCTGACGACCAGCGGGATCCCGGCATGCTGCAGCACCCGCTGGCGCAGGCGGCCGATCGGCTCAGAGCTTCCGGTCAGCGCCTGCGCGGCGAAGCGTCCGAGCGCGAGCAGCAGGCGCGGCTGCACCAGCTCGATCTGGCGGCGCAGGATCGGCGCGCATTGCGCGATTTCGTCGGGCTCGGGGTTGCGGTTGCCGGGCGGGCGGCATTTGATGACGTTGGCGATGTACACGGCCTGCTCGGCGTCGGCGGCGTCGCGCGCCAGGCCGATCGCGCGCAGCATGTTGTCGAGCAGGCGGCCGGCGGCGCCGACGAAGGGCTCGCCGCGCTGGTCCTCCTCGGCCCCGGGGGCTTCGCCGACGACCATCACCCGCGCACGCGGATGACCCACGCCGGGAACCGCGTGGCGACGCTGGGCGCCGAGCTTGCACGCGCGACAGGCGCGGGAGAATTCGGCCAGCTGGTCCAGATCGAGCTCGGCGATGCGCTGCAACCGCGCCGCCGATGGTTCGCCGGCGCCGCGCGCCGCTGCGCCGGCAGCGGTGGCGGCAAGCCCCGCGCCTGGTCCCTGCTGCCGTGGCGTCGGCGCGCAAACCGGAACGGATGTCGGTGGTGTCCGGGCGTCGGGGCGCGCCGCGCGCGGCGGCTGCGGCGCCGGTTCGCCGGGCGACGCAGCGTGCTGAGGCACGCCGCGCGCTGCTCCGGGAAGCGTCGGCAACAACCGTGTCAGGGTGTCGGCATCGAGCTCGGCCCGGCGCAGCCAGACCTGCTGCACGCCGAGCGCGTGCAACAGCGCCAGGCGCCGCGCGTCGGGAAGCTGCGGCGGCATCAACCCACCCCCCGGCGGCGGCACAGTGCGTCGACGGCCGCCGACATCACGATGGCGTCCTCGCGGCAACGATTGCCGGAGGCGTCGAGCGCCGGGTAGTAGTCGCGCCGCCTGGCCACCGGGTGCAGGCCGAACCGCGCGTACAGCGCACCTGCGCGCGGATTGCTCGGGCGGACTTCGAGCCACAGCACCCTGGCGCCGTAGCGCAGCGCGGCCAGAAGCACCGCGTCGAGCAGCACCGCGCCCAGGCCGCGGCCTTGCAGCAGCGGCTCGACGGCGAGATTGAGCAGATGCATTTCCTCGACACCGGGCATGGCGATGAAATAACCCAGCAGCGCGCCGTCGGCGTCTGCCAGCACCTGCGCCACGTTGCCCGCGTTGATCGAATCGGCGAAATTGCCTCGGCTCCACGGAAAATCGTAGGCGCGGGTCTCGATCGCCATCACCGCGTCGAGATCGGAAGCGGTCATCGCGCGCAGCCGCTGCAGCGCCGGCTGCGGCTGCGGCTGCGGCTGCTGCAGCGCCGAAGCCCCACGACCGTCGCTCAAGATCCACCCCCGGCGCGCAACGCCGCGCGCTCGGCGCTGGTCAGCGCGACCTTGTCGCGCACGTACAGCGGCTGCGCGCGCGCCGCGTCGAGCGCTTCGCCGCGCGCATGCGCTTCGCGCGCCAGCCGCGCCATCGCCAGCGCGCTGGGCGCGGTGTCGCGCGCATCGCGCAGCGCATCGCACCAGTCCGGAGGCAACTCCGTCTCGAGCGCGCAACGGTGCGCGCGCCACGCGTTGCCGAACAGCCGCGGCACGGGTCCGGCAAGCGCGGCCCACGCCGCCGCGGCCGCCGCTGGCGCCGCCACGCGCGCCGGCGCCAGCAGGCGCCAGCCGTCGACGGCGCGCTCGGCCGCAGCCCAGTACAACTCACCCATGCGCGCGTCGTTGGCCACCAGCACCCGCTCGGCCTCGTTCTGCCCGGCGGCCACCGCCAGCAGGGTGTTGACCGCCACCACCGGCAGTTCCAGCGCAAACGCCAAGCCCTGCGCGGCGGCGCACGCCGCGCGCAGCCCGGTGAACGCGCCGGGGCCGGCGCCGAACGCGATCAGGCCGAGCGCGCTGCGGTCGATTCCGGCCTCGTCGAGCAGTTCCTGCACCAGCGGCAGCAGTCGCTGCGAGGCGCGCGCGCCGCCGACCTCGGTGCGCTGCAGCGTCAGGCCGTCGCGCTGCAGCGCGACCACCAGCCATTCGGTGCTGGAATCGAAGGCGAGCACGGGGGTCGAGGGTGCGAGCTGAGAGGGCACGACGGCGGCGTACACGGCAAAGGGGGAGTCGCCCGCAGTTTAGCGACCCGGCCCGCGGCGGACCAGCCGCTGCATATCCCTTAGCATCGATGCCGCCGTCCCCCGCACCTGCACAGCCCTGCCGCCCGATGTCCTCGTTCCCACCGCCGCTGAGCCGGCGCCGTTTCTGTACCCTGCTCGGCGCCCTGCCCGGCGTGGCGCTTCCCGGCGTGGCGCTGGCCGCACGCGACACTCCGCGCGGCACGCTTCCGGCAGCCGTGGCCGACGCGCTGCGCCGCGCAGGCATCGCCGAGTCGTCGTGCAGTTTCATCGTGCAGCCGCTGCACGCGCCGCAACCGACGCTGCGGCTGCACGGCGCGACTGCGCGCGACCCGGCCTCGGTGCTCAAGCTGGTGCCGACTTTCGTCGCGCTGAACCAGCTCGGCCCGGCGTTTCGCTGGCACACCCCGGTCTACGCGATCGGCGTGCTGCGCGACGGCGTGCTCAGCGGCGACCTCGGCTTCGTCGGCAGCGGCGACCCGCACCTGATGGCGCAGGATCTGTGGCATCTGGCGCTGCGGCTGCGCCAGCTCGGCCTGCGCCGAATCGACGGCAATGTGCTGATCGACCGCAGCGCGTTCGCGCTCGGCCGCCACGATCCCGGAGCGTTCGACGGCGATGCGCTGGCCGCGTACAACGTCGGCCCGAATGCCTTTCTGGTCAACTTCGGCGCCATGCGGCTCGATTTCCAGGCCACGCCCTCCGGCGGGGTCGACGTGCTGCTCGATCCGCCGCTGGCCGGGTTCGCGCCGCAGCGGCTGCCGCGCGCCGTGCCCGGACCGTGCGGTGCCTGGAAGGATGCGCTGCGCGCCGATTTCGCGGCGCCGCTGGCGCCGCGCTTCGATGGCCGCTTCGCCACCGACTGCGGCGCACAGATCTGGAACATCGGCGCGCCGATGCCTGCGGACCGCTACCTGCGCGCGCTGTTCGGCGCGCTGTTCGCCGAAGTCGGAATCGCCTGGAGCGGCGACGTCGTCGACGGCACGCTGCCGCAAGGCGCCACGCTGCTGACCAGCTGGGCGTCGCAGCCGCTGGCGGTCATCGTGCGCGACATCAACAAGTACAGCAACAACGTGATGGCGCAACAGCTGTTCCTGACACTGGCGCTGCAGGCCGGGCAGGCGCCGGCCGACTTCGCGAAGGCCGCCGCGGTGACCCGGCAATGGCTCGCCGAGCACCAGCTGTCGATGCCCGGCCTGGTGCTGGACAACGGCTGCGGCCTGTCGCGACGCGCGCGCATCCGCGCCGACGACGTCAACCGGCTGCTGCGCGCCGCCTGGATGGGGCCTGTGATGCCCGAGTTCGTCGCCTCGCTGCCGCTGGCCGGGGAGGACGGCACCCTGCGCCGGCGCTTCTTCCGCCGCCCGCAGACCGGTCTGGTGCGGGCGAAAACCGGAACCCTCGACGGCGTTCTGGCGCTGGCCGGCTACGTGCAGACCGGAAGCGGCGCGCACAGCACGGTGGTGGCGCTGATCGACGATCCGCGCGCCGCGGACGGCTGGGCCGCGATCGACGCGCTGCTCGACGTCGTGCTGGGGCTGGCTTGAGCGCAGCGCACGGCCGCTCCGAAGCTGCGCTCAACCCCCTCGGGGGGCCGCGCGTAGCGCGGGGGGCACCCATGAGCGCAGCGCACGGCCGCTCCGAAGCTGCGCTCAGCCCCCTCGGGGGGCCGCGCGTAGCGCGGGGGGCACCCATGAGCGCAGCGCACGGCCGCTCCGAAGACGCGCTCGCCCCCTCGGGGGGTGGCGCGCAGCGCCTGGGGGCTGTCCCATGAGCGCAGCGCACGGCCGCTCCGAAGCTGCGCTCAGCCCCCTCGGGGGGCCGCGCGTAGCGCGGGGGGCACCCATGAGCGCAGCGCACGGCCGCTCCGAAGACGCGCTCGCCCCCCGTACCAGGGGCGCGCGAGGTGGCGCGACAGTTGCCTAAAATGGAAACCAAGACCATGCCGTACCGGCAGCGGGCCGACGAGCCCAACTGGAGGAGACAGCTATGCGCATCCTGATCGCCGAAGACGACCAGGTCCTGGCCGACGGCCTGACCCGGTCGCTGCGCGCCAGCCACTACGCAGTCGACCAGGTCGGCGACGGTATCGCAGCCGACAGCGCGCTGCAGACCGGCGAGTTCGACCTGCTGATTCTCGACCTGGGGCTTCCGCGCCTGGCCGGTTTCGAGGTCCTGCGCCGCCTGCGCAGCCGCGGCAACACGGTTCCGGTGCTGATCCTGACCGCGGCCGACAACGTCGAGGACAAGGTGCGCGGCCTCGACCTGGGCGCCGACGACTACATGGCCAAACCGTTCGAGCTCGCCGAGCTCGAGGCCCGCGTGCGTGCGCTGACGCGGCGCGGCATGGGCGGCGCCAGCTCGGTGATCCGCCACGGCCCCTTGAGCGTGGACCTGTCCGGACGCGTGGTGATGATCGACGACAAGGTCGTCGATCTGTCGGCGCGCGAGCTGGCGCTGCTCGAAGTTCTGCTGCAACGCAGCGGACGGCTGGTCAGCAAGGACCAGCTGGTCGACCATCTGTGCGTGTGGGGCGAGGAAGTCAGCACCAACGCGATCGAGGTCTACATCCACCGCCTGCGCAAGAAGATCGAGGTCGGTCCGGTGCACATCGCCACCGTGCGCGGCCTGGGCTATTGCCTGGAGAAGATCCCGGGGCAGCCGCAGCAGGCGGCCTGAAGGAGCCGAAACCGAGATGGCCGCCGAGCCGCTGCCGGCCGGTGCCCCGCGGCGCCAGCGCTCGCTGTTCGGCGAGATCCTCGACTGGATGCTGGTCCCGCTGCTGCTGGTCTGGCCGCTGTCGATCGGAATCACCTTCCTTGTCGCGCAGGCGGTGGCGAACCGTCCTTTCGACAACGCGCTGTCGCATCGCGCCAACGTGCTCGCCGACCTCGCCAGCGGCGACGCGCATTTCGCCGTCGGCCTGCTGCCGGCGCTGCAGCGCGCCGACGTCGAGCTGCACCAGCAGCCGAGGCTGATGCAGCTGCGCGCAGCCGACGGCAGCCTGATCGGCGGCGACCCCGACATTCCGCCGCCGCCTGACTTGCGCTGGGCGAAAAGACCCGGCGTGCAATTGCGCGACGCGATGATCGACGGGCGCAATATGCGCGTGGCGTCGCGCTGGGTGGTTCCGCCTGCACAAGCGGCGCTGCGCCGCGCGCCGCCACCGGTGCTGGTGCAAGTGGCCGAGGGCATGGGCCCGCGCGGAGCGCTGGCGCGGCAGATCATGCGCGGCGTGATCCTGCCGCAGTTCGTCATCGTGCCGATCTCGATTCTGCTGGTCTGGTTCGGCCTCGGCCAGGGCATCGTGCCGCTGGACGATCTGCAGGCGCGGATTCGTCGCCGCAAGCCCGACGATCTGAGCCCGATCGACCAGCGCGAAGCGCCCGAGGAAATCGCCCCCCTGGTCGATTCGATCAACGGCCTGCTCAGCCGGCTCGACCATTCGATCCACACCCAGAAGCGATTCATCGCCGACGCCGCGCACCAGCTCAAGACGCCGCTGGCCGGGCTGCGCATGCAGGCCGAACTGGCGCAGCGCGAGGCCGACCCGCAGGAGCTGCGCTCGAGCCTGCGCCAGATCGGCTTGTCGGTGGTGCGCACCACGCGACTGGTCAACCAGCTGCTGACGCTGGCGCGCACCGAGAACCTGGGCCTGGCCGCGGCCGGCAACCTGCTCGACCTGCGCCAGCCGGTGCGCGACGCGCTGCAGGACATCGCGCCGCTGGCGTTCGACAAGGGGCTGGAGCTGGAGTTCGACGCGCCCGAGACCGCGCTGTGGGTGCGCGGCAACGCGCTGCTGCTGCAGGAGCTGACCAAGAACCTGCTCGACAACGCCATCGCCTACACCGAGCGCGGAGGCAGCGTGGCGCTGCGGCTGCGCGCGCGAACGCAGGACTGGAGCATCGAGCTCGCGGTCGAGGACACCGGGATCGGAATCGCGCCGGCTGAGCGCGAGCTGGTGCTGCAGCCGTTCTACCGCGTGCTCGGAACCGGCCACGACGGCAGCGGCCTGGGGCTGTCGATCGTGCACGAGATCGCTCGCCAGCACGGCACCTCGCTCGAACTGGGCGACAACCCGGCCAGCCGCGACCCGGCGCGCCCGGGCCTGCGCGCCGTGCTGCGCTTCGCAGCGGTCGAGACGGACCCCGCGCTGCCGCTTCCCGACGCGGCGTGAACGCGCCGCTCGGGCGCTCAGGTCTTGCGCGCCGAGGTCTTGCGTGCCGTCGCGGTCTTCGCTCCGGGGCGCGGCGCGAATTCGAAACCGACCTTGCCGTCGGCCTGGCGCACCAGGTAGGCCTTGAACTTGCGCCGCGTGCGCGACGAGACGAAACCGTCAAGCAGATCGGTGCGGCCGTCGGCGAGCAGCTTGCGCATCTGCGCCGGATCGACCGGTTGCTGCAGGATGATCTTGCCGCTGCGGAAATCGCAGCTCGGCTCGCTTCCCACGCTGCGCGCGCAGACGTAGGCGTTGCCGGTTTCGTAAACGTCGGCGCCGCATTTCGGGCACTTGCCCAGAGCTTGCTGGTCGCTGAAATCGGGCACCGCGTCGCCGTCGCCGGGGGCGGCCTGGCCGAAATCGAACTCGAGCTTCCACTGCCCCTGCTCGCCGTCGCGCGCCAGCTTGAGCTCGGCGGCGAACGGGCGCCCCATCTTGCTGCGAAAACCGGTCAGCGGCCCCAGGTGCTTGGTGGCCAGCAGCTGCTCGACTTCGGCCAGCTCGAAGCTGCGCCCGCCCGGGTGCTTGCCGATCGAGAAATCGCACTGCGTGCACGCGTAGCGGTGGTAATTTTCCTTGACCACGCCGCCGCAATGCGGGCACGGCGTGGCCAGGGTGGCGTAGTCGCCTGGAACGCTGTCGCGATCGAACTCCTTGGCGCGGCGCACGATGGCCTCGGTCATCGCGGCGATTTCGTGCATGAACGCGTCGCGCTGCATCTGGCCACGCTCCATCTGCGCCAGCTTGTGCTCCCACTCGCCGGTCAGTTCGGGCTTGGTCAGTTCTTCGACGCCCAGGCCGCGCAGCAGGGTCATGAGCTGGAACGCCTTGGCCGTGGGCACCAGCTCGCGACCCTCGCGCAGCATGTAGGTCTCGGCCAGCAGGCCTTCGATGATGCTCGAACGCGTGGCCGGCGTTCCCAGTCCCTTGCCCGCCATGGCCTCGGCGAACTCCTCGTCGCCGACCATCTTGCCGGCGTTTTCCATCGCGCTCAGCAACGTGGCTTCGGTGTAGCGCGCCGGAGGCCGCGTGCGGTTCTCGATCAGCTCGACGCTTTCGGCCAGCACCTGCTCGCCGTCGCCCACCGCCGGCAGGTTGGCTTCCTCGCCCTGCTGCGCGCGGCCGTAGACCTCCAGCCAGCCGGCGCGCACCAGCACGCGCCCCTCGGTGCGGAACGTGTGCTCGCCGATGCGGCTGGTGCGGGTGGTGACGAGGAACTCGGCCGCCGGGAAGAACACCGCCAGGAAACGGCGCGCGACCATGTCGTAGAGCCTGGCCTCGGCGTCCGACAGGTTCTTCGGCAACTGGTTGGTCGGGATGATGGCGAAGTGATCCGAGACCTTGGCGTTGTCGAACACCCGCTTGTTCGGTTTCACCAGATCGTGCGCGCTGCGCGCGAAGCCGGCCAGCTCGCCGCCGGACTCGGCCATCGTGTGCAGGGTGTCGCGGGCCACGCCGACGTAGTCTTCAGGCAGATGGCGCGAATCGGTCCGCGGGTACGTCAGCGCCTTGTGCTTCTCGTACAGCGATTGCGCCAGAGCCAGGGTCATCTTGGCCGAGAAGCCGAAACGCGAATTGGCCTCGCGCTGCAGCGTGGTCAGGTCGTACAGCGCGGGCGCGATCTGGGTCGCCGGCTTCGATTCGTCGCTGACCTCGGCGCTGCGCCCCTGGCAGGCATCGACGATGGCCTGCGCCCGCGCCTGGTCCCAGATGCGGTCGGCACGCGCGTCGGCGTCGTCACCCTTGCGGTATGCCGGATCGATCCATTTGCCCTTGTAGCTGCCGGCGGCCGCTGCGAACCCTGCGTGCACCTCGTAATAGGTGCGCGCGACGTGGCGCCGGATCTGCTCCTCGCGCGCGACCACCACCGACAGCGTCGGCGTCTGCACGCGTCCGACCGGGGTCAGGAAAAAGCCGCCGTCGCGCGAATTGAACGCGGTCATCGCGCGCGTGCCGTTGATCCCGACCAGCCAGTCGGCCTCGCTGCGGCAGCGCGCCGCCGCGGCCAGCGGCTGCATGTCGCCGTCGCTGCGCAGGTGGGCGAAGCCGTCGCGGATCGCCTGCGGCGTCATCGACTGCAGCCACAAGCGCTGCACCGGCTGCTTCGCGCCGGCATACTGCTGGATCAGGCGAAAGATCAGCTCGCCCTCGCGCCCGGCGTCGCAGGCGTTGACCAGCGCGCCGATGTCGCGGCGCTTGAGCAGCTTGACGATCGCGGCCAGCCGCGACTTGGTCTTCTCGATCGGCTTGAGGTCGAAATGCGGCGGCACCACCGGCAGGTGGGCGAAGCTCCATTTGCCGCGCTTGACCTCGAACGCGTCCGGAGCGCCGATTTCGACCAGATGACCGACTGCCGACGTCACGACATATGCATCGTTCTCGAAATAGTCGTCGTGCTTTTCGAATTTGGCGGAACCCGTTCCGAGCGCGCGAACGATATCCTGCGCGACGCTCGGCTTTTCCGCGATGACCAGGGTCTTGCTCATGATTGCGACGATCCGCCGCGCGTCGCACGACAGGCGCGCACGCAGGATCAGACTCCTTCTTTACAATTGCCGCGCCGCGGCACGATGCCGCCGGCCGACCGGACGTTTCTTTTTTTACTTTAACCAGTTTCGGGCCCGCCTTGAAAACGTCACGCCGCGCCAACGCCGAGCTGCCGCCGTCGAACGGCCCCCGCACCGAAGTGCGCGCCTCGCCGGTGCACGGGCGCGGCGTGTTCGTGCGCCGGCCGATCTCCGGCGGCGCGCGCATTCTCGAGTACCGGGGCCAGCGCATCGACTGGCCCGAGGCGCTGGCGCGGCATCCGCACGACCCGCAGCAGCCGAATCACACCTTCTATTTCTCGCTCGACGACGGCGACGTGATCGACGCCGCGGTCGGCGGCAACGCTGCGCGCTGGATCAACCACGCGTGCACGCCGAACTGCGAAGCGCGCCAGGTCGACGGTCGCGTCTACATCTACGCGCTGCGCGACCTGCAGCCCGGCGAGGAACTGTTCTACGACTACCGCCTGAGCCTGGACGCACGCTACACCGCCAGCCTCAAGCGCGCATTCGCCTGCCACTGCGGCACGTCGGCGTGCCGCGGCACGATGCTGGCGCCGAAGCGACGCTGATGCAAACCGACACCGACGACGCACGGGCGGAGCAGCTGCAGCACCTGCTGCACGCGCGCGCACTGGACTGCACGCTGCAGTGGTGCGCGCAAATCGATTCGACCAACGCCGAGCTGCTGCGCCGGGTGCGCGCGCATCCGGGCGCCGGCGCGCAATGCCTGGTCGCCGGCACGCAGAGCGCCGGGCGCGGCCGCCAGGGGCGGCGCTGGATCGACGCCGACGCGGCGGTGCTGACCTCGCTGGCCTGGCCGTTCGCCGCCGGCACGCCGCTCGACGCGCTGAGCCTGGCGTGCGGCGTCTGGCTGGCGCAGACGCTGCAGGCGCTGGGGGCTTGCGGCGTGGGCTTGAAGTGGCCCAACGACGTGCTGCTGCGCGCAAACAAGCTCGCCGGCGTGCTCGTCGAGCTGGCCGACACGCAGGAGGCGCGCTGGGCCGTGATCGGCATCGGCGTGAACCTGCGCCTCCCCGACGGCGTCGATGGCGCCGCAGCGCTGGAGCAGATCGCAGCGCCGCCGACGCGCTGGGAGCTTCTGGAACAGCTGCTGCCCACGCTGCTGCAGGGACTGGGCAGTTTCGCGCTGTCGGGCTTCGCGCCCTGGCAACCGGCGTGGAACGCGCTGCACGCCTGGCACGGCGACGCGGTTCGGGTCATCGAAGGCGGGCAAACCGTGGCCAGCGGAGTGGCGTGCGGAGTCGACGCCTCGGGCTGCCTGCTGCTCGAGACCGATGGCGGGATTTTGCCGGTGCGCAGCGGCGACGTGTCGCTGCGCCGGCTCGCGGGCTGAAGGGGCGGCCATGCTGCGCACCTCGCTGCTGGTGCTGATCCTGGCCAACCTGGTGTTCTACCTGTGGTCGCACGACGATCTGCGCGCGCTGGGGCTGAGCGCACGCACGGTCGGCGAACCGCAGCGGCTGCTGCGACAGGTCAACGCGGACCGACTGGTGCTGCTGCGTCCGGCGTCGGCGGCAGCGCCGGCGCGGGGGCCGGCGTCCGCCCCATCCGGCGCCGCAGCGGCTGCGCCGGCTTCGGCGCCGCCGACGGCTTCGGCGCCGCGCGCACGCGCGG
>JAJZEB010000087.1 GCA_021805805.1 Pseudomonadota bacterium | reverse complement strand
GAATCGACGCGACCCTGCAAAATGTAGAGGCTCTGAATCAAAGCATGAATGAAATGCAGGCGATGGTCGATCGCCTGGAGGCTCTGCAGAGCATGGCTTCGGCGCTCTGAGGCCCGCTCCACGCGCGAAGGAGGCGGGGTCCGGTCCTCTGAACACGATAAAAGCCGGGCTACGACTCGCTCTGCGGCGTCCGCGCGTCGTCGCCGTTGCTGAGCAGCAGGAAGCGGTCTTCGATGAATTCCTTCTCGATCGACATCCGCGACAGCGTGCCCCGCAGCTGGCCCAGTTCGCCTTCGATGCGCGCGCGCTCGGCCCTGGCAGCGGCCAGTGCGCCTTGCAGCTCGGCCAATGCGGCGGCCGACGCTTCGCTGGCGCTGCCCGCGCTCGCGCTGCTGCCCGAAGCGGCGGCGCTGCCAGCCGCGGCATAACGGGCCGGATCCTGCAACCTGGCCTCGATGCCGGCGAACACGTCGCGCGTGCGCCGCGCGGCACTGACCAGGCGGTCGGCCTCGCCGCGCAGCTCTTGCGCAGTGTCGTGCAGTTCCTCCTGGCTGGCGCGCACGTGCTGCAGCAGGCGCAGGCCGATGACGGCCACCGCGCCGGGAAGTACGCCGCTGCCGATCAGCGCAGTGGCGGTGCCGACTTGCACCCAGTCCATTCCCACCTCCTGTCGGATCCGTGCCGCGCACGCCGCTGCGGCTCAAGTTCTGATGAATGCGAAATGACCCTCGCCGAGACCTTGGACGACCAGCTTGAAATCGGCCCGGTCCTTGGCTGCGGACAACGCGGCGCGCAGTTTGTCGAACTCGGCGGGCATGAAGTTGGCGCCCTTGAAGCGCACCGCTTCGAGCCCGGGAAGCAGGGTCGGCAGCAAGTCGACCGCTTCGCGGAAAAAGCCGATGGCGCGCTGTGCGACCATGCCCTCGGGCTGCGCGTCGACCGCCGGGCCGGGCATGGCGGTGTCGCGCTGCGCGCCGAGAATGCGCGCGGCGGCGACGTTGGCCACGCCGATGGCACGAATACCGTTGCCCTGCGCTTCGTACAGCGCCAGCAAATTCTTCGGCGACATCTGCTGCGGGCCGAACTTCCCGTCGGCGTCGATTTGGTAGTGCAACCCAGGAAGCTGGGCGTCGAGCAATGCCCGCAGGCCCTGCAAGGCCGGCGGCATGCCTTCGCCGGGCGGTGGCTGCGAGCCGCGCAGCGCTTCACGCACGGCGCGCACCAGGTCTTCGTCGCGAAACGGCTTGTTGAGCACGAACGAGGCGCCGCTGGCTTGCGCCTGATCGATCAGCTCGGCAGAGGTCTCGGTCGTCACGAAACCGACCGGAACGTGGCGCGCGCCGGACTGGCGCAGCGCCTGCAGCAGTTCGATGCCGGACATGCTCGGCATTTGCATATCGGTGATGACCAGTTGCGGCATGAACCCGGGCAGTACCTTGAGTGCGTCGTCGCCGCTGCCGACGGTCAGGATGTCGACGTCGCCGATGCCGCTCGACTCGAGCACGCGGCGGATGATCGCCTGCATCGCTCGGCTGTCGTCGACAATGAGAAGGGGAATGCCGAAGTCTCGTGGCGCAGCGACAGCGTTCATAAGGGCGTGTCCGTGAGAAGGGTGTCGTAGCCGTCGACGACGGCGACCCGGGTGTGGCTGTCGCCAGGTGCGCGACAGACAGCGCGCCGCGCTCGACGACGCTCGGGCGCAATCGGAATCCATCGTTCGACTTGTCTCCGTCGGCGCCGCGGAGGCGGTCGCCGTTTTTTGTCGCCGTTTGTTTCTCGTCTCACCCAGCGGTGACCGGACCGGCGTGGCGGGATTGTCGCGTCTGCGGCAGGCAAAGGGCAAGCACAAACTTGTATTGCGGCCGTGCAAATCGTGCATGCATTCGTCGGCGATCGGGTCCGGCGCGACCCCCGGCGTGTTCTGGCCGCAGCGCGCGTTCGATACCCGCCCGCTATGCCGTGGTCGGGCCGTTTCGGTCGTCGGCAGCGCCGGCAACCTTCGTCTCGTTGTCTCGGTGCCGCGCCATGTAGGCCGCGGCGAGCGCCGCGGCGACCACGCCAGACGCTGCGCCGACCGCCAGCGCCCAGCGCGGCCCCAAGGTGTCGGCGATCCGGCCGACCAGCGGCGCGCCCAGCGGTGTGCAGCCGAGAAAGATGCCCATGTAGATCGCCATCACTCGACCGCGCATCGACGCGTCGGTCGAGAGCTGGACCAGGCTGTTGGTCGATGTCGTGAACACCTGGGCCAGCACGCCGATCGCAGCCAGCACCGCGCCGAAGCTTGCCGGCCCCGGCATCAGCGCAGCCAGCGCGCAGGCCAGGCCGAATGCCAGCGCGCTGGCGCGCAGCCGTCGCAGGCTCGGGGTGCGTCGCGACGCCACGAGCAGCGCGCCGGCGACCGAACCGACCGCCATCGTCGACGACAGCGCGCCATACAGGTCAGGGCCGCCGCGGAAGGTCGTCACCGCCATCGTCGAGATGAAGATCGGAAAGTTCAGCCCGTAGGTTCCGACGATGAACAGCATCGCGAGCGCAAGCGCCAGATCCGGGCGGCCGCGGATATAGCGAAAGCCGTCGACCATTCCCGTGATCCCGGCGTCCGAGCGCGGCAGCCGGCGCAGTTCGCCGACGCGCATCGCGGCGAGCGCGGCGATCACGCCGACGAAGGACACGGCGTTGGCGACGAACACCCAGCCGCTGCCGACCGCAGCGATCATCACCCCCGCGACGGCCGGCCCGACCAGTCGCGCGCCGTTGAACAGGGTCGAGTTCAACGCAACGGCATTCGGCAAGTCGTCGTCGCCGACCAACTCGGCGACAAAGGTCTGGCGCACCGGCGAATCGAATGCCGTGACGCAGCCGAGCACAGCCGCGAACAGGTACACATGCCACAGCTCGACCCGGCCAGACAGCGTGAGCAGGCCGAGCCCGAGCGCCAGCAGCGCCATCGCCGACTGGGTCGCGATCAGCAGGCGGCGGCGGTCGCAACGGTCGGCGGCGAGCCCGGCGAGCGGCATCAGCACGATCGGCGGACCGAACTGCAGCGACATCACGATGCCCACCGCGGTGCCACTGTGCCGCGTCAGCTCGGTCAGCACCAGCCAGTCCTGGGCGATGCGCTGCATCCAGGTGCCGACGTTGGAAACCAGTGCGCCTGCAGCCCACAGCCGGTAGTTGTAGTCGGCCAGCGAGCGGAAGGTGCGCCGCAACCGCGAGCGCAGGATGCCGTCCTGCGTCCGGTCCGGGATCACGCCGCAGCCGGCGTCGCGCGTCGCGCGCGGCGCGCCATCCACCAGCTGTGTGCGCGCCACAGATCGTCGAGGACGTCAGCGTTGCCCGCGGCGGCGTGCGCCACCGGAACCGCGACGGGAAGCGGCCCAGCGACCGTGGCGCGACGGTGCGGCCAGGCCCGCAGGGCGGCGTGCCCGATGGACACAACGGAGACGGTGCTGCGTGGCGCCGGCAGTCTGAACATGGATGCAGAGGATGGTGTGGCTTTTCGAGATCCCGCTATTGTCCGGCCGGCTTCAGCGTGACGCCGCTGCGTGCACGCGCACCGTGAGCGCGCGGCACTCGCGGCCGGCGCCGTGTCGTTGCCACGGGCCGGACCCGGGTCCCGCCGATGCGGTCGATGCGGCGAAGTCAAAGTCGGCGCACAGTTCGAAACGGCCGTCGCGCCAGGCGCCGTGGTCGCGCATCGGCGCCAGCACGCGGTAGCCGAACGCGCGCTGCGTCACCGGATCGCGCGCCGCGCCGGCGCATGAGGCCTCGCGTACTGAACCAAGCAGGGTGTCGAGCGAGCCCGGCAATTCTCCGCCATCGCGCGCGTAGCGCGCGATGCAGCCGGCGAGCCGGGTCAGGCGGGCAGCACGCTCGGCATCGAGCGCTTGCGCGCGCGCCAGGCTCGGCGTTCCCGCCAGCTGCAGCACGAGCCCGAACCCGGCCAACGCCAGCAGCAGCGCGACAGCGCCGATCGTGGCCAGCGCGCCACGCGGCGGTGCGTGGCCGTACTGCAGCTGGCGTCGCTCGAGCCCGTACAGCGCGACGACCAGCATCGCGAGCACAAGCAGCCACGACGCCTTCGCCACGAAACGCGCGGACGCCTCGCCTTGCAGCAGGGCGTAGACGACCGCGATCAGGTCGCCGATCGTCGCCAGCGATGCGCCCAGCAGCACGCCGTAGGTCAGCCAGCGCGTCAACGCCGGTTCGCGGCGCACGGCGCTGAGTCGGTAACGTGCGAACCACCAGCGCATGGCCAGCGCGTAGCCGGGCAGCGCGACCAGCAGCGAAGCCATCGCGCGGTGGATCGTGCCGCTCAGCACGCGCTTGTCGGCGCCGCCCAAGGCATCCGGGAAAGCGATGTCGGCCAACCCGAAGCCCAGGTGGGTCAAGGCGTAGACGACGATGGCCAGCAGCGCGAAGCCGAACAGACTCATGCCGACGTCGAGCGCTGTCGACGGCTGTGGCGTGGCGTCGGCCGCGCGCGCCGGTGCCGGCGGCGCACCGCGCTCGATCAGCGCGTCGCGCAGCGCCTGGCGGATCTGTTCCGGACTCCAGCCGAGCAGGGCCAGTTCACCCTCGATCTGCCCGTGCGCGGCGCCCGCGCGCAAGCGCTCACCGACATAGGCGGTCAATGCATCCATCGCTCACCTCGCTCATTCGCGCACTTCCGCGATTTCCCCGATCGCGCTTTCGGCCGATTGTCGATGGCGCACGCGGTCGGCGGGGCACGCAAAGCAGTCGTGGATTGATTCCACGCGGCGCGCGACG
Organism: Pseudomonadota bacterium; assembly: GCA_021805805.1. Lineage (GTDB taxonomy): Bacteria > Pseudomonadota > Gammaproteobacteria > Burkholderiales > Burkholderiaceae_C > Thiomonas_A. The sequence goes on along the minus strand of JAJZEB010000087.1, from coordinate 7,258 downwards.
ACTCGGAACTCGAATCCGAAATCACGCCAGCCACAGCACCATCGCCAGCGTGAGCAGCGCCAAGGGCACGCCGATGCGCGCGTGCTCGCGCCAGCCCAGGCGCAGGCCGCGCCGCTGCGCCGCGTCGGCGACGATCAGGTTGGCGATGCTGCCGACGAGAAACAGGTTGCCGGCGAAGGTCGTGGCCAGCGCCAGGCCCGGACCCAGCCGCAGCGGGGTCGATGGCAGCAGCAACATGACCGCGGGGACGTTGGAGACGAGGTTCGACAGTACGAAGCCCAGCGTGAGCCACGTCGCCCGACGCTGCAAGGGTACTCCCCAGCTGGCCAGTTGATGCAGCGCGCGCAAGGGCAGTCCGGTGCGTTGCAGCGCCGCATTGACGACGAACAGGCCGACGAACAGCACGAGCAGATTCCAGTCGACGAGTCCGAGCATCCGGCGCGAATGCAGTCTGCGGCTCGAAAGCAGCACGCCGGCGCCGGCCAGCGCGACGACGTCGCGCGGCAGATCCGAAAACAGGAAGAGCGCGCCGACGACGGCCACCACGGCGCCGCCTTTCGCGCTTTGCCAGCGGTCGAAGCGCAGCGCGGGTTCGGCGATCGCGTCGCAGTCCGAGCGGCGCAAGGTCGGCCGCAGCAGCAACCAGGTGGCGACGAGGCCGCCGAGCACCGGCAGCGCGGCAGTCAGCATATAGCCGGCGAACGACAGGCGCAGCGATTCGCCGATCAGGATGTTCTGCGGATTGCCGACCAGCGTTGCAGCGGAGCCGACGTTGGCCGCGCAGGCCAGCGCGATCAGGAAGGGCAGCGGCGCGGATCCGCGCCGACGCAGCGCATCGATGAAGACCGGGGTCGCCGCCAGACAGACGATGTCGTTGCCGAACACCGCCGACATCGCTGCGACTGCGGCGATCGATGCCGCGAGCATTGCGCCGTCCGACCAGCCGTGCCCGGCGATGCGGCGCGAGACTTCGTCGTAGAAGCCGCCGAGGCGCATTTGCGCCGAGACGACCATGAACGAGAACAACAGCAGCATTGTGGGCAGATGCACCGCGTTGCGCGCCTGGTCGACGCTCAGCGCGCCACCGGCAACCATCGCGATGGCGCCGAGCAGCGCAATGCCGGTGCGGTCCAATTGCAACAGCGGCAATCCGCCCACGGCCATGCCAAAGTAGACGACGCCGAACACCGAGACGACGAAAAGGTCCATCGGACAACACCTGTGCGGGTCGAGGGCGCTGCGCAGCCGTCGAGATGCTACGCCGCCCGCAGGCGGCCTAGGTGCGGCTGAGCTTGGCCTACGCCTTGGGGCGATGAAGAGCGCAAAGCTTGTTGCCGTCCGGGTCGCGCACGTAGGCGAGATAAAGAACACCCGCGGGACCCGAGCGTGGGCCTGGCGGCTCTTCGATGGATGTGCCCCCGTTCGCGACGGCAACGTCGTGGAACTCGCGCACTTGTTCGGGCGAGTTGCACTTGAAGCCAATGGTGCCCCCGTTACCGACCGTGGCGGGACGACCGTCGATGGGTTCGCTCAACCCGAAGGAGGAGCCGTCATGCCTGTAGAACAGGCGTCGCTGGCCGGTCTTGTTCGTGTTCTCGATCGCTGTTCCCGCGCCGAGCACATGGAGGACGGCGTCATAAAAGCGCTTGGATCGCTCGATGTCGTTTGTGCCGAGCATGACATGACTGAACAAGATGGATCTCCCGTACCGAGGTGGATGGAAACAAAGGAACAGATTCTTGTGCCACCCAAGGTGAAGCCGGGCGGCTAGGCGATCAAGGGCAACGCACGCATAAGGTAGCAGCCCCCGGGTTCACATCCGGGCCATTCATGCCGAGACGCGCGGCGAGTATGGCTGGCCAGGGATCCGGAAATCGCTGGCAAGGCAGCCATTTCTTGAACACCATCCTTAGCGTCCCTTGCAGGCGCCGATGTATCGGGACGAAAACCGCGTGGGTGGAGATTGGAACGAGGTTCCGGCGACGTGACCCACGACCTGCACGGTGCCTGACACCGAGCGACCGTTGGCGGCGACCGTGAGCATCGCGTGCACGCGCAGCTTCAGCGGGCCGCCCGGGAAGGACCCGGACTGCGTGCAGGTGCCGCGCACGTCGTACTGGCCACCGCTGCCAGACGACACGTTCCAGGGGCCGCAGGTCTGGCCTTGCTGATGCAGCAGCAACTGCCCGACGCCTTCGCCTTGCCGGCAGATCATCTGGCGCATGACATGCATGCCCTGCGGGGTCTGGACGCGGGCGGTCGACTCCCACTCGCCGCGCGCGAGCGACGCGGCCGAGGTGGTGTCCAGTGCCAGCGTGGCAAGAAACAAGGTCATCAAAACGCGGAGTTTTTTATATTGTCGAAGTGGAACAACGCTCTTGAGTGCAATTATTGACCACCTGACCCCGGGCCGAGGCATGAGTCTTGTAACGCTTCATCGCGGCCGTTGCCGTCCAGAGTGCTGATGACCGGTGTTCATGAGCCCCTGGGTTCGGCGCACCCTGGATGGTCGGGTCCGGTAGTGAACCGAGCAAACCGGCGCCGATCTGGCCGGCGTCGATCGCCAACGTCTACATGGCGTCTACATGCCGACCGCAGAAAGCACAACGGCTCAGGGGCTATCGCTCCTAAGCCGTTGATTTTTATGGTGCCGGTGAAAGGCACCCGAACCTGAGCGAACACGCGGCTTCCCGGAGGTTTGGCGTAAAGACTGGCGTAGTTTCTCCGGGCTGAGAGACCGATTGTGGCACGGTGGCCGCGGCTCGCAACGCGGAATCTCTAAGCGGGCTCAGCGTCCTTGCGGACCTTTTCGAGCTGGGCTCGACTCAAAGGAGGACGTCGGAGAACGCGCCCCCTCATCCGGGCGTTCTACGGGAAGCGCATCAGGTCAGTGCCGCAGTTGTCGCCAGCGCCATCCTGCGGACATGGCACCGAAGAGCAAGATGGCGGTTACGACGGGCGCAACCGGCAGCTTCAGCCACCATATCCAAATCGCCAGGCTCCACACGATCGCATAGCTGATTAGATTGGGGGAATTCCCGGCTCCATCTGATGCCTTGGCGTGCGACCAGTCGCGCACCAACCAGACTCCAGGCACCAGCAGCGAAATTGCGCTCGCCAGAAGCCAAGCCTGCGTTTTCGGCATCCACCCGATCTGGCACGGTGTCCAGAGCAGCAGAGCTGCCCCCATCATCGCAGTCACCACCCCGTACTGCACGATGAATCGTCGAGCCAAACGGAGGTTCAGCGTAGAGCCTGTGGGTACGGTCGGTGCCAAGCGCAGCAGAACTTGCTCCGCGCGCGTGCGCGACAGTCCGGAAGCGATGTTCGCTAGGGTCCGAGCGCACAGGCCCGTGAAAACGCCTCCGATGACTATCACCAGCAACATCGGGCGTGCGACGCTCTTGGTGCCCTGCGTCCGAACCCACCATTCCAGCATGGAGATGAGAATCGGCACGCCTACGATGCTCCATACCATGTCCTGCAGTGCCGTGATCCAGTGTGCCTGAGGACCCAGGCCGATGATGACGCGTTCCATGTCCGGAACGCTGGAGGCGAGTGCGCGCTCCAGCCAGCGTGCGTAAGGTTGCAAAAGCCAGTCCTGCCATCCAAGAGAAGATCGTGGAACGCCGCATGCACCTCGACTCGCTGCGAGACGGCGTAGGGCGATCTGGCGGACACGGTGTGGTGCGTTGCCGGGGCGGATGATGCTCCAGGACATGAATCCTCCGGCTGCCAGTGTCAGGACCACCAGGGTCAGTGCCTGCGCGTTGGTGATCTCCTGCACGTGGATGTGTGTTGATCGAAAGCCCATGTCCATGGCGACGGCGGTTGCGACGATCGCTGGAATCCATTTGGGCCACCGCACGGACAGGTGCAGCAGACTGACGAGCCAGGCACTAGCGATCGCCATCAACCAGAATCCGCGCCAGCCCTGCGCAAACAGGGGGCCGGCCAGCAGGCCAGCCACGATGGCTTGGCTGGCCCACACGAGAAAGGCTGCGGCACGCAAAGCGTTCGTGTGCCCCGGGACGCAACGCGCCCAAATCGGCTGGTTCTGCTCCAGAAGATCACGCGTCAGCCCGATCGACCAAAGCACGACAAGCGCACCAAGCATCGTGCGCATAGGCAGCAGGCTTGCCTCCAGAGTGTGGCTCCCGCCGAGTGCTGCTGTCAGGTCTGCGTGGCTCAGCAGCCGAGTAAGGGGGAGGAGCAGCACGGCAAGCGCCCCCGCCAGGATGGCCCAGCGCCTTTGCTGGTCCGGCCGTATCCACGGCGCGAGCAGCGCCGATAGCACGGACCACGTCGACTGCAGATGAAGGCGCGAGCGTTTCATCGCGACCGCCCTATCATGCCTTCGGGCGGCACGGCTTGGCGAGCGGTCGGCGGCGCTCGTCGCCTACCCGTCGGAAGTGCTGCTGGCCATGTCGACAGCAGGTGCCAGCGCCAAGTCACGACGCATAGGGACCAACCCGCAGCGCTCGCCATCAGCGGCCAGGCCGGGAACTTGACGACCCACAGCCATAAGCCGGGAATCAGCGCCACCAGATAGGGCAATACGAAGCTCGCGACATCCAGCATCGAGCCTTTCGCCGGTAGGCTGTCGCGTGACCAGTCTCGCAGCAGCAGGTGGGCGCCAAGCCCTGACAGCAAACCCGCTTCGAGCAAAGCCCATTCGACTCCCTGCCTCACAGGCAGCCCAAGCAGGTAGATGCCCCCGACTGCAGAGGCAAAAAGCACCACGGCGAGCGCAGTCAAAAGAATCTTAAACATGTTGCCAGCAAGCACGCGATTGAGCGTCACGCCTTGCGGAACTCCGGGCGCCAGTCGCAACAGCGCCTGGTCTGCACGCGACAGACGCAGTGCAAGCGTGGTGCCGTCGAAGATTGCAGACACCGTGAGCTGCGCCATCAATGCGAGATAGACCTCCAGAATCGGCACGGATTGATGGCGATCGATAGCGCGAATCAGCAGTCCGAACCCGGCCACGATCAGCCAACCGACCGCAAGGCGCTTCGACATGTGTGTCCAATGCGCTTCCGGTCCGATTCCCAGGGCCAAGCGGGCGGGGATGGATGGGACATGCTGCAGCGCTCGTTCAAAGGCTGAAGCAAACAGCGGACTGCCACGGCGGTACGGCCAACCACCGAGCATTCGAGTACGGTGTACAAGGTCGCGGATCGCTTGCTGCTGACGATGCGCGACATCGCCATTGCCGATGCCAAGCCACGATGTGCCTGCAGCAAGCGCCAGACCGAGCGTTGCAAGTAACCATGGCGTGGCGTCGACTGCGAGCCGCATCGCGCGCACGATGTCTCCCGGCCTTGCGGCCAGTGTCCACGCCAACATGAGTGTCAACAGCCAGGCTGGCAGTGCCAGGCGAGGGCGAATTCCCATCGGCAGGTTCGTGGATGCGAAGACCAGCGCGGATCCAAGGATGGCGATGCCGATGGGCTGGCGTGCGAACGCGATGTGCAGCGCCTCCGCAGTCGCCAGGAGCATGACAGCCGCAACCAACAGGTACGCCACGCGCAGCGCGGCGACTTGCCGCGGCAGCGAGCGCGCGAGCACAAGTTTGTTTTGTCGCTGCAGGCTGCGCAGGATGGCTTGCAGGATCAAGGTGGCGACGATCAATCCGGTGATGGTTCCAGCGCCGCGCATTGCCGCCCAGTGTGCGGTGTCGGGTTTCAGGCGGGCGCACTGCGCCGTGATCAGGGCGATCAGTGCAAACGCCGCAGCGAGCGCTGCGAAGCCGGCGCGGGAAGCGCGCGGCGCTCGCCGCCCAGGTGCGTTCGGGCAAGCCGTCACCAGGACCTGGAATAGCGCTGTAAGGGGCGATGTTCGAGGCATGGTCGGGGATTCCTGTTGCCGGGATCAAGGCGCCAGCAAGGCCTTGCGCGCATCGATGGTCTGACGCAGGGCGCTGATCGGCGCACCCAGCGCTGCCGGATCGTCGGGCTCGTCGCTGCGCGCCCGTTCGCGCAGGCGCAGCGCCTGCTCGGCCATGGCCTGGTCGGCCTCGATCAACCGGGGCAGGAAGTCCGCCTCGGCGCGGTGCCGGATCCAGGTCGAGTCGTTCTCGGGCACGGGCAGGTGACGGATCAGCGCCTCGATCGCTTCGATGTCGCGGTCGACGCCTTCGAGCTCGCGTATGCGCGCGCGCTCGGCAGCGCCCGGGAACGGGTCGTCGCGGCTCGGCGTCGGGATGTCGCGCCGGAGGCGTTGGGCGCGTGCTCCCAGCGCTGCTCGAGCTTCGGCCAGCAGGCCGCAGACGCCGTTGCGCACCAGCAGGTCGTCGGCGCGATCGCGGTTTTCCTGCCGGTAGGCGTTGTAGCCCCAACCGGTGTACAGGTTGATCAGCAGGCGCTTGAAGGCTCCGGCATCGTCGATGGGATGGATGGTTTCGATCATTCTTGTGGCTCCCGGCGCGGTTGCGCCGGCCGCGAGGCCGCGGCCGGCGAGGGTGGTCGACTCAGGCCTTGGCGCCCGTCAACGCCGACACATCGAAGGTGCCCAGCGTCGAGCCACCGATCTGGAACGGCGCGCCGGCTGCGGCGTTGGGCGCCGACACGAGTCCCTTGTCGGCCATCTTCAGCGCGAGGTACATGCGCGCGGCCTCGATTTCGCTCATGCCGAACGCGCGCAGCGAGATCAGCTCGCGCATTCGGGCGTCCTGCGGCAGGATCAGCACCTTGACGTCGTTGAGGTGCACGCCGTAGATCTTCAGGAACTCGCTGAGGTGGCCCTTGGCCAGTTCGATGATGTCGCCGATGCGCTCGTTGACCTGCTCCATCGGCGTGACCTGCACGATCTGGTTGATCGCCTGCTCGATCACCGGGCCCGCGTACGCCGTCAGCTCGGCGGTCGGAATGCGGTCGCCTGCGAACGGCATGTGGGTGATCAACTGCACCGCGTCGTCCTTGCTGTCGACGTGGACGTAGTAGTCGACCGTGTACTCCATCACCGCCATTTCCTTCGACGTGGCGATGCCCTTGTTCTGCGCCAGCAGCTTGCTGCGCTGGATGTAGATCGCCTCGTACTGCCACGGCGAGTTGCCGCCGAAGAAGCCCTGCACGATCGAGCCGAGGATGGGCTTGTCGGGAGTCGTCAGCTGGTGCTGGCCGGTCTCGTAGACGTCGAGCACCGCGCCGCGGCTCTTGAGCACGCAGAAGTGGTTGCTCTCGACGGTCAGCAGCGACCCCGAGACGATGGAGTTGTCCGGGTACTTCCAGGCCAGGGTGTCCAGGCCCATGAAATC
>JAJZEB010000086.1 GCA_021805805.1 Pseudomonadota bacterium | reverse complement strand
GCTCTCGAGGTTCGCCAGATGGCGCTCGGAGACATCCGAGGCCAGCGCCACGGCCTTGCGCGTCAGACCTCTGCGCGCGCGCAGCGCGCGCACCCGCTCGCCCAATGCGACCAGGAACGGGTGGCGTTCGGAGCCGTTCGGAGCGCAGGGCGCAACGGCGCCATGCAATATAGTGCTTGACATTGGTTTTTCTGAACTCTACATTGTTGAGACGCACAATACTGCATATCGGCGGACGCGACAAGCCGACCGCCGGGCGAGGAGGCCCGACCATGGAACCGGCAGATCTGCACCAGGCGCTCGCGCCGCTGACCGCGCGCATCGCGCGGCGAACGCTGGACGGCGCGCTGCAGGACTGGCTCAACACCGAGGTCGGCGTCGGCGGCGCTGATTTCGCGCAACTGCAGCGGCTTTGCGAGGCCGGCGTGGCCGAGGGCTGGCTGTGCCAGCGCAGCGCCGGCGCAATCCGCTACGGGCGGGTGTTCAAGCCCGGTCCGGCGCTGCACGACTTTTCGGTCGACGTCGTCGACATGGTCGACGTCGTCGGGCCGCACCATCTGCACCCGAACGGAGAGATCGATCTGATCATGCCGCTCGACGCCGGGGCACGTTTCGACGGCCACGGCGCCGGCTGGCTGGTGTACGGCCCCGGCAGCGCCCACCCGCCGACGGTGACGGGCGGCCGTGCGCTGGTGCTGTACCTGTTGCCCGGCGGCGCGATCACATTCACCGGCGATTGACGCAAACCACCGACGCGTGTCGCGGCGCGCCGAAGAGGAGGAGACTTCGATGAGCCAGCCCGACCTGAGCGCGCTGCCCGAGCGGTTCAACTTCGCCGAGCACCTGCTCGCGGTCAATGCGCAGCGCGGCGACCGCATCGCCTTCATCGACGACGTGGGCATGCTGCGCTATGGCGAACTCGAACAGCGCGTGCGGCGTGTCGCGGCAGGCCTGCTCGCGCTCGGCCTCAAGCGCGAGGAGCGCGTGCTGCTGGCGATGCACGACGGTCGCGACTGGCCGGTGGCGTTTCTCGGCGCGTTGTACGCGGGCGTGGTTCCGGTTGCGGTCAACACCCTGCTGACCGCCGACGACTACGCGTACATGCTCGAGCACTCGCGCGCGCAGGCCGTGTTCGTTTCCGGCGCGCTCGTTCCGGCTCTGAACATGGCGCTGGTCAAGGCCGACCACGAGGTGCACGACATCGTGGTCGCGCAGCCGGTGCAGCCGCTGCCGCCGGATGGAGTCGACTTCGAGGAATTCGTGCAGCAGCACGCGCCGGCGCCGCACGCGGCGCGTACCGGGCCCGACGATCCGGCGTTCTGGCTGTATTCGTCGGGATCGACCGGCCGACCCAAGGGCACGGTGCATACGCACGCCAATCCGTACTGGACCATCGAGCTGTACGGCAAGGCGGTGCTGGGCCTGCGCGCCGACGATGTCTGCTTCTCGGCGGCCAAGCTGTTCTTCGCCTACGGCCTGGGCAATGCGCTGACCTTCCCGCTGGGCGTCGGCGCCAGCGTGCTGCTGGCGTCCGAGCGGCCGACTCCCGAGGCGCTGTTCCGCCGCCTGCGCGGCGAGGTCGGCGGCGTGCGTCCGACGCTGTTCTTCTGCGCCCCGACCGGCTACGCCAACATGCTCGCGCACCCGGCGCTGCCCGCACGCGACGAGGTCGCGCTGAGGCTGGCGTCGTCGGCCGGGGAGGCGCTTCCGGCCGATCTCGGCGCGCGCTTCAAGCGCCACTTCGGCGTCGACATCGTCGACGGCATCGGCTCGACCGAAATGCTGCACATCTTCCTGTCCAACCGCCCCGAGCGTGTCCGCTACGGCACCACCGGCTGGCCGGTCGACGGCTACCGCGTCGAGTTGCGCGGCGAAGACGGCGGCCCGGTTCCCGACGGCCAGCCGGCAGACCTGTACGTGAACGGTCCGTCGAGCGCACTGATGTACTGGGGCAACCGCGCCAAATCGCGCGAAACCTTCCAGGGCGGCTGGACGCGCAGCGGCGACAAGTACCTGCGCAACGCCGACGGCAGCTATACCTATGCCGGGCGCAGCGACGACATGCTCAAGGTCAGCGGGGTGTACGTGTCTCCGTTCGAGGTCGAGGCCACGCTGGCGCAGCACCCGGCGGTGCTGGAGGCCGCGGTGATCGGCGTCATCGACGCCGAGGGGCTGACGCGCACCAAGGCCTTCGTCGTCCGCAAGCCGGGCGCCGCGGTCGACGAGCCGGCGCTGCGCGCGTTCTTCAAGGATCTGCTGGCGCCGCACAAGCGCCCGCGGCAGATTGCGTTTGTCGACGAGCTGCCGAAGACCGCCACCGGCAAGATCCAGCGTTTCCGGCTGCGCGAGGCCGAGGCGGCGGCACAGAAGGCGGCGGCCGCGCGATGACGCCGCCGGCCATGCGCGCGCGCATCGACTGGGATGGTCGTGCCTGCGACATCGAGTATGCGTGGGTCGGTGCCGCGGCGCCGGCGCCGCTGCTGGTGTTCCTGCACGAGGGGCTCGGCTCGCTGGCCATGTGGAAGGATTTCCCGGCACGGCTGTGCGCGGCTGCGGGAATGCGCGGTCTGGTCTATTCACGCCCCGGCTACGGCCGCTCGACGCCGCGTGCCGCTGACGAATCGTGGGCGCCCGACTTCATGCACCGGCAGGCCGCGCAGGTGCTGCCCGCGCTGCTCGACGCGCTGGGCGTTGCGCAGCAGCCGCGCTGGCTGTTCGGCCACAGCGACGGCGCGTCGATCGCGTTGCTGCACGCGGCTCGATTCGCGCGCGAGGTCCGCGGCGCGATCGTGCTGGCGCCGCACATCATGGTCGAACAGCTTTCGGTCGACAGCATCGCGAAGTCGCGCGACGCGTATCTGGACACCGATCTGCGCGCCCGCCTGGCGCGTTACCACGACGATCCCGATTCGGCGTTCTGGGGCTGGAACCGGATCTGGCTCGACGCCGCGTTCCGCGACTGGTCGATCGAGGACGAAATCGGATCGATCCGCTGCCCGCTGCTCGCGGTGCAGGGGCTCGACGACGCCTACGGCACGCTGGCGCAGATCCGCGGCATCGCGCAGCGCGTGCCGCGCACCCGTCTTCTGGAGCTTCCCGCGTGTGGTCATTCGGCGCATCGCGATCAGCCCGATGCGGTGCTCGCCGCGTCGTGTGCGTTCCTCGCCGAGGTCGCAGGCGTCGATCGTGCGCCGGCCTGACCAGCTGGCCCGCGGCGACTGAACGCCGGATAATGCGTCGCACGACGCCGACCGGATTTCCCGCCCGGATCGCGTGACCAACGAGGAAGCAGCGATGGACTATGTTTTTTCTGCGCCGCCGCCGGTGGGCATTCCGGTGGCAGGCGAGCACGCGCTGTTCCCGGTACGCCGGGTGTACTGCGTCGGCCGCAACTACGCCGCGCATGCGCGCGAAATGGGGTCCGACCCCGACCGCGAGCCGCCGTTCTTCTTCTGCAAGCCCGGCGACGCGGTGGTGCCGGTGGCGGACCGAGCGACCCTGGATTTGCCGTACCCGTCGCGTACCGCGAACCTGCACCACGAGGTCGAACTGGTGGTGGCGATCGGCGTCGGCGGGCGCGACATCGCGCCGACCGCAGCCGACGCGCACGTGTTCGGCTACGCGATCGGCCTGGACATGACGCGTCGCGACCTGCAGCTGGACATGCGCAAGGCGGGCAAGCCGTGGGAGATCGGCAAGGCGTTCGACGCCAGCGCGCCGGTCGGTCCGATCCAGCGGCGCGCACCGGGTCCGCGGGCGGCGATCGAACTGGCGGTCAACGGCCAGGTCCGGCAGCGCAGCACGCTGGATCAGCTGACCTGGTCGGTCGGCGAGATCATCGCCCAGCTGTCGGGGTATTTCGAGCTGCAGCCCGGAGACCTGATCTTCACCGGCACGCCCGAAGGCGTCGGTGCGGTCGTCGCCGGAGACCTGCTCGAGGGTCGCATCGACGGCCTCGGCGAGCTGCGCGTGCGCATCGCGCGCTGAGTCGCGTCGGGCGTGGCGGCGGCGGTCGCGGCCGCGCCGGTGCGGGCGGGCGATCCGATGGAACCTTCGGCTTCGTTGCGTTATCGAAGCATCAACCGAAGGAGGTCACCATGGCTCGTGTTCCGTTCTCCCGCCCCATTCTCGCCGCGTGCGCCGCGGCCGCCCTGCACGCACCGGTGGTGCATGCCGGCGACGACGCCGCCTACTGGCAAAGCGGCAAGCCCGGTATCGCGCCGGAGTACGCCGACTGGATGGCAGGCATCAACGACCTGTCCCGGCTGCAGGACCTGAGCCTGCCCGGGACCCACGACTCGCTGTCGACCAGCGCGCTGCGCCCGCTGGGGATCGAAAGCGAGGATTCGCCGTCGATCTCGCTGCGCCCGCCAGGGGTGCGGCAGATCGCGCGCACCCAGGGCATGTCGCTGCTCGAGCAACTCGAATCCGGCGTGCGCGTGCTCGACATCAGGCTCACGCTCGAGCAAGACCAGTTGTACGCGTATCACGGCGTGCTGCCGCTGAACGCGGACTTTCCCGGCGTGCTGCGCACCGTGGATGCGTTTCTCGACGCGCACCCGCGCGAGGCGGTGCTGATGCTCGTGCGCCGCGAGGGCGAGAGCCGCGACAGCACGCTGGAGTTCGACGCCGCGGTCGCGCGCGACCTGCAGGCCTGGGGCGGCACGCACGTCTGGTACCCGACGACGACGCGCACGCCGACACTCGGCGAAACGCGGGGCAGGGTCCTGGTGCTGCAGGACTTCCCGGGCGTCGAGGTCGGCCTGCCGTATGCCGACGCGCAGATCCAGGACGACTACGAACTGCACAACATCTGGAGCGCCTACGCCAAGTGGGAGCGGGTCAAGGCGCAGCTGGAGACGACGTCCAGGAGCCGCGGGCGCGGCATGTTCATCAACTACCTGAGCGGATCGAACAGCCATGGGGTCGTGTTCCCGTTCTTCGTCGCCGGCGGCCGGGTGCACGACTATTCCGACGACGCGCCGCATCTGCCCACCGGGCGGTTTGCGACGCCGGCGTCGTCGACGTATCCGGACTATCCGCGTGACCACTGCGTGCTCGACATCTGCATGATCATGTTCGAGGGCGTCAACGAGCTGACCGGCGACTACCTGCAGCAGCACTGGCTGGCGTTCACCGGAATCGTGATGGCCGATTTCCCCGGCGCCGACCTGATCACCCGGGTGGTCGGGACGAACACCTATATGCGCGAAAGGCAGGTACCGGCAGGCGTCTGAACCGCTCCGGCGCGCATCGGAGCCGCCGATGCGCGCCGGGTCGACGCATGCACGCTGCGTCTCAGCGGTCGCGCGCGGCAATCTGCCGGGCGATGCCGAGCAGCCATTCGCGGTTCCAGCGTGGCTGTGCCGGATGGTCGACGTCGTCGTCGACGGTCAGCGTGTAGCTCGCGCGCGGGCTGCTCCACAGCACGACCGAGCGCATGCGTCCGCGCGGCGAACGCTGCACCAGCAGCTGTGCCGGGAGCTTGCCGACCGTCGCATTCTGCAGTTCGCGCACGATGATCACCGCGCTGTGCGACGTCAGCGCGTTCTCCATCAGGCTCAGTGCGATGCCGTCGGGGCGTCGCCAGTAGCGGATCGCGCTCAGGATCGGCTCGCCCTGGTGCGCATCGACGAACTGTCCGGCTCCGAGCGGTCGCAGCCCGTCCAGAACCAGTCCGTCGAGCTGCAGCGGCGTGAACGCGAGCCGGCCCGCGGTGCCCTGGCCGACCTCGGCGACCAGCGGCGGCAGCGGCTCGACCCACAGGCCGTCGTTGTCGCTGACCTCGGCGGGGCCGTTGCGTGCAAGCTCCTCGGCAATCTCGGCGCGCTGCCGCGGCCCGAGCGCTTCGAGCGGGATGACATTGATCCTGCCCATCCGGATCCAGACCGGATGCGCGGGGTCGCCGTTCGGGAAAGGCATCAACGGCGCCGAATCCTCAGCGGCCGACGCCTCCGCAACAGCAACACGCGCCGCGGCGCAGGGGGCGCCGGTCCCGATCGATGCCGCGACGCAGGCGCCGAGAACGACGCGATGCACGATTGTTGAACGGTTCATCGTCAGAACTCCCCGATGTTGCAGTCGATGGCCGATGACTCGTACATCACGTACCTGTGGCCGTGCGGATAATCCGACCAATGGGTGCCGTGCACCGCAGTCGGATAAGGGTGGCAGCACGATCCTGCATAGGACCGGGCCGTGTCGCGATAGTCGTCCACGACGACCTTGAACAGGAACATTCGCGGGCCTTGCACGATGTATTGGTCCGACACCGTGGCGATCGAACGCGTCACCAGCGCGACGTTGTAGCTGACCGTCTCGTCGGGGCCGAAGAGGCAGGCGCGGCTGAACACGTGCCAGATGTACTCGACGACCTCGGCACGGGCGGGCGTCGCCGCAGCGAGGACAAGCGTGCAGGCCAGCCAGGTGAACGTCCGATAGCGCATGCGCATACCGTTTTGTTTCGTTTCGTGGACCATCGTTGCTCCGGATCGGTTGGCGCCTGCGATGGTTCAATGATCGCCAGCCATCGCGCGTTGGCAAGTGCCCTTTGGCTGGACGCAGCTTTGTCGCATGCGCCCGACCTGAACTCCGGCAATGGTGTTCTGCGGCGATGCGGTGCATGCGCGCGCGATCACCCGGCCGGGCGGTCGAGTCGCGGGTGAACGTAGGGATTTCGATCGTGTCTCGAGTCGCCGCTTCCGCAGCGCCGCACGGATCGCGGTCGCACGCTACGGCGTGGCGCGCTGGTAGCTCGTGATCTCGTCGCCGAACCACGACGCCTGTTCGCCGATCAGCAGCGTCTGCCCCGGGTCGATGGTGCGGTAGGCGTGCGCCGACACGCAGACGTGGTGGCGCTTGCCGGTCCCGCGCAGGCGCACGATGCGCAGCGTGTCGCACGACGCGAGGCGCTGTTCGTGGATGTATTTCGCGGTCACGACGTACGTCGAGAAGTGCGTATCGCCGAACACGGTATTGCAGAACGAATCGACGAACAGCGTCAGCGTGAGCATGCAGACGAGGGCGACCATCAGCGATTGCTGCCATGCGCGACCTTCGCCGAAGACCTGCGTGTCGTCGCCGCCGCCGAACCGGCGCGGGCGCACGCAGCCGACCAGACGCCGGCGCATGTGGTTCGCGATCCAGACCGTGGAGAGCAGCAGCGGTGCGGCGCACGCGATCACGAAGTCGTGGCTCGGCTCGAAGTTGCGATGCGTCAGCGCGATCGCGACCAGCGCGATCATCGCGCTGATCGGCAGCACGGTGAACCACCGCGGCGGCGGCTTGGCTGGCTCGATCATCGATCGTGGCGCGGCGAACGGCTGTGGTTGCGGTGCGTCGATCGTAGCGTCGGGAACCGCGCAACGCCATCGCAGCGTACCCGACCGGACGCGTGCGCAGCCCGGCCCTGGGGGCGCTCAGATGGTCCGGGACCTGCCGCGCAGCCCTGCGCCCAGCGGCTGCAGCACCAGCTGTTCGACGAAGCGCCGTCGCTCGGCGCGCTGCTGCGCGCCGGACACCGGCGTGAGCTGCGATTCGGCGACCAGGTAGCTGTACAGCACGAACGCGCGGTGGCGCGATTCGATGGGCGCGAAGCCCAGCGCCGAGAACACCTGCGCGATATAGTCGATGCGACTGGCATCGGCTTCGTCGACCGCAGCGCGCGCCATGCTGTCGTGCCGGGCCCAGGCGCGCAATGCGAGCTCGATGCGCGCCGCGCGCACCGCGGCGCGGCCGCGGAACGGCAGCGACAGCACGTCGCGCAACTGCGCCAGCGGGTCGCGACTGGCGCGTTCCAGTCGTGCGGTCAGCTGCTCGGTGGCGTTGTCGCGCCAGGCCTTCAACACCTGCCGCAGCAGGTCCTCGCGGTCGCGGAAATGCCAGTAGAAGCTGCCGCGCGTGACCGCCAGCTCACCGGCCAGCACGTCGACGCGCACGTTGTCGATGCCGCGATCGACCAGAACCTCGGTGGCCGCGTCGATCCAGCTCTGCGGCGTCAGCGTCGTACGCGCCGCGACGCGCGCCGTTTTCGGAGTCGAAGTCGTGTTCATGCCTGCCCGCGCCTGGGTGCCCTCCGCGATGCCTTCAGCCTAAGCCCATTCAGTAGTGTATGGATTTTCGGGTTTGCACCAATGCCCACAGTCGGGTGCAGACCTAGGATTTCTTCCAGACACATACATATGTGTATGGTTAGGACGGAGGCAGCCATGGAAGCCGCGATACCCGATCTGGCGCCGCCGCGCGTGGTGCGCGTGGGGTTCGACGACGGCAGCTTCGTGCTGCGCTCGCCGGAGCCGCTGAAGCCGTACGCGCGCTGCGTCGGCGAGTGGCTCGAGACCTGGGCGCGCGACACCCCCGATGCGCCGGCGTTCGCCGAGCGCGCCGCCGACGGCAGCTGGCGCAGTCTGAGCTGGGCCGACACCCGCGCGCGGGTCGGGCGCATCGCGCAAAGCCTGCTCGGGCTGAAGCTGGCGCCGCAGGCGCCGATCGTGGTGCTGTCGGACAACGCCATCGACCACCTGCTGCTGCTGCTCGCCGGCATGCACATCGGTCGCGCCGTCTGCACGGTGTCGAGCGCCTACTGCCGGCTGGCGAAGGACGGCGACTACGCCAGGATCCACGGCATTCTCAACACCCTCGGCCCGGCGCTGATCTACGCCTCGGATGCCGCCGTGTACGGCCCGGCGATCGCCGCCAGCGGCCTGCACGCGGTCGTCGTGTTCAGCGACGGCGCCGACGACTTCCCTGGCGCGCTTCGTTTCGAGAGTCTGACGCACACCGCCGAGGGGCCGGCGGTGATGGAGGCGTTCGCCGCGATCACGCCCGACACCCATGCCAAGTACCTGCTCACCTCGGGATCGACCGGGCATCCGAAAGTGGTGATCAACACCCACCGGATGCTGTGCGCCAACCAGCAGATGATGGCGCAGGTCTGGCGCTTCCTCGAAACGGAGAAACCGGTCCTCGTCGACTGGCTGCCGTGGAGCCACACCTTCGGCGCCAACAACAACCTGAACCTGGTGCTGCGCAACGGCGGTTTCCTGGCCATCGACGAGGGGCGGCCGCTGCCCGGGCAGATCGAGCGCAGCGTGCGCAACCTGTGCGCGGTGCGTCCGACGATCCACTACAACGTGCCGCGCGGCATCGACATGCTGCTGCCGTTCCTCGAGGCCGACCCGGCGCAGGCGCAGGCCTTCTTCTCGCGCCTGCGCTGCGTGTTCTACGCCGGCGCCGCCATGCCGCAGGCGACCTGGGACCGGCTGCAGGCGCTGGCGGTGAAGACACGCGGCGCGCCGGTGTGGCTGACGACCGCGTGGGGCTCGACCGAGACCTCGCCGGCGATCACCGCGGCGCACTGGTGGCTGGAGCGCGCGGGCAACATCGGGCTGCCGCTGCCGGGCGTGGAAGTCAAGTTCGTGCCCAACGCGGCCAAGCTGGAGATGCGGGTGCGCGGCGTCAGCGTCTTCCCCGGCTACCGCGACGCCCCGCAACTCACGGCGCGGGCGTTCGACGCCGAGGGCTACTACTGCATCGGCGACGCCGGCGTGCTGGCCGATCCCGGGCGGGCCGAGGCGGGCATCGTGTTCGACGGCCGCGTCGCCGAGGACTTCAAGCTCGGCACCGGCACCTGGGTGTCGGTCGGCACCCTGCGCGTGCGCCTGGTCTCGGCGCTGTCGCCGTGGGCGCAGGACGTGGTCATCACCGGCCACGGCCGCGAAGCGGTGGGCGCGCTGATCTTCCCGTCGCCGCAGGCCAGCGGCGCGGCGCCGGAGGTGCTGGCCGACGCGGTGGCGGCCGCGCTGTCCGCGCTGCGCGCCGCCGGTGGCGGGTCGTCGCAGACTCCGGCGCGCGCGCTGCTGCTCGACGAGCCGCCGAACGCGGCCGCCGACGAGATCACCGACAAGGGCTACATCAACCAGGGTGCGGTGCTCAGGCGCCGCGCGGCCGACGTCGAACGTCTGTATGCCGGCGGCGCCGGCGTCATCCTTCCGAAGTGAGCGCCATGCCTCCAGTCTTCGAATCCGCCGGCGGCCTGCTCGGCGAACTTCCGCTGCTGCAGGTCGAGCGCGGCGAGTGCGTGCTGCACCTGCGTCTGAACCGCCCGGCCAAGCGCAATTCGATCAACGACGACCTGCTCGCGCAACTGCATACCGCGTTCGTCAACGTTCCGCGCGACGTACGCGCCATCGTCCTCAGCGGCGCCGGCGCGCATTTCTGCGCCGGGCTCGACCTGTCCGAGGTCAGCGAGCGCACGGTGGTCGAGGGCATGCAGCATTCCCGCGCCTGGCACGCGGCGTTCGACGCCATCCAGTCCGCTCCGGCGCCGGTGATCGCGGTGCTGCACGGCGCGGTGGTCGGCGGCGGCCTCGAGCTGGCGGCGGCCGCGCACCTGCGCGTCGCCGAGCGCAGCGCGTTCTACGGACTGCCCGAAGGCATGCGCGGCATCTTCGTCGGCGGCGGCGGGTCGGTGCGGATCCCGCGTCTGATCGGCGTCGCGCGGATGACCGACATGATGCTCACCGGGCGCGTGTTCGACGCCGACGAGGGCCAGGCCGCCGGGCTGTCGAACTATCTGGTCGACGAAGGCGCCGGGCTGGCCAAGGCGGTCGAGCTGGCGTGCCGCGTGGCGTCGAACGCGCCGCTGTCGAACTACGCGATCACCCAGGCGCTGCCCAGGATCGCCGATCTGGCTCCTGGCGAGGGCTTGTTCGTGGAGGAGCTGATGTCGTCGATCGCGCAGGGCGACGAGGCGGCGAAGGAGCGTGTGCGCGCGTTCCTCGACAAGCGCGCGGCCAAGGTCGGGAAGGCGTCATGAGGGAACTGTTCAACGCCTTCGACGACACCTGGATCGTCGATGGCCTGCGCACGCCGCAGGTCGACTACCAGGGCGCATTCGCCGACGCCAACCCGATCGACCTCGGCATCAAGGCCGGCCGCGCGCTGCTGGCGCGCACCGGTGTCGAGGCGGCGCGCATCGACGCCGTGCTGGCCGGCAACATGGCCCCGGGCGGCTTCGACCAGTTCTACGTCGCACGTCACATCGGGCTGTACTGCGGCGTGCCGCTGGAGGTTCCGGCGCTGGCGCTGCAGCGCATCTGCGGCACCGGGTTCGAGCTGTTCCGCCAGGCCGGCATGCAGCTGGCGTCGGGCGGCGAGCGCGTGCTGCTGGTCGGCACCGAGTCGATGACCCGCAACCCGATCGCGGCCTTCGATCACCGCGGCGGATTCCGCCTCGGCGCGCCGATCGGATTCAAGGACTACATGTGGGAGGCGCTGACCGACCCGGCCACCGGGGTGTCGATGATCCGCACCGCCGAGAACCTGGCGCAGCGCTACGGCATCACGCGTGCGCAGGTCGATGCGTTCGCGTCGCGCTCGTTCGCGCGCGCCGTGGCGGCGCAGGCCGACGGCTGGTTCGACGACGAGATCGTCGCCGTGCGCAGCGAGCGCTTCGAGCTCGACGGCTACCGGCCGCGCGGCATCCGGCTCGCCGGCCGCGTCGAGGTGGTCGAACGCGACACCCACCCGCGGCCCAGCAGCCCCGAGGTGCTGGCCAGGTTGCGCCCGGTCTACGAGGACGGCGTGCAGACCGGCGGCAACAGTTCGGCGCTGACCGACGCCGCCGCTGCCGCGCTGGTCGCGCGCGGCAGCGCGCTGGACGGCCGCCGGCCGCTGGCGCGGCTGGCCGCGGTCACGGTGGCCGGCGTGCCGCCGGAGATCATGGGCATCGGCCCGGCGCCGGCGATCCGCGCGCTGCTGCAGCGCAGCGGCCTGGCGCTCGGCGACATCGCGCGCTTCGAGGTCAACGAGGCGCAGGGCGCGCAGACGCTGGCGGTGGCACGCGAACTCGGCCTCGACGAGGAGCGGCTCAACGTGCACGGCGGCGCCATCGCGCTGGGCCATCCGCTGGCGGCCACCGGCGTGCGGCTGACCATCACGCTGGCGCGCCAGCTGCGTGCCGCCGGCGCGCGCTGGGGCGTGGCCGCGGCGTGCATCGGCGGCGGTCAAGGCATCGCCCTGCTGGTCGAGAACACAGAGGCGGCAATGAGCGCGGCGCACGGCCGCTCCGAAGCCGCGCTCAGCTCCCTCGGGGAGCCGAGCGTAGCGAGGAGGGTCGTCCAATGAGCGCGGCGCACGGCCGCTCCGAAGCCGCGCTTCCCACGGTGCGCC
>JAJZEB010000085.1 GCA_021805805.1 Pseudomonadota bacterium | reverse complement strand
AGCGCCTGCCTGGCGCTGCTGCTCGACGGCGACGTCAAGCGCGCGGTGTTCGAGCGCGCTGCCGCCGACTCGGCCAGCACGCTGCCGGTGGCGCGGATCCTTCACCAGAACAAGGTCGAGCTCGATGTCCACTGGGCTGCCTGAACGCATGCCGCGCCTGCTCGCCGACATCGGCGGCACCAACGCGCGCTTTGCGCTGCATCGCGACGGACGCGTCGAACAGGTGCGGGTGCTGCGCTGCGCGGATTTCCCCGGTGTCGCCGACGCCATGCTCGCGTACCTGCGCGCTGCCGGCGCCGAAGGCGTGCGTCATGCCGCGATCGGCATCGCCACGCCGGTGGGCACCGACCAGGTCCACATGACCAATCACAACTGGTCGTTCTCGATCGCCGCCACGCGCGAAGCACTGGGCTTGCAGACTTTGCTGGTGATCAATGACTTCACCGCGCTGGCGCTTGCGCTGCCCGATCTGCCGGCGGACGGTCTGCTGCGCGTGGGGCCGCCGGCGCAAGCCGATGCGCTCGCGCCGCGCGCGGTCATCGGCCCCGGCACCGGACTGGGCGTCGGCGCGCTGGTGCCGGACGGGCGGCGCTTCATCGCGCTGGCCGGCGAGGGCGGCCACGTCAGCTTCAGTCCGATCGACGAGCGCGAAGTCGCGCTGTGGCGCTTCGCCCGTGCGCGGCACGGTCATGTCTCGGCCGAACGCCTGCTGTGCGGCAGCGGGCTGCAGCTGATCCACGACTGGCTGTGCGCCGAGTCGGGTCGCGGCAGCGCGGGCGCCGACGCCGCCGCGATCACCGGCGCCGCGCTCGAGCACGCCGACGCCACCAGCGTCGAGGCGCTGGCGGTGTTCTGCCGGCTGCTCGGCACCGCCGCCGGCAACCTGGCGCTGACCGTCGGCGCGCGCGGCGGCGTGTATCTCGGCGGCGGCATCGTTCCGCGTTTCGCCGAATTCTTCGCTGCGTCCGGTTTCCGCGCCCGCTTCGAGGACAAGGGCCGGTTCCAGCCCTACCTGGCCGCAATTCCCACCTACCTGATCCGCGACCCCTGGCCGGGGCTGCGCGGCGTTGCGCGCGCCCTCGCGGATGCGCTGGAGCAGACCGATGCTTGAACAGATCGCCCGTGTCGCGCCGGGATTGCCGGCGGCCGAACGCAAGGTCGCGCAATGCCTGCTCGAACAACCGCACCGTTTCATGCGCACCAGCGTGGCCGAGATCGCGCGCGAAGCGCAGGTCAGCCAGCCCACCGTGATCCGCTTTGCGCGCTCGCTGGGCTATGCCGGGCTGCAGGAGCTCAAGCTCAGGCTGGCGGCGTCGCTCAGCGAGGGCACGCCGTTCGTGCATGCCAGCGTCGGCGAGCACGATGCGATGCCCGAGGTCACGGTGAAGGTGTTCGACAACGTGATCAACGCCTTGATGCGCTGCCGCAACGCGAGCAGCGCGCAGGCCCTGGAGCGCGCCTGCGCGCTGATCGCCGGCGCGCGCCGCGTCGAGTTCTACGGCCTGGGCAATTCGGGAATCGTGGCCGCCGACGCGCAGCACAAGTTCTTCCGCTACGGAATCTCGACCGTCGCCTATGCCGATCCGCACACCCAGTCGATGGCTGCGTCGTTGCTCGGCCCGCACGACGTGCTGGTGGCGATTTCCAATTCAGGACGCACGCAGGCGCTGCTCGAAGCGGTTCGCATCGCGCGCGACGGCGGCTGCAGCGTGATCGCGCTGACCGCGCCGGGCTCGCCGCTTGCCGAACTCGCCAGTGTGCGAATCTTCGCCGAATCGGACGAGGACAGCGACGTCTACAGCCCGATGACTTCGCGCATCCTGCACCTGACGCTGATCGACGTGCTGGCGGTCGGCGTCGCGCTGAAGCTCGGCCCCGGACTGGCCGAGACCTTGCGCAAGACCAAGCGCAGTCTGCAGCGCCACCGCGTCTCGCGCGCGGGCGGTTGAACGCGCATGGACACGCCGCCGCAAGCCAGCACGCGCCTGACCGATCTGCCGGCCTGGAAAGCGCTGTGGAGCCACTTCACTCGTGCGCGCGAGTGGCATATGCGCGCGCTGTTCGAAGCCGACGAGCAGCGCGCCGAGCGCTTCACGCTCGAACACCAAGGCCTTTTGCTGGACTATTCGAAAAACCGGATCACCGGCCAGACGATGACGCTGCTGCTGCAACTGGCCGAGCAATGCGGCTTGCGCGCGCGCATCGACGCCATGTTCGCCGGCGCGCGGATCAACGAGACCGAGGACCGCGCGGCGTTCCACGTCGCGTTGCGCAGCCGCGGCGACACGCCGATGCGGGTCGACGGCGCCGACGTCATGCCGCAGGTGCGCGCCGTGCTGCAGCGCATGGCGCGCTTTGCCGGCGCGGTGCGCAGCGGCGAATGGCTCGGCCATACGCAGCAGCCGATCACCGACATCGTCAACATCGGCATCGGCGGCTCCGATCTCGGCTCGCAGATGGTCTGCGAGGCGCTCAAGGCCTACGCGCACCCGCGGCTGCGCATGCATTTCGTCTCCAACGTCGACAGCTCGCAGCTCAAGGAGACGCTGCGCCAGGTGCACGCGCAGACGACCTTGTTCATCGTCGAGTCGAAGACCTTCACGACCCACGAGACGCTGACCAACGCGCATACCGCGCGCGACTGGTTCCTGCATCGGGCGCAGGACGAGGCTGCGATCGCGCGCCATTTCGTCGCGGTGTCGACCAACGCGGCCGCGGTCGCCGAATTCGGCATCGATCCGCGCAACATGTTCGAGTTCTGGGACTGGGTCGGGGGCCGCTTCAGCCTGTGGTCGGCGATCGGGCTGCCGATCATGCTGTACCTGGGCGAGCGCAATTTCCTCGCCCTGCTCGACGGCGCGCATGCCATGGACGGCCACTTCCGCGACGCGCCGTTCGACGCCAACATGCCGGTCGTGCTCGCGCTGCTGGGAATCTGGTACATCAACTTCTTCGGCGCGGGCAGCCATGTCATGGCGCCGTACGACCAGTACCTGCACCGGCTGCCGGCGTTCATCCAGCAGCTCGACATGGAGTCCAACGGCAAGCGCACGACGCGCGACGGCCAGCTCGTCGACTACGAAACCGCGCCGATCATCTGGGGCGAGACCGGGATCAACGGCCAGCACGCGTTCTTCCAGCTGCTGCACCAGGGCACGCACGTGGCGCCGATCGACTTCATCGGCTCGCTCGACGGCCACGGCTCGCTGCCCGGCCACCACGAAATCCTGATGGCCAACATGTTCGCGCAGGCCGAGGCTTTCATGCGCGGGCGCAATGCCGACGAAGTCGCGCTCGAACTGGCCGCGCAGGGTGTCGACGCCGCGGCCATCCGGCGCATGGTGCCGTTTCGCGTGTTCGACGGCAACCGGCCGAGCAACACCGTCTTGCTCGAGCGACTCGACCCCTATCGACTGGGCGCACTGATCGCGCTGTACGAACACAAGATCTTCGTCCAGGGATCGATCTGGAAAATCCATTCCTTCGACCAGTGGGGCGTCGAGCTCGGCAAGCAGCTGGCCAAGACGATCCACGCCGAATTGCTCGCGCACAGGCCACCGCAGGCGCACGATGCGTCGACTGCGCAGCTGATCGCGCGCTACCTTGCGGTCAACGCGCAGCGGCGCTGCTGACCAGATGCGCGACGGCGTCAGCCCATCGTCGCCGAGGTCGTGAAACTGAACGTGCGGCGGAACGCGCGTCCGGCCTCGGTGCCTTCGATGTCGACGCGGTAGGTCGTGCGTGGCTGCAGCGGCGAGGTCGGGTAGACGACGGCCTGGGCCGGCATGCGGATTTCGTGGTTGGGGTCGTTGGCCTCGTCGAGCACGCGCAGCGCGACGCGCCGGCCGTCGCGCAGCGACTCCATCGTCGCGCGCAGCACCAGCACGCGCTCGCCAGGGTTGCCGACCAGCGTCACCGGGGTGCCGAAGCCGCGCCGCGAAACGCCCGGCGCCAGCGGCAGCTCGCTGCTCGCGGCTTCGCCGTACGGAACGTCGCGTATTCCGGCGCACGGAAACGTCAGCGGTGCGCGCGCGCCGGCGAAGGTTCGGTTCCAGCCGCCGAGCGCGATGGTCGCCAGCTCCAGCGCATAAGCCGGAAAGCGCGGGTCGGTGACGCGCAGCAGGCCGGCGCCGGCGGACCGGTACTGTCCGGCAACGATCAGCTGGTGGTAGACGCCGCCGGCCCAGATCGTGGCCACGCCGCGGCCCAGCGCGGCGCCGTCGGCGGGCAGGTGCATGTACTGATCGGCTGATCCCGACGATGCCCAGCGCAGGTTGGACCAGCCCGCTGCGCGCGCGCGAGAGAGCCCGTCGATGCCGGTGAACCCCGGCGCGGCGGGGTTCTCGAAGTCGGTCACGGCACGGCCGTTGCGCGCCATGTAGCGCGAATGGTTCAGCGCTGCCCGGCGCAGCCGCGCGTCGTGCAGGTAGGGTGGAAAGCCGCACTGGCTGCGCCACGCGTCGATGCGCGCGCGCAGCGCGTGCTCGGCAGCGGTGTCGTGGCCGGGCGCCGCTGCCGTGCGGGGTGCGACCGGTGCAGGCGGGGGCAGCGGCGCGCAAGCGCCGAGCGCGGCGGCGAGCAGAGTGCCGAGCGCGGCGCGGCAGCGGGCGCGTCGCAGCGGCGGCTTGGGCGGGTGGGGCAAGATCGGAGCTCCGGTGCGTGCTGGCCGCACGCGACCGGTGCGCAGCGGCTACACCGATCGTAGCCGACTGTGCCCGTGGAGCCGCGCCGCCACGGCGCCCGATCGCCGTCAGCCGATGGTCATCAGGCTGGCGTTGCCGCCGGCCGCGGCGGTGTTGACGCTGGTCGCGCGTTCGCGCAGCAGCAGCTCGAGCGGATAGTCGGCGTGCGCCAGACTGTCGCGCGGCAGCGCGTGCACCGGAACCACGGCGTGGCCGTAGCGCGTCAGCTCGCGCTGCAGTTCGAGCAGCCCTGCCGGGTCGCCGTCGTACAGCGCGGCCTCCGGCAGATCGTCGTCGCGCACGCTGCGCACCTGCGCGTTCAGCGCCGCGGGGATCTGCGCGCAGGCGGCCGCGGCGTGCGTGCCTGAAAGGAGCGCGACATGGCCGGTGGCGAGTGCCGCAGCCGCCTGGCGCAACAGGCCGGCGACGCTGTCGGCGCGGCACAGCAACGCACCGCGTGCCTGCAGCAGGTACTGATTCGATTCGCCGACCGGGCCGGCGAGCACGTTGGCGGTGCGCGCCGGCGCCAGAGTCTCATAAGCGCGCGTCGCGTCGCTGTCGGCGTCGGTTGCGCGCAGCGCGTCGAGCAATTGCCGCAGCGCTGCCGGGGCCTCGCCGGTGGCCAGGAACGGCGCGCTTCCCGGCGCGATCAGCCGGCGCAGGTACAGCGGGCCGCCGGCTTTCGGCCCGGTTCCCGAGCGGCCGTGTCCGCCGAACGGCTGCACGCCGACGACCGCGCCGATCATGTTGCGGTTGACGTAGACGTTGCCGGCTTCGATGCGCGCGGTGACGCGCGCAATGGTTTCGTCGATGCGGCTGTGGATTCCGAAGGTCAGCCCGTAGCCGAGCGCGTTGACCGCGTCGAGCGTGGAGTCGAGCTTTTCAATGCGGTAGCGAAGCACGTGCAGCACGGGGCCGAACACTTCGCGGTCGAGCAATTCCAGCGACGGGATCTCGATCAGCGTCGGCGCGACGAAGGTGCCGTGCCGCGCGTCGTCGGGAAGCGTCGCGGCGTGCACCGTGCAGCCGCGGCCGCGCATCGCCGCGATGTGCCGTTCGATGCCGTCGCGCGCCTCGGCGCTGATCACCGGGCCCACATCGCTGTCGAGGCGGTCGGGGCGGCCGATGCGCAGTTCGGCCATCGCGCCGCGCAGCATGTCGAGCAAGCGGGGCGCGACGTCGTCCTGCACCAGCAGGATGCGCAGCGCCGAGCAGCGCTGGCCTGCCGAGTCGAACGCCGAGGCGATGATGTCGGCCACCGCCTGTTCGGGCAGCGCCGAGGAGTCGACGACCATCGCGTTCTGGCCTCCGGTCTCGGCGATCAGCGCAATCGGCATTCCGCGCGCGTCGAGCCGGCCTGCGAGCTGCTGCTGGATCAGCCGCGCGACTTCGGTCGAACCGGTGAACATGACGCCGCGCACCCGCGCGTCGCCGACCAGTGCGGCGCCAACGCTGCCGTCTCCGGGAAGCAGCTGCAGCGCACCGGGCGGAACTCCGGCCTCGCGCAGCAGCCGCACCGCGACGTCGGCGATCAGCGGGGTTTGCTCGGCCGGTTTGGCCAGGACCACGTTTCCGGCAGCCAGCGCAGCGGCGATCTGGCCGGTGAAAATGGCCAGCGGGAAATTCCACGGACTGATCGCCACCACCGGGCCGAGCGGACGGTGCTCGGCATTGTGGAAGCGGGTGTCGATCTGCGACGCGTAATAGCGCAGGAAGTCGGTGGCTTCGCGCACCTCGCCGATCGCCGACGCGATCGAGCGCCCGGCTTCGCGCACGATCAGCCCGACCAGCCGCGGCAGCCGTTCCTCGAGCAGTTCGGCGGCGCGACGCAGCGTCGCGGCGCGCTCGGCCGGCGGCGTGGCTTGCCACACCGGCGCCGCGAGCAGCGCGCCGGCGTAGGCGCGATCGACCACGGCGGAGTCGGCCTCGACCACCTGGCCGACGACGTCACGTGCGTCGGAGGGGTTGCGCACGGGGCGCGCGTTGCCTTCGACGTCGCCGTCGGCCAGCAGCGGTTGCGCGCGCCAGGCGACGTCGAGCCCGGCCAGGCCGGCAGCGGCCAGCGACCCCAGGCGCTGCTCGTTGCTCAGGTCGAACCCTGCCGAGTTGTCGCGCGTGGCGCCGTACAGAGCGCGTGGCAGCGCGATCTTCGGATGCGGAGAACCGATCGGTTGCACTTGGCGCGCGAGCTCGACCGGGTCGGCGATGATCGCCTCGAGGTCCATTTTCGGATCGTTGATCTGGTGCACGAACGACGTGTTGGCGCCGTTCTCGAGCAGGCGGCGAACGAGGTACGCGAGCAGCGTCTCGTGGGTGCCGACCGGCGCGTAGATCCGGCACGGGCGGTTCAGCGCCGCGGCGCCGACGACTTCCTCGTACAGCGGCTCGCCCATGCCGTGCAGGCACTGGAATTCGTACTGCCCGACGTAGAAGTTCTCGCCGGCCATGGCGTGGATCGCTGCCACGGTGTGCGCGTTGTGGGTGGCGAACTGCGGGAACACGGCGTTCGGCGCCGCCAGCAGCTTGCGCGCGCACGCCAGGTACGACACGTCGGTGTGCACCTTGCGCGTGAATACCGGGAAATCCTCCAGGCCGTCGATTTGCGCGCGCTTGATTTCGCTGTCCCAGTACGCGCCCTTGACCAGCCGCACCATCAGCCTGCGGCGCGAGCGCTGCGCCAGGTCGATCAGGAAGTCGAGCACGAACGGCGCACGCTTCTGGTAGGCCTGCACGACGAAGCCGATGCCGTTCCAGCCCTGCAGCGCAGGGTCGAAGCACAGGCTCTCGAGCAGGTCGAGCGACAGCTCGAGGCGATCGGCTTCCTCGGCGTCGATGTTCAGACCGATGTCGTAGCTGCGCGCCAGCCGCGCCAGCTGCTGCAGCCGCGGCAGCAGTTCGTCCATCACCCGCTGGCGCTGCGCGCGGGCGTAGCGCGGATGCAGCGCCGACAGCTTGATCGAGATGCCCGGGCCTTCATAGATTCCGCGGCGCTGCGCCGATTTGCCGATGGCGTGGATCGCCTGCTCGTAGTCGCGCAGGTAGCGCGTCGCGTCGTGCGCGGTCAGCGCCGCCTCGCCGAGCATGTCGTACGAGTGGCGGAAGCCCTTGGCTTCCCATTTGCGGCTGTTGGCCAGTGCCTCGGCGATGGTCTGGCCGAGAACGAACTGCTCGCCCATCAGTCGCATCGCCATGTTCACGCCGCCGCGCACCACCGGTTCGCCGCTGCGCGCCACCAGCCGGCTGAGCAGCGAGCTCAGCCGCGCTTCGCTGCTCGTCGCGGTCAGCCGGCCGGTCAGCAGCAGGCCCCAGGTGGCGGCGTTGACGAACAGCGAGCGGCCGCCGCCGAGGTGGCTCTGCCAGTCGCCGCCGCCGATCTTGTCGCGGATCAGCGCGTCGCGCGTGGCGGTGTCCGGAATGCGCAACAGCGCTTCGGCCAGGCACATCAGCGCCACGCCTTCCTGGCTCGACAGCGCGTATTCCTGCAGCAGGTTCTCGACCAGCCCGCCGCGCTTCTTGCCGCGCAGTCGTCCGGCCAGCGCGCGCGCGGTGTCGGCGGCCGCGGCAGCCAGATCAGGCGTCAGCTCGGCCTGCGTCAGCAGCGCCGGCACGCATTCGGTCTCGGGGCGCCGGTACGCGGCGGTGATCGCTGCGCGCAGCACTGTCTGCGGCTGCACGTCCTGCGCAAGTTCGAGGAACGGAACCACCGACGCGTCGGCCGGCGACTCGGGCGGCGGGGCCAATTCGGCGTCGGCTTCGGCGGGTTCCAGCGCATCGCCGCGTTCGAGGCGTTCGAGCCCCTGCAGGATCAGCTGCTTGACCACGTAATGCGGAGTGCGCCCGTGCGTCTGGGCTGCGGTCTTGATGCGCAGGCGCACCTGTTCGTCGATTTTGACACCGATGGTCGTCACGGTCATGGTTGTACCTCTGGGCGATCCGAGCCGCCGATGGTTGCACCTTGCGTTTGAAAAGTAAAGGCCGTTATATTTTAGTGATACCAGTTACCTTTAGAGAGGTGCAACCTTGATGCGCGAACGCGGTGCACAAGGTATGGTGCGGGTTCTGTCGCGCCACTCGGCTGCGACTTCACGACGTTCATGACGTTCAAACGGGAGACGGAAATGCAAGGTTTTGGCAAGACGGTGCTGTTCGGCCTGCTGGCGGCGGCGTTCGGCGTGGCGCAAGCCGCAAGCCCGATCACCATCGGCGTTCAGGCGCCGATCACCGGGCAGTACGCCAACGAGGGCCAGGGTATCGCCGACGCGGTCAAGCTGCTGGTCAAGCAGCAGAACGCCAAGGGCGGGCTTCTCGGCCATCCGCTGAAGGTGCAGGTCTGCGACGACCAGGGCGAGGCGGCACCGGCGGCGATCTGCGCCCGCCAGCTGATCAACGACGGCGTGCTCGCGGTCATCGGCAGCTACACCAGCGGCGCCGCGCTGGCCGCCGAGCCGCTGTATGCACGCGCCAACGTGATCCAGACCTCCGACGGCACCAGCGACGAGCTGACCGCGCACGGCTTCAAGACCTTCTTCCGCAACGCGCCGCCGAACAGCGCCGAGGCGCTGTTCACCGCCGGCTACTTCAAGGCGCGCGGGCTCAAGCGCATCGCGGTCGTCACCGACCATTCGAGCTTCGCCACCGGACTGGCCGACGCGGTCGTCGCCGACGCGAAGAAGGACGGCGTGACCGTGCTCGACAAGGCGTACATCACCGCCGGATCGCAGAACTACACCCCGGTGCTGACCAAGCTGGCTGCGCTGAAGCCGCAGGCTGTGTACTTCTCCGGTTACTACACCGACGGCGGCCTGATCAAGGCGCAGATGGCCCAGCTGGGAATGAAGGCCGAATTCATCGGCGGCGACGCGAACCAGAACGTCGCGTTCGCGAAAATCGCCGGCAACGCCGCCGCCGGCGCCGTGATCATCAACGTGCCGGCTCCGCAGGACCTGCCGTACCCGGTGGCCAAGCAGTTCCTGCAGCAGTTCAAACAGGCCTATGGCCACATGCCGCCGAGCATCTTCACGCTGACCAACGCCGACGGCCTGCGCGCGGTGCTGGCCACGGCCGAGAAGATCCACAGCGTGGCGCCGGCCAAGCTGATCCCGGCGTTGCACCAGCTCAAGGACTTCGAGGGCCTGACCGGAACATTCTCGTGGAACGCTGCCGGCGAACGCACCGGCAGCCCGTACGTGGCGTTCGAAGTCATGGCCGACGGAAACTACAAGATCACCTATCCGGCGGCCGCCGCGGGCCATTGAGCGAGCCCGGGGCCGGGCTGTGCCCGGCCCGCCTCCGCCCGAGGTGAACGAGGCTGAAAACGCGCGGCGGCGACGATCGCCGCGCCCGGCGGGGCGCCATGGTGGCGGCCCGCCCTAAAGAGTGGGGAGACAACCGATGCTGAGCACTGTGCTGCAGCAGCTGGTCAACGGCCTGACCGTCGGCGGCGTGTACGCGCTGATCGCGCTGGGCTACACCATGGTCTACGGCGTGCTGCGCCTGATCAATTTCGCGCACGGCGACCTGTGCATCTTCGGCGCCTACATCGGGCTGGTCGCGCTGGGCAGCGGCGCCGGTTCCGGGCAGCACCAGTTGCTGCTGCTGGGCGCGGCGTTCATCGCCGCGGCGATCGTCGTCGGCGTGGCCGGGATCGCGCTGGAGTTCACCGCGTACCGCCCATTGCGCCGCGCCGACCGGTTGTCGGCCGTGGTTTCGGCGCTGGGCGCGTCGCTGTTCATCGAGAACGGCATCATGCTGGTCTGGGGCCCGCAGCTTCGTGTGTTCCCGAGCAACCTGCTGCCTGCCACCGAGTGGACCTTCGGCGGCGCACGAATCGACTTGGTGCAGGTGCTGATCATCGCGGGATCGGCGCTGCTGATGGCGCTGCTGTACTGGTTCGTGCACCACACGCGCTACGGCACCGCGATGCGCGCCACGGCCAGCGACCAGGACGCGGCGCGGCTGATGGGCATCAACGTCAACCGGGTCATCGTCAGCGTGTTCCTGATCGGCCCGGCGATCGGCGCCGTCGGCGGGCTGTTCATCGGCCTGTACTACAGGCAGGTGTACTTCACGATGGGCTGGACTTACGGCCTGAACGCGTTCATCGCGGCGATCATCGGCGGCATCGGAAACATACCCGGTGCGATGCTCGGCGGGGTGCTGCTGGGGCTGTTCAACGCCTTCGCGGCCGGCTTCGTCTCCAGTTCGTGGCAGGAGGCGATCACTTTCGCGCTGCTGATCGGCATCTTGCTGCTGCGCCCCACCGGGCTGCTGGGCGAAAGGGTGGCGGAAAAAGTATGAGCAAGACCTTCGCAAGCCTGCGCCGGCCGTGGGTCGGCCCGGCGTTGTGGGTGCTGGGCCTGGGCGTTCCGCTGGTGCTCGACCAGACCTGGATTTTCATCGCCTCGCTGTTCGCGGTCTATGCCATCGTCGCGCTGAGCCAGGACGTCGTGCTGGGGCGCGCAGGCATGTTCGACATGGGCCACGCCGTGTATTTCGGCATCGGCGCGTACGTCACGGCGATCCTGAACACCCAGTTCAACTGGCCGATCCTGGCCACCTGGCCGGTGGCGGTGGTGGCTGCGGCGGCGGTCGGCGCGCTGCTGTCGGCTCCGATCGTCAAGCTGCGCGGCGATTACCTGCTGGTGGCCACCATCGGCTTCAACTCGATCCTGGTCCTGGCACTGGACAACAACCTGTGGGGAATCACTGGCGGCGCCGACGGCATCTTCGGCATCGGCGTGCCCGCGCTATGGCACTGGCAGCTGGGCAGCGCGTCGGCGCAGTTCTGGCTCGACTGGGTCGCGTTTGCTGCGGCGCTGGTTCTGATCCGCAACCTGGATCGCTCGCACCTGGGGCGAACGCTGTACTACATCAAGCACGACGACCTGGCGGCAACGACGATGGGCGTCGACACCCGTGCCTACCGCGTGCTGGCGTTCGCGCTGGGCGCGGCGCTGGCCGGCTTCGGCGGCACGCTGTTCGCCACGCTGATGGCCGCGGTCAGCCCCGGCGCCTTCGTCTTCACCGAGTCGGTCACGCTGTTCGCCATCGTTCTGGTCGGCGGCCAGGGCTCGATTCCCGGTGTGCTGCTGGGAACGGTGCTGATGTTCGTCGTGCCGCAGGCGTTCCGCAGCTTTGCCGAGTACCGCTACTTCGTGTTCGGCATCGCCATGGTGCTGGTCATGGTGCTTCGTCCGCAAGGCATCTGGCCGCGCGCGCGGCAACTGCAGGAGAAGGCATGAACGCGCCCGTGCAAGACGAACTGCTGCGCCTGCACGGCGTGGGAATCCGCTTCGGCGGTCTGCAGGCGGTGGCCGAGCTGAGTTTTGCCGTCGGGCACGCGCAGGTCGTGGGCCTGATCGGGCCCAACGGAGCGGGCAAGACCACGGCGTTCAACCTGATCACCGGGGTCTACAAGCCGACCGAGGGCCGCATCACCTTCGAGGGGCGCGACATCACGGGCCAGGCGCCGTACCGCATTGCGCAGGCGGGGA
>JAJZEB010000084.1 GCA_021805805.1 Pseudomonadota bacterium | reverse complement strand
TCTCTCGACATCTACCTCGACCCGTTCGACCCCGAGGTGATCCGCCAGGCGCGCGCCAACGGCATCGCCGACTCGACCATCGAGGCCGCGCAGAAGTCGCCGGTGTACAAGTTCGTCAAGCAATGGGGAATCGCGCTGCCGCTGCACGCCGAGTTCCGTACCCTGCCGAACCTGTTCTACGTGCCGCCGCTGCTGCCGACCATGGGCAAGACCGGCGACCAGCTGTACGACACCACGACCGAATCGTTCTGGGGCGGAATCGAGCGCTCGCGGCTGCCGCTGCAGTACCTGGCGTCGATGTTCGCCGCCGGCGACGTGGCGCGCGTCGAGCGGGTGCTGAAGAAGATGATGGCGGTCAAAGTGCACCGGCGCATGGTCACCGTCGGCGATCTTCCGGCCGACGAGGTCGCGCGCGCCATGACCGAAGCCGGAATCGATGCCGACACCGCCGACGCGATGTTCAGGCTGACCACGCTGGCGCTGAACGAGGAGCGCTTCGTGATTCCGGCGGCGCACCGCGAGGAGGCCGCCGAAATGCTCGAGTCGACCGACGACCGCAAGGGCAGCGCGGGCTTCGGGCTGCGCGACAAGCCGGCCAGGGGGCTGTGATGGACGTCGCCGTCTACCCGCATTTCGCCCCGCTGCTGCGCTATCCGCGCTCCGGCCTCGACGCCGCGCTGCGCGGCTGCGCCGACGCGCTGGCGCCGTACCCGGACTCGGCGCAGGCCTTCGCCGCAGCGGCCGCGGCGCTGCACGCGCTCGATGCCGCCGCGCGCGAGGAGCTGTTCCTGAAGACTTTCGAGCTGCAGGCGATCTGCAGCCTGGAGGTCGGCTACACCCGCTTCGGCGAGGACTACAAGCGCGGCATGTTCCTCGCCGGGCTCAAGGACGAGCACCGGCGTGCCGGTCACGACTGCGGCGACGAGCTTCCCGACCACCTCGGCAACGTGCTCGAACTGCTGCCGGCGCTCGACGACGAACTGCGCCGCGAGCTGGCCGAGCAGGTGCTGATCCCGGCGTTGCGCGCCATGTGCGACGACTTCGACGAAGCGCGCCTGCGCCAGCGTCTCGACACCCTGAAGAAGCGCGGCGAGATGGTCTTGCAGGAGGCGCTGCATTTCGGCAACCCGTACCGCGCGCTGCTGCGCGCGCTGGCGCTGCGGCTCGAGGCCGACTACCCCGGCGTTCCGCAGCGCCGCGCCGGGCGCGCCAGCGAGAACTTCATTCCGATCCACGACCGCGCGGCCGCGGTCGAGCTGGGAGCCTGAGCCATGGACATCCACCAAGCCCTGTTCGCAACCCTGCCGTACATCGCGCTGACCGCGCTCGTCGTCGGCTGGCTCTACCGCTGGCGCCGCCGCGGCTTCCAGGTCAGCTCGCTGTCGTCGCAGTTCCTCGAGACGCGGCGGCTGTTCTGGGGCACGCAACCTTTTCACTGGGGCATTTTCGTCGTCTTCCTCGGCCACCTGGCGGCATTCGCGGTTCCGGCGTCGGTGCTGGCGTGGAACGGCCAGCCGTGGCGGCTGCTGATCCTGGAGTGGACGCTGTTCGCGTTCGGACTGAGCGCGCTGTTCGGCCTGCTGATGCTGATCGTGCGCCGACTGCGCGATGCCAGGCTGCGGCAGGTGACGACGCGCATGGACATGGTGCTGTACGCGCTGCTGCTGCTGCAACTGGTCAGCGGTCCGCTGATCGCGTATTTCGACAACTGGGGAACGTCGTGGTTCGCCGCCGCGCTGACGCCTTACCTGCGCTCGATCTTCATGCTGCAGCCTCGCGCCGACATCCCCGCCGGAATGCCGCTTCTGGTCCAGCTGCACGTTCTGTCGGCGTTCGCGATCTTCGGCCTGATCCCGTTCACCCGGCTGATCCACTTCACGGTGTTCCCGCTGAACTACAGCTGGCGTCCCTACCAGCAGGTGATCTGGAACTGGTCGCGTCGCACGCGCCGTACGTCGCGCGCGTTGCGCGCCGGGGCCCGCCCGCGCAACAACTGATGGGCGGCAGCTTGGACGCGCGCGCCGAACTCAGCGTCGACACTGCGCAGCGCCTGGTGCGCGCCGCCGTCCAGGCGCCGAGCCGGCGCGAGCGTGTCGCGCTGCGCGCGGCACTGGGCCGGGTGCTGGCGCAGGATCTGCTGGTGTCGAACGACATTCCGCCGTTCGACACCGCGGCGATGGACGGATACGCGTGCGCCGCAGCGGAGCTGGACGCGGGCGGCAACGCCGATCTGCGACTGGCAGGAAGCGCGCTCGCCGGGCATCGCCACGTCGGCAGCGTGCCGCCCGGATGCTGCCTGCGCATCATGACCGGGGCGCCGCTGCCCGCCGGCTGCGATACCGTCGTGCCGCACGAGCAGTGCATCGACGACGGGGTACGGGTGATGCTGCGCGGTGCCCGGCCCGGCGCGCACTGCAGAAAGCGCGGCGAAGACCTGGCTTGCGGAGCTGTCGCGCTCGGCGCCGGCAGCCGCCTCGGCGCGGCCGAGCTCGGGCTGGCCGCTGCAATGGGCTGCCGCGAACTGCGCGTCTGGCGGCGCCCACGGGTGGCGCTGCTGTCCAGCGGCGACGAGCTGCGCGCGCCCGGACAGGCGCTCGGCGACGACGGAATCTACGACAGCAACCGCGAAATCCTCGCCGCACTGGCCACGCGCTGCGGCGCCGAGGTCGTCGACCTTGGCTGCGTGCCCGACCGTGTCGACGCGCTTCGCGACGCGCTGCTGCAAGCCAGCGCCGACGCCGATCTGGTGCTGACTTCGGGCGGCGTGGGCGGCGGCGACGCAGATCATCTGCGCGCGGCATGCGCCGACCTCGGCGACGTCGCGTTCTGGCAGCTTGCCATGCGCCCGGGGCGGCCGCTGGCGTTCGGCCGCATCGGACAAGGACCGCGCGCAGCGCTGCTGTTCGGGTTGCCAGGCAATCCGGTGGCGTTGATGGTGGCGTTCTATGTCATGGTTCGCGACGCGTTGCTGCGCCTCGGCGGCGCGCAGCCGCGCGAGCTGCCGCGGCTGCGCGCGCTGGCACAGACGCCGCTGCGCAAGCGCGCCGGCCGCGTCGAGTTCCAGCGCGCGCGCATCGCGCGGCTGGCCAACGGCGGCTGGGGCGCGTGGAGCACCGGCGCGCAAGGCTCGGCCCAGTTGCGCTCGATGATCGACGCCGACGGCCTGCTGGTTCTTCCTGCGGCGCAAGGAGACCTGCGCATCGGCGATCCGGTCGAGTTCATCGCCTTCGAGGGGCTGGCCTGAGGCGCGGCGCGCTGGCGCACGCCAGCGCAGCGGCTACAGCAGTTCGACGAAATCGTGCGTGCACGGTCGCGTGCGCGCCGCACGCGATTGCCGAACGGTTCCGACCGCGACGAAGCATACGGCGCGCTCGTCGTCGCGCAGCCGCAGCAGCTTGCGCATCTCGGCTGCGTGCAGCGCCGCACCGCTGACGAGACCCGAGCCGAATCCCATTCCCTGCGCAGCAAGCAGGATGTTCTGCAGCGCGCATCCAAGCGAAAGCAGGCGTTCGTCGGCGGCGACTTGCGGGTCGTCGCGGGTGACCGCAACGGCCAGGAACGGGGCGTGCGAAGCTTTCGCCGCGGCGGCTTGCAGATCGGCGGGCGAGGCCAGTGCGTCGCGCGCGCGCAGCGCTGCGGCGAACGCCGCACCGAGCGCGGCACGACGCCATGCGGGGACGACGATGAAACGCCACGGTGTCCGGCAGCCGTGGTCGGGAGCCGCGGCGGCGGCCTCGAACAGCGCGCCGGTCTGCGCGGCGTCGGGCCCCGGCGCAAGCAGCCGACGGGGGCTGCACTGGCGGCGCGCCGCGATCAGTGCGAGCGCCGCCGCGGCGTCCGGCCGGTCATCGACGATGGCGGCTGCGTCCATGGTCAACGCGCTGCCGCGAGCCGGGCCGCGCGCACGCCGTCGCGGGTGTTCAGCAGCAGCGCGGTCAGGAGCAGACTGGTGACCGCGAGTCCGACGTAGACCATGTAGCCGCGGATGTAGCCGATCGGGCCCAGCGCCTGCGCGATGTGGCCGAGCAGCGGCGGGACGACGAAGCCGCCCAGCGCGCCGAGGCCACCGACCAATCCGGCGGTGCCTCCGACCGCGTCCGGAACGTAATGCGGAACCAGCTTGAAGACCGCCGCGTTGGCGACTCCCATTCCCGCACCGACCAGCGCCTCGCCGAGCACCGTGAGCCAGAACTGCTGCGAGACCGCCATCACCGCGGCTCCGGTCAGCAGGACCAGATACGACAGCAGCGCGACACGCTCGCCGCCGAAGCGGTCGGCCCATGACCCGCCGGGGACGCGAATGATCGACGCGAACAGCGAAAAACCTGCCGTCAGGCCGAGCGCAACCCAGTGCGGCGCCTTGTAGTACGCGCCCCAGAACATCGGCAGCCACGCGGTCAGCGCGAGGAAGCCGCCGAACGACGTGAAGTACAGGCCGACCAGCGGCCAGGTCCGCCAGCTCGCAGCAGCGTCGCGCAGGGTGCGCAGCACGCTGCCGGCCGGAAGCAGCTCCTGGCCGTGCGCACGCGCTGCGGCCTCGAGCTGGCGCGCCGGGGTCCCGGCGCGCGCCAACTGGAACGACGGCGCGTTGTAACCCAGCATCAGGTACAGGCCGATGCCGCCGACGACGATGACCAGCGAGACCAGGTAGCCGACCCACAGCCCGCCGAAGGCGATGATCAGCGGCAGCACGATCGCCACGAGTCCCGGAGACGTGTTGCCGAAGCCGGCGTAGAACGCAAGCGCCTTGCCTTGCTGCGCCTTCGGATACCAGTACGAGACCTGGCCGATGCCGACCGAGAAAGTGGCGATGCCGCAGCCGCCGAGCGCGCCGAAGAACAGCAGCCATGGGTATTGCGCCTGCGTCAGGTGTTCCGGGTACATGGTCAGCAGCATCCAGTACAGGCCTGCGATCCCCAGCAGCGACGCCAGCAGCAGGACGAGGAATGGAGTCTTGCCGCCGTTGCGGTCGACCCAGGCGCCGAACGGGATGCGCAGCAGCGACCCGGTCAGCATCGGCATGGCGACCAGCAGGCCGACCTGCGACGGGGTCAGGTGCATGACGTGGATGAAACTCTGCGCGGTCGGGCCGAATAGCGAGACGGCGCCGAAGCCGATGAAAAAGCCGATGGTGGCGCCGATCAGCGAGCGCTGTGCGCTGCCTTTGACGTGGCCCGCGACGCGGGATGGGGTGGGCATGGACGAATCCTCCGTGGCGGCGGGCACGGCCGCGCTGCGGCGCGCACCCGGGGTTTGTGCTCAGCGCCAATCTAGGTGCGCACCGGGGGGCGCACCATCGACCGTCGGAGGGGCCTGCAGGATGCGTCGGAACTAGTCCGGGTCGTCCTCTAGGGGTATACCGTCGCGCGGCCTGCGCTCGGCGAAGACGACCGCGATCTGCACCCGCGAGCTCAGCGCGAGCTTGCGCAGGATGCTTTGCACATGCACCTTGACCGTGGTTTCGGCGATGTCGAGCTCGCGCGCGATGCGCTTGTTGCTGGCGCCGCGAGCCAGTGCCGCGCCGATCTGCCGCTCGCGCGCGGTGAGCGCTGCGATCGGGTCGCTCGGCGGCGTGCGCGCGGCGAACGCGGCTGCGACTTTCGGTGCCATGGCGCTGCCGATGACGAGCTCGCCGGCGTGCGCGCGGCGCACTGCGCCGACCAGTTCGTCGGCGTCGCAGGTTTTCAGCAGATAGCCCTGGGCGCCGGAACGGAGCGCCGCGGCCAGGTCCGCGGCGTCGTCGCTGACGCTGAGCATCAGCACTGCCGCGCGCGGAACGACGTCGCGCAGCGCCTGCACGGCGTCGATGCCGCCGACACCGGGCAGGTGAACGTCGAGCAGCACAACGTCGGGGCGCAATTGCGCGGCAAGGCGCAACGCCTCGCCGGCATCTCCGGCTTCGCCGACGACCTGCAGGCCGTCGCCGGCGTCGAGCAGCGCGTGGACGCCGCTGCGCACCAGGCGGTGGTCGTCGACGAGCAGGATACGGATATCAGCGGGCATGGTCGTCTCCGTCGATGGCGGCACCGCGCGCAGGGGCGGCGGCTGCGAGGTCGAGCCGAACCCGGGTGCCGTGGCCCGGGCGTGACGCGATGCGCAGCGTGGCACCGATGGTCGCCGCGCGCTCGCGCATGATCTGCTGGCCGACGTGCGCGGCGGCGTCGGCGGCGAGGGCCTCGGGGTCGAAGCCGACGCCGTCGTCGCGCAGCTCGAAGCTCCAGTTCGGCACGCTGTGCACATCGAGTTCGACGCGGCTCGCGCGCGCGTGCTTGCGCACATTCGAAAGCGCTTCCTGCACGATGTGCAGGACCTGGATCTGCACGTCGGGCGGCAGCGGCTGGCCGTGCGCGTCGATGCGCATCTGCGCCGAGACTCCGGTCTGCAGCTCGAACTTGTGCAAGGTCACGCGAAGCGCAGGCTCGATGTCCTGCTCCCGGGTTCGGGTACGGAAATGCAGCAGCAGTTCGCGCACGTCGGCCAGGCTCTCGCGCACGCCGTTCTCGATGTCGTCGAGTGCCTTGGCGCTGCGCCCGGCATCGCCTGCCTGCATCGCCGTGCGCAGCAGCTGCAGCTGGATCTTCATGTACGCCAGCGCCTGGGCGATGGAGTCGTGCAGCTCGCGTGCGAGCAGGTTGCGCTCGCGCGCGACCGCCGCCTCGCGCTCAAGTGCCGCGCCGCGCAGGCTTTCCATCGCCGCTGCGAGGTGGCCGGCCAGCGCCTCGAGCAGCGCGTGCTGTGCCGGGTCGGCGCGCGTGCCGTCGCGGTACAGGAGGTCGATCTCGCCGAGAAGTCGCTGTTGTGCGGCCACCGGAACGCTGACCAGGGTGCTGAATCCGGCGCGCACGCACGCCGCCTGCGCTGTCTGCGCGTCGCGCAGCAACTGCACGACCTGCGGGCCTGCGGCGACGTCGGCCTGGCCGCAATAGCACGCGCCTGGCAGCAGGCAGCGCTCGTCTTCGCTCAAAGCCTCGGGCATGCCCTCGGCGGCAAGCAGCACGTAGCGCCGCGCAGTCTCGTCGGTCCAGCGCAGCACGGCGGCGTCGGCGCCGGCGATGCGCTGCAGCGCGCGGACGAACGATTCGGCCAGAGTGGGAAGATCCTGCGCGCGCGACACCAGCGCACTGACCTCGTACAGCGCCGCCAGGCGGCGCTGCTCGGTGCTCAGGTCGGCGGTCTTCAGCCGCACCCGCTGTTCGAGTTCGGTGTGGACGTCGTGCAACTGCCCGGCCATGCGGTTGAACGCCTGAGCCAGGTCGCCGAGTTCGTCGGTGGTTCCGACTTCCACGCGCGCGGCGTAGTCGCCCTGCGCCAGCGCGGCGACTCCGCGGCTCAGGCGCCCGACAGGATCGAGCACCAGCAGATAGCCGGCGACGAACATCAGCATGGTTCCGAACACGACCAATCCGGCCAGCCCGAGCTGCGCCGTGTGCAGCATGCCGTTCCAGAAGTCGAGCCTGTGCTCGATCGACAGCACCAGCCGGTCAATGCCGCCGACGAAGGCGTCGACTGCGGCGCGCGAAGGCGGCCGCGTCCCCGCGGCGCCGAGCCAGCGCGGGCGCAGCGCAGCCCAACCGCGCAGGACCGCTGCGTAGCGCGCGCGAATGGTCGGGTCCCACGGCACCAGCAGGGGACGCGTGCGGTCGCCGTGGCGCAGCAGGTCGAGACTGGCCTGCAGCTGTGCGGCCTCGGCGTCCAGGCGCGCGCGCTGCCCGTTGGCGGAGCTCAGCGCCAAGCGGTAGCTGAGCATGCGCAACCGGCCGGCTTCGTTGACCGCGGCGGCTCCGCCTTGCAGGTTCCATGCCGTCCACAGCGTGGCGCCGACCGCGAGCAGCGACAGCACCAGGAAGGCGCCGGCGAACAGCGTGATCTTCGCCGTCAGGTTCCAGCGCGCGTGGCGCGCGGGCACGTCGATGCTGCGCATGCCGGTCTCCGTCAAAGCGGCGCGAAGCTTGACATGCGGGGCGCGCCGGTTAACATGCATTATAAATACCAATTCAAGCCGGACGTCACGGGACACGCCGCCTAGCCTCGGCGGCCTCGCGTCGAGCGGTCTGCATTGCGATTTTCCAATCCTGGATTGCAGGCTTAAAGATATAGAAAGAATAACTCTTCAAGCCATGCATTCCGATCCGATCGTCCGACTCAGGAGCCATCCATGCAGCAGGTCTTCACGAAGGCAGTGGCGCGAAACATCTTTCTCGGCAGCGCAGCGTTCTTCCTCATCATCTATCTATTCCTGACTTCAGCCACCTGGCGCTCGATTCCGCAGCGCGACCACGCCTCCGACATGACCCCGGCGGTGATCGCCGGCAAGTACCTGGTCGACACCAACGATTGCCAGGGTTGCCACACCATCAATGGCGAGGGGTCGTATTTCGCGCCCGAGCTCGACAACGTCTACACCCGCCGCGGCCCGGCCTTCATCAAGGCCTGGATCGCCGCCCAGCCGACCGGAACGCCGGGGCGCAGGCAGATGCCGAACTTCCACTTCGACGACCAGCAGCTCGACGACATCGTCGCCTACCTGAAGTGGCTGTCCAAGGTCGACACCAACAACTGGCCGCCGAACATCCAGGGCTGATTCAGCGTCCCCTCCGTTTCCCGACTTCAGGAGTCAACATGAAATTTCGATCCCAGCGCGTCGCGCTGCCGTACTTCGTCGCCGCGCTGGCGCTGTTCGCAGCGCAGATCGTGTTCGGCCTGCTGATCGGCGCCTTGTACGTCGACGGCACCTTGCTGCCGTGGCTGCCGTTCAACGTGGCGCGCATGTGCCACACCAACCTGCTCATCGTCTGGCTGCTGATGGCCTTCATGGGAGCGGCCTACTACATCGTCCCCGAGGAGGCGCAGACCGAGCTGTACAGTCCGCGGCTGGCGCTGGCCACCTTCTGGGTGTTCCTGCTCGCCGGCGCCGCGACTCTGCTCGGCTATCTGCTGGTGCCGTACGCCGAGCTGGCGCGGCTGACCGGCAACGCGCTGCTGCCGACCATGGGCCGCGGCTATCTGGAGCAGCCGCTGCCGACCAAGGTCGGCATCGTCCTGGTGGCGCTGTCGATGCTGTTCAACCTGACCATGACGCTGGCGCGCGGGCGCAAGACCTCGCTGAACATCGTGCTGGTCGGCGCGCTGTGGGGCCTGGCGCTGCTGTTCCTGCCGGCGTTCTACTTCCCGGTGGACACCGTGAAGGACAGCTACAGCTGGTGGTGGGTGGTGCACGGCTGGGTCGAAGGCGACTGGGAGCTGATCCTCGGCGCGCTGCTCGGCTTCGTGTTCATCAAGATGACCGGAGTCGACCGCGAAGTGGTCGAGAAGTGGCTGTACATCATCATTTCGATGTCTCTGGTCACCGGCATCATCGGAATCGGCCACCACTACTACTTCATCGGCGTGCCGGCGTACTGGGAATGGCTCGGCTCGCTGTTCTCGGCGCTGGAACCGATTCCGTTCATGCTGCTGGTCGCTTTCGCCTGGCGCATGCATGCGCAGCGCCGCCGCGAGCATCCGAACAAGGCGGCGATGCTGTGGGCCATGGGCACCCCGGTGATGGCCTTCCTCGGCGCCGGGCTGTGGGGCTTCATGATCACCCTGGCCCCTGTGCAGTACCTGGCGCACGGCACCAACATGACCGCCGCGCACGGCCACCTGGCGTTCTTCGGCGCCTATGCGATGGTCAGCCTGACGGTGATCTCGTACGCCATGCCGCAGCTGCGCGGCCGCGACGCCAACGGCACGCTGGCGCAGCGCGTGGAAATGACCGGCTTCTGGCTGATGGTGCTGGGCATGCTCGGAATCACCCTGGCGCTGACCGCGGCCGGGCTGGTGACCATCGTGCTGCAGCGCACCGGCAGTTCGCCGCTGCCGTTCATGGAAGTGCAGCAGCGCGAGCAGGTGTTCTTCCTGATCCGCGAGTTCTGCGGCGCCGGCTTCGCGCTCGGCCTGGTCGTCTATCTGAGCAGCTTCTTCGTTCCCGGCAGCGCCGATTACGCGGCGCAGGTCGAGCGCGCGCTGGCTGCCTGAGGCTGCGATGCACCAGACGCTGCAGCGCACCGCAGCGGGCGAACTGCCCGGCGACTTCGCGATGTGGATGTTCATCTTCGCCGAGTTGACCGTGTTCGCGCTGCTGTTCGCCGCCTACGCCGCGGCGCGCGCCACCCATCCGGCGCAGTTCGCCGCGGCGCAGCGCGCGCTGGACCACCGCGCCGGCCTGGCCGAGACGCTGCTGCTGGCCACCAGCGGCTACTGCGTGGCGCGGGCGCGGCGCGCGATCGCGGCGGCCGCGTCCGGCCGCTGCGCGCGCTGGTTGGCTGCGGCGTTGGCGCTGGGCTGCGGTTTCGCGCTGCTGCGTGCGCTGGAGTTCGGCGCCGACGCCGCGCGCGGGGTGTCGCTCGACGGCAGCCTGTTCGACATGTTCTATCTGTGCCTGACCTTCTTCCACTTCATGCACGTGCTGATGGGCCTGCCGATGCTGGCTGTCGTCGGCTGGCGCGCGCACCGCGGCCGCTACACCGCGGCCGCGCACGCCGGGGTCGAGACGGCCGGTGCCTACTGGCACATGGTCGACCTGCTGTGGCTGGTGCTGTTCTTCCTGGTCTATGTCTCGCACTGAACCCGCGCCGCGCGACGCCGCCACCGCGACCTGGCTGGCGATCGTCGCGCTGAGCATCGCCGGCGCCGCCATCGGCGCCCACCCGGCGACCCGGCTGGTGCTGGCCGCGGCGCTGGGCGCCACGCTGCTCAAGGGCAAGCTGGTGATCGACCATTTCATGGGCCTGCGCCACGCGCGGCTGCGCTGGCGGCTGATGCTCGGCGCCTGGCTGCTGGTGCTGGGGCTGCTGATCGGCGTGCCGCTGCTGTGGCACTGAACGAGGAGTTCGCGATGTTGCAAACCGAGGCGGCGCAAGCGCTGCCGAGCTACCTTCCCGGGGCCGACGAGGTCGCGGTGTTCGAGCGCGCCTGGCGCGACGGCCTGCCGGTGCTGCTCAAGGGCCCGACCGGCTGTGGCAAGACGCGCTTCGTCGAACACATGGCGGCGCGGCTGCAGCGTCCGCTGTTCACCGTGTCGTGCCACGACGACCTGGCCGCGGCCGACCTGGTCGGCCGCCACCTGATCGGCGCCGACGGCACCTACTGGGTCGACGGCCCGCTGACCCGCGCCGTGCGCAGCGGCGGCATCTGCTACCTCGACGAGGTGGTCGAGGCGCGCAAGGACACCACGGTGATCCTGCACGCGCTGACCGACGACCGCCGGCTGCTGCCGATCGAGCGCACCGGCGAGCAGCTGGCCGCGGCCCCCGGCTTCATGCTGGTGGTGTCGTACAACCCGGGCTACCAGCAGTTGCTCAAGGGGCTGAAGCCGAGCACCCGCCAGCGTTTCATTTCGCTGCGCTTTGATTTTCCCGATGCGCCGCGCGAGACCCAGATCGTGGCCCGCGAGGCCGGCATCGACGCCGAGCGCGCGCGCCGCCTGGTCGCGCTGGCCAGGGCACTGCGCGCCAGCGCCGAGCACGACCTCGAGGAGGCCCCCGGCACGCGGCTGCTGGTCAACGCGGCCAAGCTGATGCGCGCCGGCTGCGCCGAACGGCTGGCGTGCCGGGTCGCGGTGCTCGAGTGCCTGTCCGACGACGCCGCGGTGGTCGACGCCCTCGACGAAGTCGTCGGCGCCATGTTCGGCGACTGACGCGGTCGCCAGCGGCGGCAGGAGGCCAGCATGGAAGAACGCGTGGGGCTGTGGTTGCACGGCCTGTTGCAGCGCATCGCGCCCGACGGCTTCGCCGAAGCCGCGGTGCCGTTGCCCGAGCGTGCCGCGGCGCTGTGGTTCCGCGCTTTCGGCGGCGATCCGGCGCTGGCCGTGCAGGGCGCGGCGGCGCGCGCCAGCGGCCACCACCGCGGCTGGCGCCAGCGCCTGGCCGGCAGCGGCACCCGCGCCGCGCCGGCATGGTGCGACGCGCGCGCGCTGCGGCTGCCGGCACGCGTCGCGCGCTATCCGAGCGCGGCGCTGAACCGCGACCTGTACATCTGGCTGTGCGCGCTGGCCGCGATCGATGCCCAGCTGGCCGATGCAGACGACGGCGACTGGCTGCGGCGCAGCCAGCTGGCCACGCGCGCGGTGCTCGCCGCCTACCCGGCGCTGCGCGCGCGCTGGCTGCGGCTGCGCGACGCCGAGCTGGTGCTGCGGCTGCCGCCGGCGG
>JAJZEB010000083.1 GCA_021805805.1 Pseudomonadota bacterium | reverse complement strand
GGAGCTGCGGCGCCCGCGCTGGGTTTTTATGTTCGTTTTTTTGCCGATGCTTGCGATGATTCTGTCGGGCGCTTCCTACGACAGGATCATCAGGCGGCGAGGCGCGATCGAGCTGTACCGCGCCGCCAATTCGGATGCGCTGCGCGTCGGCTCTGGCAATATCTATAACGTCCTGCACACAGCCGGATCTGACCTCTGGTTCATCATGCGCCTGCCGAGCTTGCAGGCCGAGCTCGCCGACCCGGGGTCGGCCAATGTCAAGCGGCTGCGGGATGACCTCGCCTTGTACCTGGGTGCCAAAGGTGCCTTCACCCAGGCGCTGTGGATCAACCAGCGGGGTCAGGAGCGGATTCACCTCGATCTGGGGAACGACGGCCATCCCCTTCGAGCGTCGGGCGAAGTCGCCAAGGCCCGCAACTGGGCCAAGGACTCCGAATTCCGCGATGTTTCGACCCTGCCACCGATGCTGGCGGACTTGGCGCCGGTGCAGCACGAAGGCAAGCACTTGATCTTGCGCATTTCGGCACCGGTGTTCGATCCCCAGGGGCACCGCCATGGAATCATCACGCTGCGCTACAAGGTCGACCGCATGTTTTCGCAGTTTCAAGCGGTCAAGGGCGCTCTGAACGCGCACCTGATGATGACGGATGCCGACGGCACCTGGCTGACCGGGAATGGCGCACGGGCGACGCTACAGCACAGCGTCCCGCAGGTGTGGCGTGCCATGCTCGCGCATCCCGACGGCGAACTCCTGCGGGCTGATGGTCTCTGGGCCTGGCAAACCCTGCGGGCCGAGCGCGGACTCAACGTCGGATTTGCCCGAGGCCAGCGCGCCTGGCAGGACCTGCCCTTAGGCGATGTGGTCTGGCGCCCAGTGGTGCATGTGCCGGGGACGGCCATCGATGCCGCGGTCGCCGCGTCGATGGGACCGATCACGCCCTTCGTCATCATGCTGGTGGTGCTCGCTGGCCTGCTGGCAGCGCTGGTTGCCTATGCGCAGTCGCGCATCCAGCAACTCAATGTCGATCTCGAATCGAGGGCCGCGATAGCCGAGGATGCGGTGAAGGCAAAAGCCAGCTTTCTGGCCAACATGAGCCATGAGATCCGCACCCCGATGAATGCCATCCTGGGCCTCGCCTATCTGCTCGAGCAGATGCGCCT
This sequence comes from Pseudomonadota bacterium, assembly GCA_021805805.1. Classification (GTDB taxonomy): domain Bacteria; phylum Pseudomonadota; class Gammaproteobacteria; order Burkholderiales; family Burkholderiaceae_C; genus Thiomonas_A. Next base: position 11,245 of record JAJZEB010000083.1, on the reverse strand, counting down.
CGGGGCGGATGCACATGATCTGGTTCTGAAAATTCGCCGAGCGGGCCAGTCGCTTCTGGGCATCATCAACGATGTCCTGGATTTTTCGAAGATCGAGGCCGGGCGTCTCGGCATCGAGTGCGCGCCCTTCAAGGTTGCTGATCTTCTCGACAACCTTTCGACCATCATGGCCGGGATGGTGAAAGAGAAGGACATCGAGCTGATCATCAGACCGCCACTCGGCGTCGATGTGCTGCACGGCGACTCGCTGCGCCTGGGACAGGTGCTGATCAACCTGGTGAGCAACGCGATCAAGTTCACTGAGCAGGGGCATGTCGAGGTCCGACTCGAAACGACCAAACAGGTCAACGACAGGATCGGACTGCGTTTTGCAGTCCGCGATACCGGACTCGGCATTCCTCCTGACAAACAGGCGGCGATATTCGCACCATTCACTCAGGCGGATGAGTCGACCTCACGCCGCTTTGGCGGCACCGGGCTGGGCCTGGCGATCAGTCGTCGTTTGGTGGAACTCATGGGCGGCGAACTGTCCCTCAGCAGCGAGGTCGGACGCGGCAGCGAGTTCTGGTTCGAACTCGATTTCAAACATGAGAAGACTGCCGGTGTCCGCTTGTCGGCGCCGGACATGTCCCACCTGCGGATGCTCATCGCGGACGACAGCGCGATGGCACGCGACGCCCTGCGCGTCACCGGCGCATCTCTGGGCTGGACCGCACATGCGGTCGAGTCGGGGATCGATGCGCTGGAGCACGTGCGCCGGTCGACTGCCGACGAAGTTGTGCTTCTGGACTGGAAGATGCCATCCATGGATGGGCTGCAGACAGCGCGGGCAATTCGCGCCGAGCGCGTCGATGCGGGGCCGATCATCGTCATGGTCACCGCGCATGGGCGTGAACAATTGCTCGCCGAGCCGGGCGCTGACGCAGCCGACGCCATACTGACCAAGCCTGTGACCCCGTCGAGCTTGTACAACGCGGTGAACAATGCGATGCAGGCGCGGCACGGCCGCCCGGTGGAGGAAGAACCTGACAGCCCGGAACGCCTGACCGGATTGCGCATCCTCGTCGTCGACGACAGCGATATCAATCGCGAGGTCGCGCAACGCATTCTCAGCGGGGAAGGCGCGCAGATCGCTCTGGCCGAGGACGGCAGGCAGGCTGTCGACTGGGTCGCCGAGCATCGCGGTGCGTTGGACATCGTGCTCATGGACATCCAGATGCCGATCATGGACGGCTACGCCGCGACCCGGGCAATCCGCGCCATGCCCGAGATGGACAAGCTGCCGATCATCGCGCTGACCGCCGGCGCCTTCCGGCGCGATCAGACGGCCGCGCTCGAGGCCGGAGTCAACGCCTACCTCAGCAAGCCTTTCAATGTCGACGAAGCGACTGCGCTGATCCAACGCCTGACCGGCTGGATGCCGCCTGCGGACGGACCGCGCCTGCGACGTCGCGCCTCGCAGGGCGAAGCGCCCCGGCAGACTCCCGCGGATCTCGATAAGGTCGCGTCGCCCGATGATGCGAATTACCCCGGTCTGGAACTGAGTCGCGGCCTTGCGGTCTGGCGTGACATTGATGTGTATCGACGGTATCTGCGCCGTTTCGCGGTCGAGTACGCCCAGAGCGCAGAGATTCTGGCACGCTCGTCGCCAAGCGATGCGGCAGCGTTCGCACACAGACTCGTCGGTGCCGCCGGCAATCTGGCGCTGCCAGACGTGGCACGCGCCGCTGGATCCGCGGATTCGCATCTGCGGCTCGGCGAGTCGATCGAGACGGACCTCGTGCTTCTGCAAACGGCGCTGGATGAGGCGCTGCTGTCGATCTCACGGTTCGCCCCGGATCAAGCCGATGTCGAGGCCATGTCGTCCTCGACATCATGCTCTGCTGGCGTCGCACCTGAAGGTCTCCTCGGCTGCCTGCAATCCATGCTCGCCGTGCTCGACACCGACAACCCCGACGGCATGCCGCGGCACCTGGCCGAACTGGCACGCCTGACGTCGCCAGCCGATGCGCGACACGTGAACGAGCAAGTCGAGAGCTTCGACTTCCGCGGCGCAGAAACCGCAGTTCGCGACATCGCGAAGCGTTTCGAGTTGAATCTGGAAGCTTAAACCATGGCCAAAGCGCCTCTCTTGATCGTCGATGACGAGCCGCAGAACCTCGCGGCCTTGCGGCAGATTCTGGCCGATGAGCGGCCACTGGTGTTCGCGCGCAGCGGCGCAGATGCGCTGGCGGGGGTGCGCAAACACCGTCCAGCGTTGGTGCTTCTCGACATCGAGATGCCGGACATGAGCGGCTACGAAGTTTGCCGCCAACTCAAGAGTGACTCTGCCCTGGCAACGATTCCGGTTATTTTCGTCACCTCGCTTTCCGAGATGGGCCGTGAGGCTGAAGGTTTTGCTGTGGGCGCGGTCGACTATATCGTCAAGCCGGTTTCCGCGCCGACGGTGCTGGCGCGCGTCAGAACGCATCTCTCACTGGTCCAACATTCAAGGTTGGAGCGCAGCTACGTCGAGGCTATCTACATGCTCGGCAAGGCGGGGCATTTCAACGATTCCGACACCGGCGTCCATATCTGGCGCATGGCTTCGTTCGCGGGCGCACTGGCGCGTGCGGCCGGATGGGATGCCATCGAGAGCCGCATGCTCGAATTGGCCGCGCCGATGCATGACACGGGAAAGATCGGCGTTCCTGACGCCATCCTTCGCAAGCCAGGCAAACTCGACGCCGATGAGTGGGACACGATGCGCGCACACACGCGCATCGGCCATGACATCCTCGCAGGCAGCGAAGCGCCCGTGTTTCGTCTGGCCACCGAGGTGGCGCTGCGCCATCATGAAAAATGGGATGGCAGCGGCTACCCCGACGGTCTCGCCGGAGATGAAATTCCGGAGTCGGCGCGCATCGTCGCAGTGGCCGATGTGTTCGACGCCTTGACCATGCGTCGCCCCTACAAGGAAGCCTGGACCGTCGAGCAGGCGACCGCACGCATGCGCGCTGACGCCGGCACCCATTTCGAGCCGCGTCTGGTCGAGTTGTTCATCTCGATCCAGCCCGAAATCCTGGAGCTCAAGACGCGCTGGGATGCTCGCGAAGCGCACAGCGAGGACGTCTTCTTGAACGAGGTGGTGAAGACACGCGCCGGGTAGCGGAATCCACATCCTCGCCGCGGTGCGCGAGTTCTGCCGGAAGGTGGGGCATGCCCAAGAGGGTCTGTTTGCAAGGCCGCCCCGAGATTGCTTGCCCCCACGGGGGCGGGCCGGGCGCAGCCCGGCCCTGGGGGCGCTAGAACGCCAGCTCGGCCTCGATCGCTGCGATCCCCGCCTTGGCGCACAGCACGTCGTTGTCCACGCCCGGCGCACCGGACACGCCGATGGCGCCGACCACCTGCCCGGCGGCCTCCATCGGGATTCCACCGCCGAGCATCAACACGCCGGGAATGTGCTCGACCGCCTTCTCGGGCGCGCCCGGGCGCATCACGCGCGCGGCCAGCGACGCGGTGTCGCCGCGCCAGCTGGCCGCAGTGCGCGCCTTGTCGATGGAGCCTTCGACGGTGTGCCAGCCGGCGAAGCGGTCACGCAGGACGACCAGCGGAACCGCGGACGCATCGGTGACCGACACCGTGACCTGCCAGCCCTGCTTGCGGCACTCGGCCTGCGCCGCGCGCGCGGCCTGCATGGCGGCCTCCGGGGTCAGCATCGGACGCGACCAGACGGCCGAATCGGCGGCGGCGGCCGGCCGCACCAGGGTGCCGGCAAGCGCCAGCGCCAGCAACATCGTCATGCGTGCATTCATGTTCGAGACTCCCGGTTGTCGTGTTCGGACCGTGCGTCGCGCCAGGTCCGCAGCTTCCGCGGACACGCGACGCGCATGCATGCGATGATCGCGCCGCGCGCAGCAGCGCGGTGCGCGGCCGCCTTCGCGAGCTTGAGCTGCATCACTTGCACGGTGCGCTCGTTGCGCAGCCCCGACTGCGCTGGTCAGATCACGCTGGAATCGAGATCGGCCTGCATCGACAGCTGGTAGTCGGCGTCGTGCTGCAGCGTCAGGATGTCCATGTGCAGGCGCTTGGTCTTGGTGTCGGGCTCGATTCCCAGGCTGTCGCGCATGTTCTTGCGGAACGCCTCGTAGGTCTCGATCGCAGCGGCACGGCAGCCGCTGAGCACGTGCACGCGCATCAGGTGACGGCAGGCGGCTTCGTTGTGCGGCGACAGCAGCAGGATCTGGTTCAGGAACTCGATCGCCTGGCGGTAGTCGTGCGCCAGCGCGCAGTCCTTGGCGTGGCGATAAAGCAGCGACGCAGCCTTGTTCACGATCTGCTGCCGGTAGTGCGCGATGATCGCGTTGAGTTGCGGGTTGTCGGGAAACTCGATCGAGCCGATCAGATGCCCGCGGTGCGCCTCGAGCGCGGTTTCCAGCGGGATCTCCTGGTCGCCGGTGAGGAAGCCGAGATCGTGCGCGACTGCCGGATTCAGCGTGATCGCGTTGAGGTGACTCTGGATGATTCCGGGGCAGATCCGGTTGAGTTTGTGGATGCGAAGGCGAAGGCTTCCCTGCGAACGTTCGCTGTCGGTTCCGGGCCACAACAGCGAGGCCATCTGCTGGCGACTGGTCGATCCGCGCACCGCGAGGACGAACAGCAACAGGATTGCCTTCTTGTCATTGGCTTCGCAGACCTGATCGTCGACCTGGATTCGTACAGGACCGAGAAAATTGATCTGGATCTTCAGCGATTGCTCCATTGAACCCCCCCTCTTGATCTGAACGACGTCCCTGAGCCAGCAGCAGCCGTGCGCGCGATCGAGACGTCGAAGGCCGATGCGCGGAATTGTCAAGAAACCCTGCTGATTGCGACAACCGTAACAGTGCGTGCAATATAAAGATGTATGCACATAGCAATACTCGTAACAGTTTCCTAGGCGCCTGTGTTTGTTTAGCTGGAAGCAAGGTGCCCTGCAGGTCATGCTAGGCAGCCGACAAAGCCAAATCAATCGATCGGGGGCTGTTTGCGCCGGGCGAACGCGTCCGTAACGCCCGCGTAAGCGCTCCGCGCACGGCGGCTAGCGCGCCGTTGGTCGCGGATTGATCTGCGGTGAATCCAGCGCTTTCAGTCCGCCGCGTGCGTCTTGAGCAGAGCGACGAGCTGGGCGTAGATGCGCGGCGATCCGGCGATCAGTTCGCCGCGGTGCAGCACGTCGGCGTCGCCCCTGAAATCGCCGACCAGGCCTCCGGCCTCGCTGACCAGCAGCGCGCCGGCGGCGACGTCCCAGGGTTTGAGGCCGCGTTCGAAAAAGCCGTCGTAGCGGCCCGCGGCGACGTACGCCAGGTCAAGCGCGGCAGCGCCCGGGCGGCGCAGGCCGACGCAGCGCTCGGCGACGGCCTTGAACATGCGCAGGTAGTCGTCGAGGTCGTCTCCGCGCCGGAACGGGAACCCGGTGCCGATCAGGCTGTCTTCGATCCTTGTGCGCTTGGACACGCGCAGCCGGCGGTTGTCGAGGAATGCGCCACCGCCGCGGCTGGCCGTGTACAGTTCGTCGCGCGACGGGTCGTAGACCACGCCGTGCTGCACCACGCCGTTGTGCGCCAATGCAATCGAGACCGCATACACGGGAAGCCCGTGGATGAAGTTGGTCGTGCCGTCGAGCGGATCGATGATCCACTGGAATTCCGAGTCGGAGCGCCCGTGCGTGGTGCCGGTCTCTTCGCCGAGAATACCGTGTTGCGGGTAGGCCTTGAGCAGGATGTCGATGATGGCCTGTTCGCTGGCGCGGTCGACCTCGGTGACGAAATCGTTGGCTGCCTTTTGCGATACACGCAGCAGGTCGAGATCAAGACTCGCGCGGTTGATGATTTTGCCGGCTTCGCGCGCAGCGCGAACGGCGACGTTGATCATGGGGTGCATGGTGCGTGGCGTGACGCGACGGGCGCGTCCAGGGAGATGGCGGCGTGAAAGAGCGAAGTGATGCAGATTTTATCGAAGCCGGCGACGCTGCAGCGTGCCCGCCCTGCATCGCGCAGCCGCTGTTCGTTCTCGTGCAACCCAGCCGGGCCGGTAATGTCGGCGCGGCGGCGCGCGCGATCAAGACCCTGGGCTTCGAGCAGCTGGCGCTGGTCGCTGCGCGTCACCGAGACGTGCGCGCGCAGCCTGAGGCGCTGGCCTTCGCCAGCGGCGCCGACGATGTGCTGCGCGCGGCGCGCGAGGGCCAAAGCCTGGACGCCGTGGCCGCGGACTGCGGTGTGCTGGTGGCGCTTTCGGCGCGGGTGCGCGACTTCGGGCCGCCGCTGCACGGTCCCGACTGGCTGCCGCAGCTGGCACGCAGCGCTGCCGCGCAGGGGCGGCGCGTGGCGTTCGTGTTCGGCAACGAGCGCGCCGGCCTGGACAACGCCACGGTCTACGGCTGCGACGCGCTGCTGAGCCTGCCGACCTCGCCGCAGTACGGTTCGCTGAACCTGTCGCAGGCGGTGCAGATCGTGGCCTGGGAATGGCGCCGCGCGCTCGGCGGTTTCACGCTGCCGCAGGGGCCGCAGGCCGAACCCGCGGCAACCCGCGCCGAGGTGCGCGAACTGCTCGAGCAGGCCCGGCGCGCATTGCTCGCGCTGGGCTTCCTGGACCCGGCCGCACCACGTCGGCTGATCCCCCGGCTCGAGCGTCTGGCCGCGCGCAGCGCGCTGAGCCGGCAGGAAGTGCAGATCCTGCGCGGAATCTGCCGTGCCGTACTGCTGCGGTGCGAGCAGGGCGATTGACCGCCGATGCGCGCGTTCGGCACGCGTCCAATACACTGGACTGCATCCGGGCCCGTGCCGTGCAGCCATCATGTTCCGCCATCTGCGTGAAGACATCCAGGTCATCCTCGAGCGCGACCCCGCAGCGCGCTCGCGCTGGGAGGTCGTCACCTGTTATCCGGGGCTGCACGCGCTGCTGCTGCACCGCGCGGCGCACGCGCTGTGGCAGCGGCGCTGGCACTGGTTGGCGCGCTGGATTTCGCACTGGGGCCGTTTCCTGACTGCGATCGAAATCCATCCGGGTGCAAGCATCGGCCGGCGGGTGTTCATCGATCACGGAGTCGGGGTCGTGATCGGCGAAACCGCCGAGGTCGGCGACGATTGCACCATCTACCAGGGCGTGACCCTCGGCGGCACTTCGCTGTACAAGGGCACCAAAAGGCACCCGACGCTGGAAGCCGGGGTCGTCGTCGGTGCCGGCGCCAAGGTGCTCGGCGGCTTCACGGTCGGTCGCGGCGCGCGCATCGGATCCAACGCCGTGGTGGTGAAGGCCGTCCCGGCCGGCGCCACTGCGGTCGGCAATCCGGCGCGGGTGATCGACAAGAGCGCCGAGCAGCAGCGCGAGGCGGCCGCGGCGCGGATGGGCTTCTCGGCCTACGCGGTGACGCAGAACGGCGACGATCCGCTGAACAAGGCCGTGCTCGGCCTGATCGACCACGCCGCGCAGCTCGAGCATCAGGTCGCGCTGCTGTGGCGCGAACTCGAGCAGCGCGGCGTCTGTCCGGATCAGGCTGCGCCTGCCGAAGCGCTCCGTACTGAGCACTTCGACCGCGATCGCCTCGAGAAGCTGGTCAAGTAGCCGAGTGTGCCGGCTGCGGTGCGGCGCGCCGCACCGCGATCGCGCCACCGGCGTCGCGCTGCAGCCACAGCACCTGGGCGCGCGCGTCGTGGTCCAGATCCCAGTCGCTGAGCACCTCGCGCAGCGTGCCGCCGCGCCAGTGGCTGCGCGGCCGGTGGGTGTGGCCGTGGATCATCCACGCCGCGCCGCAGGCATGCAGCCAACGCAGCGCCTCGGTCTCGTCGGCATCGGTCAAGGCCTCGCGTGCCGCCTGCGCACCGCGACTGGCTTGGCGCGCCGCGGCGGCCTGCGCCAGCCGTTCCGGCAACGGTTGCGCGAGGAACATGGCCTGCCAGTTCGGCGCGCGGCATTGCGCGCGCCATTGCAGGTACGCTGCATCGTCGAGGCACAGCGCATCGCCGTGGGTCAGCAGCACGCGTTGCGCGCCGCAGTCGAGCAGGCACGGATCGTCGATCAAGCGTGCGCCGCAGCGCGCAGCGAAGGCATCGCCGAGCAGGAAGTCCCGGTTGCCGCGCTGCACCGCGAGCTGGCCTCCGGCGTCGACGAAGCCGCGCAACGCGTCGCAGACCGCAGCCGCCGCGGAGTCGACGTCGAGCTGATCGTCGCCGACCCACGATTCGAACAGGTCGCCGAGCACGTACACGGCGTCGGCGCCGCGCGCGCCCGTGCCCAGCCAGTCGATGAAGGCCGCGGTGGTGCGCGGCGCCTCGGCTCCGAGGTGCAGGTCGGAGACGAAGGCCAGGCGCCGCCAGTCCGGCGGCGCGCGCAGCGCGTCAGACTTCAACGGCCTTGTCGATCACCACGTCCTCGACCGGGACGTCCTGGTGAAAGCCCTTGCTGCCGGTACGCACGCCCTTGATCGCGTCGACCACGTCCTCGCCGGCGACGACGCGCCCGAACACCGCGTAGCCCCAGCCCTGCGCCGTCGGCGCGCTGTGGTCGAGGAACGCGTTGTCGGCGACGTTGATGAAGAATTGCGCAGTCGCCGAGTGCGGGTCGTTGGTGCGCGCCATCGCGATGGTGTAGCGCGCGTTCTTCAGCCCGTTGTTCGCTTCGTTCTCGATCGGCGCGCCGGTCGGCTTCTGCGTCATTCCGGGCGTGAAGCCTCCGCCCTGGATCATGAAGCCGTCGATCACGCGGTGGAAGATCGTGCCGTCGAAATGACCCTTGCGCACGTAGTCGAGGAAATTGGCGGTCGTCTTCGGCGCCTTGTCCGAATCGAGTTCGATGCGGATCACGCCTTTGTTCGTATGCAGTTCAACCATGTCGTCGCAGGTCCTTCACGGGAGTTGGGCGGCCTTTTCGATCACCACCGGGGTCACCGGCACGTTGGCGTAGGGGCCGACATTGTGCGTCGCCACGCGGGCGATGCGGTCGACCACGTTCATGCCTTCGACCACCTGTCCGAACACCGCGTAGCCGTGTCCGTCCGGTTGCGGATAGTCCAGCGACGGGTCGTCGACCAGGTTGATGAAGAACTGGGACGTGGCCGAGTTCGGGTCCATGGTACGCGCCATCGCGATGGTGCCGCGCAGGTTCTTCAGGCCGCTTTCGCTTTCCAGCGGAATCGGCGCATGGGTGGGCTTTTGCTGCATCGCCGCGGTGAACCCGCCGCCCTGGATCATGAAACCCGGGATGACGCGGTGGAACACGGTTCCGGCGTAGAAACCTTCGTGCACGTAGCGCAGGAAATTGGCCACCGTCTTCGGCGCGCGCTGCGCGTCGAGTTGCACGACGATGGTCCCCAGCGACGTCGTCAGCGCCACGCGCGGTGCGGAGGCGGCGCAGGCCGGCACGGCCAGGGTCGCGGCGGCGACTCCGAGCAGCAGCAAGGGGCGGATGAAAAGACGGCGCATGGCGGAAATCATGACAAAACTCCGGCGTGGAACAGGCGCCACCGGCCGTTTTCCTTGGCCCAGTAGTCGCGGTGGGTGATCGGCTTGTCGCTGCGTTCGCCAGGGTACTGCACGACCAGAAGCTCGTGCTTGCCGTGGAAATAAAGCAGCGTCGATTCGGCGTCGTGCGCAGGCGTCATCGAACGCGCCAGCATCGCGCGCAATTCGGCGCGGCGCCGCGCCAACTGCGCCTGGCTGAGCCAGTCGACGTGGTCGGTGATGATCACCGGCGTGAGGTCGGGCTCGACCATGTGCATCAGCGCTTCGATGTCGGGGTTGGCCATGACCACGCAGCCATTGCTGTCCAGCGGCGGGCGTGCATAGCTGCTGTGCGGCACGCCGTGCAGCCAGATGCCGCCACCGGTGCGTCCGAGCAGCCGGTCCCACGCATTCGGGTAGTTCAGCGGCATCGCTCCGGCGCCGTAGACCGCGCTCAGCCAGCGGCGCCCGACCTCGCGGGTGATGAAATACACACCCAGCGGCGTGCGCAGATCACCGGCGCGCTGCTTGTCGGCACCGAGCTTGCCCTGGGTGACGTAGTAGTTGGCCTCCAGCCGCAACTGGCCGCGAGCGTTGCGCCGGAACAGGTACAGGCGCGACGCGCTGGTGTTGACCAGGATCGCGTGGCGCACATGCGGACCCAGCGCGACGAAGTTGCTGGGCACCTGTCCCGGCTCCGGCGCATGCACGTAGGCCGCCAGTCGGGCGTGCGCCTCGCGCACCAGCGCGGCCAGCGCGGGCGCATCCGCCGGGGCGACGCGGACGTCGGCGAAGTGCCGCAGCCGACCCGCCTCGGCACGCAGCAGGTCGCCGCGCAGAATTTGCGCCAGCGCGAAGTTGGGATAGCGCCTGGCCAGCGCCCCGCTGCGCGCAAGCGCGCTTTGCAGATGGCCTTGCGCGACCATCTGGTAGATCTCGATCAATTCCGCTTCGGCCCGATCCTCGAAGCCACGGGCGCGCAGCTGCGCGGTATCGAGCCCGAGCAGCGAGTGCGGGTCGGCGATCGCCGCAGGCAGCGGCGCGTCGTGTTTGGCGTGCCAGCTCTGCGCGCGCACCGCCAGCGCGATGCCCAGCAGCAGCGCGATCAGGCCGGGCAACAGCAAGCGACGCAGGGATCGCGATCTGGAATTCATGCGGTCATCGTGAACGGCTCAGTCCACGGGAGGACATAGGCGCTGCAGCTGGATTCTACCGGCGCGACGAAGCCCTCAACCGACGATTTCCCGAGTGATGTACCAGCGGTTTCCGTAGCGAACAAGACGCAGAGTCTTCAAGCTGTTGAAGTGCAGGTTGCCGGAAGTGTAGATCTGTCGAAAGTGCGCAACCGCGTTCTTGCCGTCGATGCGGATGTGCAAGTCGCGAACGTCGATCCTGATGTCGCGCTTGTCGCTGATGAGCGCCTTGCGCTGCGCCACCCAGGCCGCGTGGCTGACTCCGCCGCCGGGCGTGAAGTCGCGCACGTAGCTGCCGAAATACGCCGGCAGGTCGCGATGCTCCCAGGCACGCGCCCAGGCCAGCACGGCGTCATGGACCGCGTGCTCGGCGGCGGCCGGAACCGACGAAGTCGGCTTCGGCGCCTCGACCGGAGCGCGCTGCGGCGCGGGTGCCGGGGCAGGCTTCGGTGCAGGAGCGGGCTTCGGTTCCGGGGCAGGCTTCGGTGCCGGGGCAGGCTTCGGTGCCGGGGCAGGCTTCGGTGCCGGGGCAGGCTTCGGTGCCGGGGCAGGCTTCGGTGCCGGGGCAGGCTTCGGTGCCGGGGCAGGCTTCGGTGC
>JAJZEB010000004.1 GCA_021805805.1 Pseudomonadota bacterium | reverse complement strand
CGACAGGGTGGGCGACCAGATTTGTCAAGACTTTCAACTACGGAGAGAAATTCAATCGAGGCCGCCTGCTCAACAGATAAGTATGTCAATGGTCCGGCCGCGTACAACCGCTGTCTATCTCAGCAGTTGGCAAGACTACGTAATTAGCGGACGGGCACAGTCATGGGCATGGCAATTTGTTTTAAATGTGGTTCAGAGAAGTCAGGCGCATTACTTGCCTGCGCTGCATGCGGGACCACTCCTCGATCAAATAGCGAGCTGGCTTTGTCACTCGTGCTTACTGATCACCTCTCGTCGAAAACGCAACTGGCACATTACAGCCACGAGCTTCGCAATCATTTAAAGCTCTCAGTACCAACTGATGCATTGGCTCAGGCGCAAGAAGCCTTGAAGGACCCGCAGCTCATGGCGATGCTCGGCGCTCAACCGGCATCTAGCGCCTCGGCGGTGCCAGTGCCAACAGCGGCGTCCTCCCGCCCAACCGCTGTGCCTCCTGTACAATCGGCCAGGAATACCCCATCTCCGCGAGCCCGAACTCAACGGACACTGAAGACAACCGCGCTCCATGAGACGCCTTTCGCGACTCTCGGTGTGACCACTCGCGACGATCGCAGGCGAATCGTTGAGTTGGCAGAAGAGAAGTCATTGGAGCTGGACCACGATGTCTGCCAGAAGGCACGCTCTGATCTAACGAATCCACGCACCAGATTGAGCGCGGAGATCGCGTGGCTTCCTGGTGTTTCTCCACGGAAGGCATCGCAGCTCGTTGAAAACCTGCTCCATGATCCTATGGCGGTCAGGGGGGAATCTGGCCTGCCTACGCTTGCGCACTTGAATTTGCTCGCCGCTGCCTTCGAGGCGGTGGATGGCGAACACGATGCGGAAGATCTGGCCAGTTTCATTCAGGAGGTAGCTTACCTCGTGGATGAGATCGATCCCGAAGATGTCCTGCGCGACATCAATGAAGACCGTGCCGTCTCCGGCTTCCCGGAGGTCCGGGCACTCGACCAAATCGAAGCCGAACTGGCGGAACGTAAACGGTACTTCCGCAGCGCCATCAAGGACGCCCTCGACAGGCTGCCACCGACGACGCTTGTGCAGGTCATGACGGACACGGTGGAAGAGGTCACGTTGGGTGGTGAGGATCACGCGCCCGAACTGATCGATGATCTCGTCGACAGCTACGAAGTGGAAACCCAAGGCTTCCTGCAGAAGGAAGCTGAGAACGTCCACAAGCTGATCAAAGCCGCCCGTGACTCGGCGAAATCGGGTGAAGCTGCCGTCAAGCCGTATGTGGACAAACTCGATGCTGTGGCACGCAATTGGGACAAGGTGGCGCAGCCTATCCAGCTGAGTGCCAAAGCACGCGGCATCGATCATGAAGCGAGTCGTGACCTGGCCTACGAAATACGTAGCCTCGCCATCGACCTGTTCAACACGCATGACATGTTGACGCAGTCCCAACGGCTGACTGGTCTGCTTCAAGAGCTGTTTGCCGCGCTACCTGAAGTGTCTGAGCGCCTTGAGCAGGATGCGGATGCGCTGGAAAACATTGCTTCAGACCGCAACATAATTGCCAAACTTTCTGAGAAATTTAAGGATTTTAATCTGTCTGGCAATGAGTTCTCGTGGAAGGGGCGCACATATGACATCAGTGGGATTAACCACATCGCTTTTTACCGGGCAATCACGACTCACAAGACAAATTTTGTAGAAACAGGAAAAACAGAGAAGGCACTCCTGACCCTGACCTTTAACAGCGGCCAGACCCTTAGCATCTCAATTGACGAGCAGGGTATTTTCTTCAACAAGAACAGAATGCAGCAAATCGAAGCGCTTGCTGAATTCTACGGCTTCCTCTTGCATGTCACGTTTGAGTGGCGGGTGAAATTCTACGAGGAGCAGATAGAACGGAACGGTTACTTCGTTTACGACGAATGCCGCTTTTATCCACGCAAAAAGATTGTGTTCAGAGGTAAGGACTTCGATGTGAACACATCCTCGTTCCTTCGTAGTTATGGCTACATTGAAATGAGAAAAAAGGACTATGGGGTGCTCGACAAAATAAAACGTGAAGTTTCGCTTACGAAAATCCCCCAATTCAATACCCTCACAGATACAGATGTCATCTATCACTTGCTGGACAAGCACATGGGTTTGAGGTGGAAATCGTAGTCCACAAGTAATTTTCTCGGCTTTTCATGTTGGTACGGGGTGCTAGACATGGGTTTTCTTTCAAAGCTGTTTGGTGAAAACAAGGAAGATAAGGCTTTGCGTGAGGCGCTTGCACACATCCATCGCATCCTCGATGACGAAAAGTTTCAGTTGGAGTTCGTTCATCCGGTAATGAAGGCGATGCTGGAATCTGCGCCTGCCTACGACAAGGATCCGAACGGCTCTGGGCCATTTGGCTTTACTGAGATGAATCCGATCCCGGTTAACGGGCCGATCGGTCAACTGGCATATCTATCCAGACTCGAAACGCAGTCGGGGCAGCGCATCCTTTTTCATCGCCTCGGGGCCATCGATAAAGTGGACGTGTTCGAGGCCGTAACATTCGACGGAAGCGGATGGTTCATCTTTTTCGTTGACCTCTACCATCCACGGCGCTCGCGCCTTACCCCAAACGGCTTCCGATTCACGAAGGATGTCGCGCAGTTCTCCGGCTTCCACAAGTTCTGCGAGAACTTCCCATACGATTTCGTCGAGAAGAAGGCGTCTGAGCGGGAGTCTGGCTTGAGCATGGCGTACATCGCCATCAGCAAGGTGTCCGGCCAAATCCAGAGTCGTGTTTTCAACAGGCCATTGGCCCACAAGGCCAAGCTCGACCTCGTGAAAAGCCGCTTATCGAGCTTCCAGACCCAATAGGAAGGGTTGCTGGGTCTCAGACGCGCCTTCACTGGCTCGCGCGGTATTGGTACTAGGGTTGCCTGACTATGAGAGAAGCAGCATTTCTTCTGCCTTCCGCCGGGCTACAAGCCCCGGCAGTACCTTTCCGCCCCCATAGACCCACCGCCGCAGCTCCATTGCGGCGGCTGCCCAGTCCCGCTGGTTGACGCGCCGTCGCAACGTCGAGGTCTGCAGCCGTCCAGCCCCGAGGTTGGCTGACTGATGCCGACTTCGCCGTGGCCGATATATGCCGACTCCACGCTGGCCGGTATGTGCCGACTCCGACCGGTGCCGCTGCCGACCTCAGCTGGCCTGATTACGCCGACTCTCGACTGGCCGGTATATGCCGATCCGGGGAGCTATGTCGGCGCCGTGCATGCTGGGTGCCCGGCGTCAACACGGCCGCTCAAGTTAATTGTCGCCAGCCATGCTGGGCAATCAAGGGGATGGCAACCTCAGATTGACAGCGAAAGCAACATATGGCACCCAGGATATGACAATTTTCGATCGCCACACGACAGCCCGAAGAGGAACTGCCTCGCCAAAAGGCGAGGCAGGGTTACTCAGCTAGCTAGGCAAAACTAAATTCGGAAAAAGCGCAAATCGAAATCCTGCGCAAGCTCGTCATCTGGGCCACAGAGGTTTGCCTTGACAAGCTCATAGGCCTCTACCAATGCGGTCTGCCGGACCTCGAAACGAACGCTTGAATCGGTCTTGAAAGTCGGGCGAACAGCGTCTGCGGCGACCAGGAAGGCATCTTCATCGCGAACGCGTTGCCCGGAAAAATTTTTGACTAGCGCGGCCGACATTAAGCGCAGGAACGCGTCGACTTCCTCCGCCGTGAACAATTTGAAAAGCGTACTGGCGCCTCGCGATTGAGCATCGCTTGAGGCCTCGGAGGGCAGAGAAGGAGGTTTTGATTTCATAGCTGCATGCCGGAACGGCTCCGGAGTGGATAAGCACACTCTTCACAGCGCATGCGAGAAATTTCGCGCGAAGAATATCAAGAAGGCCGGATCTCAACCTCAACCCGTCTCTACGGACTTGCTGTGACATGGTTCGGCTTGCCTGCGCAATCTCACGCCTGTGCAAGTCTACGGGACGTGATTCGCTGGTACCGTGGCTCGAAGCAAATATGAGTCGCATCGCGAGCGCTTGCCTCGCGAGCTACAACAAAAACACCGAAAAATCGGTCGCTGACTATTCCTGGTTGGACGATAGGGACCGAAACGGCCCCTGTCCGAAGCCGCCGGACGTGCGGCCCCCGAGTGCTAGAGCAACACCGCAGCCACTCAGGCGCCGCGCCGATCGCTCCCACCCGAAAGATCCAAATTTCACCCTTGCACTGTAGGGGTAGACGAACACTAGGCCGCTCTAGCAGCGAGCGACTTTGTGTCTAGATCGTGGCTGTCACATCGAAGAAATGAGACTGGAGGTGAGCATGAGAAGATAGAGCTTAGCAATTGAGGAGTCATCCATCACGTCATTCATATCAATCAACTTTGCAATACAAAAAATGCACAACATTTCACAAACCGCTTCGGTTATCAAAAGCTTCGTCACCACGCACGTTCGCGCCGTAGGTGCGTCATGTGCTCCAATTTCCTCGGAGGATGGCAATATAAAAATTGCCCTATTTTTGGAGTTTGACTTCGAGCAGTACATACTTGAGTGGGCATGCAACGCGCATTCGACGAAGACCCCCGACCTTTTAATCGAGACAGCCGTGGATCTCGTAAGCACCATGTGCGACTATTTCGGCGTCGAAGATGATGATTTTCAGCGCTGCGCCGATTTCTTTTTGCAAGAGATCAAGCGGCAATTCCTGAGTAAGATCATTGAAGCGGTTAAGCAATCGGCCGAATGTAATCTCGACTCAAATGTATGAGGCGCCGCGCTGCCACAAAAACTGGGGCAGCGCGGATGACTGGGCTTTCAAGGAAAAATAGTCAGGAAGGGTGTTGGCGGATTTGCTAACTTTTCCTTTCTTGTTGTCGAATATGAAGGTAGTCCATTCGACATCATGCAGCCTCGTAGAGATGAATTTTCCGGCGAATGGCAGGGATAGGTTGCCCAACTGGATGGGGGCCAAAGATCTCCGCATTCGAGGAAATCCTCAATCCCAGCAATATCGTTGTTGATTTACTAGAGGCGAGCTGTGGCACAAGATATTCCAAGCCCCCGTCGTTCCCAACGACGCGCTGTGGTGAATAGTGCTGAGCCCGCTCACGGCGTTCAATGATTTTTCCATCTCTGTTGGCAATGGCGTGTAAATCATTTTGGAAATGCGCCATGCTCGTCTGGTTAAGGTTGTGGTGTTTGCAGTACATGCGGAACGCTTGATAAATCTCAAGCTCCGAAATCTCAAAATTTCCATATTCAAGTTGCTCGGCAAAGTGATCAATGGATTTTCGCTCGCGACATGCTTCCTTTGTCCATGTCTGAATGCTATCCGGAATGGAAAGTCCGCCGTCGCGAATGATTTCGGTGGCGCCAATCAACGCGAATGCAACGAGCGCTGGATATTCATTTTTCATGATGACGTTGGCGAGATCGGGGATGCGTTCGTCTTCTGGAATCTGGTTTTCCATTTTCAAGACAATGAGGCGACGCTCCATTGCCCGCGAGTCGTCGCGAAATCTGGGCTCCTCATTTGATGCTTGTGTGATCAGACACATGGGGCGAATTTGGTAGGGGTCTCGATATTTAGGATTGACCGTTAGGCCTTCCCAGCTGATCAACGCTTTGAGTCGCTCGATGTCGCTACGGACACTAGCCTCTGACCCTATCATCGCGACTTTGCCCGAAAGCTGTTCGATCATCGCCGATTGCCCGAGTTGTTGTACGGTAAGTGTCGATACGGCGTCTTTTGTAAGTAAGTGGGTTAGCAAATTTTGAATGACACTCTTGCCGTTTCCGCCGCGACCGTGCATATACAGCATCTTTTCCTGGTTTCCAATTTTGTGGACAATTAAATGCAATCCAAACCATCTGCGGATCATTGAAAGCTGATCGGGATCTAATGCTTGGTGAAAAAATTGACTGAGCAGCGTTGAGTTGTCATCATTAGCCTGCATGGCGGCGTATTGGGAGAAAACTTCCGACGACTCCACGGGGATGTAGCGCAGGTTATGGTTGTCTGGCCGATGCGGCCGAAGGAGTAAATTGCCAGTTTCCGGTTCAATTGTGATAACGCCATCAGCAACCGGAACGCCGTTACATTGCCCGAACGCGGTAAGGTCAAGAGGGCGATTTTCTGTGCACACCCATTCAGCCACAATGTCGCCATGTAGGCCAGTAGGGCTGCCGAATGCTTTGGTAGCGCCGCTTCTAATATATGCATGCATTGCGCGGGAGATCGTCTTGATCCAGCTGTTGGCGCTGGACCAATTTCTTCCAGTCCAGAGATAAGGTTCCTGATCAATGCCGATAGAAAATTCCTTGCTGTTAGCGATCGCGACAGCAGTCGCGCGGGCTATCGAGTGAGCGTCGAGTGGATCCTCAATTGTCAAGTCGGCGATGTTTTTGCCGTTTTGATGGGCCACTGTCACTTGGTAAATATTTGAATTCGCGTCGAGCAATTTTATGGTGACAAAGGGCTGTGCGCCGGCTGAATGATCGAATTTTATTTGTTTGGACATGGAGGCTCTCCATCGGCATTTTGCCGAGAATATGATAGGTATGGTTGAAGGTGGTGGATGATCGCCGGTGCTGATCGGCGGTTTGGATGCTTGTGCCGACGTGGTTCCGCATTAAGCGCAATAGCTGCACTTGGGATGGCTAGCGCTGGCGGAGGTTTGCCTGCCGCGTGCGTTTCGCCGGGCGGGTTTGGGGCCTACCTATAACGCGAAGTATGCCGGCTTTTAACGCGACCCAGGCGGGCGCAACTGCGCAGCTCAAAGGTAGAAGGGTTGCGCCTAGGTCGCTGCGCGGGAAACTAACTTGAAAGTTCGAGTCGCTTGAAGACGAACTGGTGTCGCAAATTCATCTATTGCGGCAGCATTGGAGCGCATTCCTGCACGCGGTGGGTGCGTGGAGATCTTGTGTCGCGAACCCATGCGGACCGCGCATGCAAGTCATGACTATGCAGTGCGGCGATGAGAGGGGTTTTGATTCGAGTTTTTGAAGAACACGCGGCAAAGGCCGACCACGGGTCTCAAGATTGACCTTGTGGATAACGTGTTCCGCGGGCGTTGCGCTCGCTTGTTGTGTCGCTAGATCGACTAGAGCTTGAATCGCGCTTCCTATTCTAGTGGCGCCGAAAGCGGTGGCAAGGTCGGCGGGCGCATCGGTGTTGAAATTTAGTCGAAGTGTGAAGTTGTTCACGCTTGCGGCAAATTTTCTGCGCAAAGGGTTGATGCGCGTGGCAGAATTTGTTAAGGGCGCACAGTGTGCTTTCCTCGTTCGTGAATTAGTCTTGGATGCTTTGAACCATAAATCGTCAAAGCATTGGGCGTGTAGGATACATCACGATTTGGATGGCAAAACGATACACGGAAGTTGGCTCGTTTAACAAATCGCCTGGCTTGCTCGGCCGCACCGTGTTGCCAGCACAACGAGCCACTCGAGTGGCTGCCGGGCATGCTGCAGCCCCGGCCTAAGATGGCCCGGCGAGCGTGCAACCGCCGGCAGCGGAAACCTGCGCGGGCGCCTATCAGATCTTTCCAATGGCGCACGCAGAGCCTTCCTGTTAATCGCCAAGGGTCGCGTCGGTCCACCAAGGATCTGAGCCGCGCCGCCCGAGAACGACGCGGAAGATCTGGCCTTTGCAGGTGTAGAGCGCGTCGTGTTCCCGTTTGGTGTGTGTCATCCGCGTTTCTCGCCCACCTTCGACGAAATAAGTGCCCTGAGACTTATAGAGTTTGCCGACGAGCTTGTGCGATTCGCGGAAATAGACTGCATCATCGCCTACTGGAATCGCATCCTTCGGGAGTGCCCTGACTGGCACAAGTGCGATGTCGCCTTGCCGTTTGATCGCATTCGTTTCGGCCTCGGATTTCAATCCGAAAATGATTTTTTCCGCCCATTGAACAAGCGATTCGGGAGTGCGGTCGCCAAGATTGCGCTGGCGTCGCGGTGATGATTCGATGATATGGCTAAATAGTTGGCCATCGTCTCGTCCGACAAGAGCATAAACTTTGTCGATTGAAGGATAACGGTCGCGGGCTTTCTGGTAGGTGCGGCGTAGTTGGATGACTGCAAGGTTTCGCGAGATATCATACCCATATACATCAATAGAGCGCGCTTCGTAACCACCGCGTTTGTTGAGGCTTTCAATACCGACGGACCATCCCGCTGTGTATCTTACGGCGTCAATGAGATTCCGAATTTCCGATGGTATGGAAATTAGGGCGCCGTAAGCGTCGCGTTGGAATTGCGTCAAGGAGTACTGTGCTTGCTTGTCGTTGCTTTGGATTTCTGTCGTTGGGTCGATGGATACTTGGATGTTGTTAGACATGGATTTTCCTGTGCCGCGTTTTGCGCGCTGATGCGGTCTGAGATCCCGAGCCGCGAAGCGGGAGGAACCGTGGGCTCCTGCAGGGCACAGTGAGCGTGTGTTTTTTGGAAACGCCGGCGCGGGGCAGGGGCGGTCCGTGTCCGACCTCGCTGTGAGCTGCGACGGGGCGCGTGTCCTGCGGGGACATCGCAGGGCAAGCGGCATCGTGGGGAGATGCAGGGTCTCGCGTTCCGTGCAAGCGATCGCGATTTGCGTGTCGCGGTGTCGGGCTTCTCAAGCCATTGCTGCTTGGTGACAAAGGTCGGCCGCGTCCCCGGCGCATTAGGCGCATTAAGCGCGCCAACTGGATGCGTCTTGGGGCGCCGATGCGACAATCAGTTTGATCCCCGGCTGCAGCCGCTTAGGCGGAGGTTTGCGCTCGCGATTGCTGATGCCAGGCACTTCTGGCCGGGGCGGGCGGGTGACTGTCTTAGTATGCTGGGGGAAGGCGGCGGGATGATGCTCACCGCGGCTCAGAACCGTCACCGGAACTCGAGCCGCCGCTGGAACGCGAGGCACTGGCGTTGCTCTTGGGAGCGCTTGCTGGCCACCAAGCTGGCGTTGATGTTCATGAGGGAAGCCGTGGCAGCAGATGATTGTTACGAGGTGAGGGCACGGCTATCCGCCGAAAGCGAGATTCATCCACTCTGGACCGTGGTGGAGTGATGGCGCTGCCCGAAGTTTTTGAGCACCTCGAGCGCGTCGTCGATGAGGTCAGAGCGTTGCAGAGCAAGCTCGTCCTTCTGATCGGGGCGCCGAATGGCGGCAAGACGGCATTGCTTCATTCCCTAGCCCAGAGCCAGGGAGCGGTGCCGCTGAACGTCGGGGCTGAGCTGGGCGGCCGTCTCGCGGGCATCCCGCAGCGGCAGCGCCACCTGCAGACCGTGACGATCCTGCGTGAGTTGGCCGATCAGCATGCCGCTGGCGACTTGCTGCTGCTGGACAACGTCGAGCTGTTGTTCGACCGCTCCCTTCAGCTTGATCCACTCGATCTCCTTAAACGTCATGCACACGCCAAACGCGTCGTGGCGGTTTGGCCGGGCGAGTTGCAGGGCGATGCGAGAGCGGGCCGGCTGACCTACGCCGACATGGGGCACCCAGAACACCAGGACTACGGCCTTGCTGGCGTGGTCCCCTTCGAGATTCCGCAATAGGGAAGAGAGAAAAATGCGCTACGGCGATCTCATTCAATTTGAACCGATTGAATCAGTCATCCAACTGCTCGATGCCAATCGTCCGGACGAGGCGAAGAAGCTCGTCGCGACCTATGTCATGTCGGACGACATGGCGGAGCGGATCGCCAAGCAAATGATTCCGCAGATTTCTTTCGACGAGTCCGTCGACCACATGGGCCTGCTGGTGGT
This sequence comes from Pseudomonadota bacterium, assembly GCA_021805805.1. GTDB lineage: Bacteria > Pseudomonadota > Gammaproteobacteria > Burkholderiales > Burkholderiaceae_C > Thiomonas_A. The sequence goes on along the minus strand of JAJZEB010000004.1, from coordinate 65,631 downwards.
CGGCAACTACGGAACTGGTAAGTCGCACTTGATGTCGGTGCTGTCCCTGGTGGCTGAAGACGCGGCGTATCAGCCCATGATCCGCCACCCTAAAGTTGCCGAAGCAGCGGGGAAGATCGCGGGCAAATTCAAGGTCCATCGCATCGAGATTTCCAGCCAGATGTCGCTGCGGGACATCATCACCCAGGAACTTGAACTCTTCCTGGAAAAGAACGGCGTCAGCTACTCGTTCCCGGCCGCCGACAAGGTGGTCAACAACAAGGCGGCGTTCGAGGAGATGATGGCCGCGTTTGCCGAGGTTCACCCCAACCATGGCGTGCTTTTGGTGGTCGACGAGTTTCTCGACTACCTGCGCTCCCGCAAGGACCACGACCTGGTGCTGGACCTGTCGTTCCTGCGTGAGATCGGTGAGGTCACCAAGCACCTGCGGTTCCGCTTCGTGGCCGGCGTGCAAGAAGCCATCTTCGACAGCAACCGTTTTCAGCACGTCGCCGACAGCCTGCGCCGCGTGAAGGACCGGTTCACGCAAGTGCTATTGGCCCGGCAAGACGTCAGCTTCGTGGTCGCTGAGCGTTTGCTGAAGAAGACGGCCGATCAACAGAACAAAATCCGAACCTACCTCACCAAGTTCGCCAAGTTCTACAGCTCCATGAACGAGCGCATGGACGAGTACGTGCGGCTGTTCCCCGTTCACCCAGAGTACATCGGCACCTTCGAACGTCTGGTCTTCACCGAGAAGCGCGGTGCCCTGGTCACCCTTCGCGACCAGATACAGTCGGTCTTGAACGAGGATGTTCCGGATGATCGGCCAGGCTTGATCGGGTACGACAGGTTTTGGGCAACCATCACATCAAACGGCGTGCTGCGTTCTGACCCCAGCATCGGTCCGGTGCTGAAGGTGTCTGACGTCCTGGCCGAGCGCGTGCTGAAGGCATTCACCCGCCCGGCCTATAGGCCGATGGCGCAACGCGTGATCGCCGGCCTTTCCGTGCATCGACTCACCACGGGCGGCGACATCTACGTCCCGGTCGGGCCGACCGCTGCCGAGCTGCGCGACACGCTGTGTTTGTACCAGCCTGGCATCGAGGACATGGGTGGTGACCCGGCTGACGACCTGCTCACCGCCGTGCAAACCACCCTGCGGGAGATCGTCAAGACGGTCAACGGCCAGTTCATCTCCAAGGCGCCGGACACAGAGCAGTACTACCTCGACCTCAAGAAGGATGTCGATTACGACGCGCAGATCGAAAAGCGTGCCGAGGCCCTGTCGGATGACGCGCGGGACCGCGCCTACTACGGCGCCATCAAGCAGCTGATGGAACGCACCGACGAGAGCACCTACGTCACGGGCCATCAGATCTGGCAGTACCAGATCGAGTGGCAAGACCGCCGCGTCGACCGCAATGGTTACCTGTTCTTCGGAGCCCCGAACGACCGGCCCACCGCCCAGCCCGAGCGCGATTTCTACGTCTATTTCATTCAGCCCTTCGAGCCGCCGCGTTTCCGCGACGAGAATAAGTCGGATGAGGTGTTCATCCGGCTCAAGGGCCTGGACGACGCCATCAAGCGCTACCTGGCCTTCTATGCCGCAGCACAGGACCTTGCTTCCACCGCCAGCGGCGGCGCCAAGGCCGTCTATCTGGACAAAGCCAAAGACGCGCTGCGCGACATGAGCAAGTGGCTCCAAGAAAAGCAGATGACCGCCTTCGAGGTCACCTATCAGGGCAAGTCCAAGACCCTGCAGGACTGGGCCAAGGGCGTCAACATCCGTGACAGGCTCCGCCTGGGATCTGACGAGCGCGCCAACTTCCGCGACATCGTCAACGTCGTCTCCGGCCTGGCGCTCAACCAGCAGTTTGCGGATGTCTCGCCCGAGTACCCGACATTTTCGGTGCTAGTCACCGAGTCCAACCGCAAGCAGTTGGTGGGGAGTGCGCTTAAGGCACTGGCCGGCGGCACCCGCACCAAGGACGCCAATGCCATCCTCGACGCGTTGGAGATGCTAGATGGCGAGCGCATCGAGCCGGGGCGCTCGCGTTACTCGCAAGAAGTACTGAACCGCCTGAAGGCCAAGGGGCATGGCCAAGTGCTGAACCGCAGCGAGCTGCTGAACGGACAGACCGACGTGGAGTACTTCCACCCGGTGAAATTCCGCTTGGAGCCGGACTTGCTGGTTGCCGTACTGGGGGGGCTCGTCTACTCCGGCGACATCGTCCTGGCCATCACGGGCGACAAGATCGACTCCGGCAAGATCACGCTGCTGGCCGAGCGCGGCCTCGAAGAGCTCAAGCAGTTCAAGCATGTCGAAGCACCAAAGGAGATCAACGTCTCCGTTCTGCGGTCCCTGTTCGAACTGCTCGGCCTGTCACCTGGCTTGGCGCAACTGGCCACGCAAGGCTCGGAGGAGCCAGTCAAGCAGCTTCTCGAAGCTGTCTCCAAGCTGATTGGCCGGGTGCTGGCGGCAGGCACCGATTTGCAAGGCAAGCTCACCTTCTGGGGCAAGCCGCTACTCACGGACGACGAAATCCGCGACTGGCGCACCCGGCTGGAAGCGCTCAAGACATTCACAGAGGGGCTGACGCCGTACAACACGGTAGGCAAGCTGAAGAACCTGCGCATCGGCTCTGACGACGTCGACGCCCAGAAGAAGAACCTTGATGTCCTGGTCGCCGCAGAAAGGCTTCTTGAGTTTGTGACGGAGCTGGGCAGCACGGCCGCCTACCTGTCGCAGGCCGAAATTGTGCTGTCCAGCGACCACGCGTGGGTCAAGCAGGCGCAAAGCGCACGCAAGGACATCCTGGACAAGCTCGCGCTGGATCGCAACGCCCAACGTGCCTCCGAATACCGGCAGACCCTGGCCCAGCTCAAGAAGGACTATCTCACCGCCTACATCGCCCAGCACAGCAAGGCTCGCTTGGGCGTGGCGGAGGACAAGATCAAGTCTGCGTTGCGCAAAGACACGCGCCTGGTGGCCATGCGGGCCCTGGCCGGCATTTCGCTGATGCCCACCAGCCAGCTCACCGCCTTCGAAGCCAAGCTCGACAAGCTCAAGAGTTGCGCGTCGCTGGTGGAGTCGGAGCTGTCGGCCAGCCCCTATTGTCCGCACTGCAGCTTCCGGCCGGCCAACGAGCAAGGCGACTTCCTGCCGGCCACCAACGTTCTCAAGCAGCTGGATGAGGAGCTGGACAAGTTGCTCGACGTCTGGCAGCAAACGCTGCTCGACAACCTGGACGACCCGATCATCCAGGCCAACCTTGACCTGCTGAATGCGTCCGCCCGCGAGCTCATCAAGAAGTTTGTCGCGTCGAAGAAGCTGGCCGACCCCGTCACCCCGGACTTTATCAGTGCCGTGCAGGAGGCACTGTCAGGGCTGGAGAAGATCGTCGTCAGCGGCGACGACATCAAGAAGGCCCTGCTCCAAGGCGGTTCACCAGCCACGCCGGATGACCTGCGCAAGCGGTTCGAGGCCTTCCTGAACGACCGCTGCAAGGGCAAGGACGCCAGCAAACTCCGGTTCGTGGTGGAGTGAACTCGTGAGCGGCCCAAGCAGCAGACCCCTGCGCCTGCAAAGCTGGATTCCCCCCAGCTTCGCGTGGACGACCGCACCCGACGCGGTTGGCATAGACGTGCCGCTGAGCGATCCGGACGTCGTGGAGTTCATCTCGACTGGCGAGCGTGAAGTTACCTACGTGCGTCAAGTGCGCCCGAATCTCTAATACTGAACAGAGAAACTATGGTCTCAATCTTCTCAAGGCAGCCAGCCGCAACGCGGACAAATCAAGAGCTGGCGCGAGCCGAGGTGGAGCCCGTCGATACGATTATCGTGCCAGCCAAAGAAGAAACCTTTTATAGCGTCTTTCTGGGGGAGTGGTGCTGGTACCCAATTCGCCTCGGCACCGAAAAGCTAAAAACCATCAAATGGATCGCTGTTTATCAGACAAGCCCGATAAGCGCAATTACTCACTTTGCCAAAATAGAAAGAATCGTAGATTACCTAGAGACAGGGCGCTACAAGCTCATATTTAACGAGCCCGAGGAATTTGAGCATCCAATCGCAATTGGCGACACGAGCAAGCAATCTTTCCAGGGGCAGCGCTACACAACACTAGAGAAACTAAAGAAGGCTCGAATGATTAGCGATCTTAAGCCCTGGAATTAGTCAATAAATCACACAACCTGTTTTGGATGCGAAATTGTCGACCGAGAGACCTGGGCCTGACGCAAGGAAAGCAATGACCGATCTACTAAAAAAGGAAAGCGCCGAGAGCAATTCGGTTGTTTGTCTTGGGCAGCAACACGCAAGCGAAAAGGCTCGGCGCGAATATTACTTGAGTCGCCTCGCAGAAAAACTCAAAGATCCAGCATTTCGATCTCTTGAAGGTTTTCCAAATGGCGCAGACGACGCGATCTTGGCAATGTCAGATCCACCCTACTACACGGCGTGCCCAAACCCTTTTATTAAAGACTTTGTAGACGCGTATGGTACTTCGTACGACCCGTCCGAAAAGCGCACTCGCGAACCATTGGCTGTCGACGTTTCTGTAGGCAAGACGGATGCCGTCTACAAGGCTCATTCGTACCACACTAAGGTGCCGCATCTGGCCATTGTTCCTTCAATCCTTCACTACACGAACCCAGGTGATATTGTTCTCGACGGATTTAGTGGGTCTGGCATGACCGGGGTTGCAGCCCAGTGGTGTGGCGCCGCACCAGCTGCGTATCGTCATGAGTTAGAAACAGAGTGGAAGAAGCAGGGCAAGAAAGCGCCGGTTTGGGGCGCGCGCCGAGCAATCTTGAATGATCTATCCCCTGCTGCAACCTTCATCTCGGCTACGTACAACCTGCGATTTGACCTAGAAGAGTTTGTTGATGCCGGCAACATGATCATTAAGTCCGTTGAGAATGAGTTTCGATGGATGTATGAAACGCTTCATTCGGATGGCAAAACAAAGGCTTTTATTGAAGACACGATATGGAGCGAGGTATTCACGTGCCCGCAGTGCGCCGGGGAGGTAGTCTTTCTCGATGAAGCATTTAATGCAGACACTCAGGAGGTCAGGGAGAGTTTTCCATGCCCCCACTGCGGGTCCGAACTGAACAAAAGGGGGTTGGAGAAGTTCAACGAAACTCGGGTTGACAAGGTAACAGGGAAGAGTTTCACATCTCCAAAGAGAAGGCCGTCCTTTATAACCTACAAAGTTGCGGGAAAGCTGTACGTAAAGAAGCCTGATACGAACGATTTGGCTCTGATTGACAAGATTGAGGCACTTCCAATTCCTAGCGGATTCCCATCGTCCAGGATGATGCATGCGGATGAGAGCGTCGGTTGCTGGGGCGACAAGTGGCGGGCGGGGACAGCTTCATTTACGCACGTACATCATCTTTACTTCGCCAGAACAACTCATATTCTTGCAGCATTAATCAAGAAAGCTAGGGACGTAGACAACCGAAGCATCGCGAATGCGCTGATGTTTATGTTGGATAGTCACTTTGTTAATCTTTCCATACAAAACAGGTACCGCCCGGGTGTCTCCTTTCCATACAACCCGCTCAGCGGGGTCTATTACATTTCCTCGCTCATCTGCGAAGCTTCTCCGTTCACTGCTTATTCAAATAAGCTAAAGAGAATATCTGCCGCGTTTCGCACCTATAGGTCAACAGAGGGGGCAGCAGTGGTGAATACGGGGTCTGCTACGGATCTCCGCTTCATTCCAGATGCGTCGATCGACTACGTATTTACGGATCCACCTTTTGGTGACAACTTGGCATATGCCGAGCTCAATTTTCAAGTTGAGGCCTTCTACAGTGTTTTTACGAAAATTGACCAAGAAGCCATCGTTAGCAATTTTCAAGGAAAGCAACTGATCGAGTACAAGAGTTTAATGCGTCGAAGCTTTGAGGAATATTTTCGGGTCTTAAAGCCTGGTCGGTGGATGACTGTTGTTTTCTCAAACACCAAGGCTTCTGTATGGAATGGAATTCAAACGGCCCTGCAGGAAGCTGGCTTCGTTATTGCCGATGTTTCCTCGCTCGATAAAAAGCAGGGAAGCTTTAACGCTGTCACGAACGCAACGTCCGTCAAACAAGATCTCGTCATTTCCGCGTACAAACCCAATGGAGGTCTTGAAGACAGGTTCAAAAAGGCCTGCGGAAGCACCGAATCCGTTTGGGATTTTGTGCGAACTCATCTTGAGTATCTCGCTCCGTCGAAGCTGAATTCAGGGGTGCTTGAGTTCGTGAAGGAACGCGATCCTCGAATTGTTTTTGATCGCATGGTCGCATGGTTTGTTCGGCACGGATTTCCTGTCCCACTGTCGAGCCAAGAATTTCAGTCTGGCCTGGCGCAGCGATTTGAGATGCGCGATGGAATGGCTTTCCTTGCGTCGCAGGCGGCGGACTATGACAAGAAGCGAAGCCAGGTCGCTTCGGCACCGCAGATGGAGATGTTTGTATCCGATGAGCGTAGTGCAATTGACTGGTTGACCGATTTCCTGAAGCGCCGACCATCCACCTATCAAGAAGTACACCCCGAGTTCATCAGTCAGCTTGGTGCAGGCTGGAAGAAGCACGAGGCCAAGCCAGAGCTTTCCAGCTTGCTGGAAGCAAATTTCATTCAGTACGACGGTGTGGGTGAGGTTCCCAGCCAAATACATAGCTATTTGTCCACCAACCACAAAGATCTCCGCGGCCTCGATAAGATCAGCCCACAACTCGTGGCCAAGGCAAAGGACCGGTGGTACGTGCCAGATCCGAACAAGGCACAGGATTTGGAGAAGAAGCGCGACAAGGCGCTGCTAAAGGAGTTCGAGGGATACCAATCAGCTACCGGCCGCAAGCTGAAAGAATTTCGCCTGGAGGTGCTTCGCGCTGGGTTCAAAGCTGCGTGGGCTGCTAAGAACTACAAGGCCATCATCGCGATCGCTCAGAAGATCCCTGAAGACGCACTGCAAGAAGACGAGAAGTTGCTGCTTTGGTACGACCAAGCGCTCACGCGGACGGAGGCGGGGGGCTGATGGCGGAGAGCGGCCAAACCTCGGTTGGGCACGCCGTCGGCGGGTGGTGCTGGCACGCGCGCCATGCTGCGCCTTGCCGAGTGGTGGACAGGCAGGACATGTGGGGCGAAACCGCCTACCGCGTGTGGATACCCACCAAAGATGCGGTGGTGCGCGCGCGGTCGCAGGATTTGGCCGAGCTCGACACCATTCAGCCCACGGTCGAGCACATCCTCCACACGGCATCTGCGGCCAAGCTGCTGGATGCCCTGGAGGACAACCTGCTGCTGGCGCCCATCCAGTCCAGCGTGGTCCCGTTGCCGCACCAGCTCTACGCACTGAACCGAGCGATGAGCCAGCACGGCATTCGCTACCTGCTGGCGGACGAGGTTGGCCTAGGCAAGACCATCGAAGCCGGGTTGATCCTACGCGAGCTGAAGTTGCGCGGCATGGCCAAGCGCGTGCTGGTGGTGGCACCCAAGGGACTGGTGCGCCAGTGGCAGGCCGAGATGCGCCTGCACTTCGGGGAGAAGCTGCAGTTCGTCGACCCGGCCGAACTGGCAGCCTTTCGGCAGTGGCGGAACGACGAAGAGAACCTCTGGCGCCTGCACGACCAGGTGATCTGCTCCCTGGACTCGGTGAAGCCGATCGAAGGCCGCAAGGGCTGGAGCCTGGAGCAGCTGAACAACTACAACCGCGAGCGCTTCGAAGACCTGATCTCGGCGTCTTGGGATCTGGTGATCATTGACGAGTCGCATCGCATGGGTGGCAGCACCGACCAAGTGGCGCGCTACAAGTTGGGCGCTGCTCTGGCGGAAGCGGCGCCCTACCTGCTGCTGCTTTCGGCCACGCCGCACCAGGGCAAGACCGACCAGTTCCTGCGCCTGATGCAGTTGATTGACCGGGACTCGTTCCCGGATGAAGGCAGCGTCAGCCGCGATCGCGTGCGGCCGTTCGTCATTCGCACCGAAAAGCGCAATGCGATCGATGCGGAGGGCCAGCCGCTGTTCAAGCCACGCGTCACCCGTCTCCAGGCCGTGGCATGGCAAGACCGGCACGGCGCCCAGCAGCGACTGTACGAGGCAGTCACCGACTACGTGCGCCATGGCTACAACCAGGCACTGGCGGCGAAGCAGCGGCACATCGGGTTCTTGATGATCCTGATGCAGCGGCTGGTGACGTCCAGCACGGCGGCCATTCGAACCACGCTGGAGAAGCGGCAGGCGTTGCTCAACGAGCCCCAGCCGCAGGCATCGCTGTTCGATTCGAACGAGATGGACGAGTGGGCCGAGCTGGACGGCCAGAGCCAAGTGGACATCGCGGTGCAGACATCGGGCTGGGTACAGGAGAAGGCCGAGGTGGATCTGCTGCTGAATCTGGCCCGGGAAACCGAAGCTCAAGCCACCGACGCGAAGGCCGAGGCCCTGCTGGAGCTGATCTACAAGCTGCAGCAGGAAGAGAACGACCCGACCATGAAGGTCTTGATCTTCACGGAGTTCGTGCCGACGCAGGCCATGCTGGCGGGCTTCTTGGATAGCCGAGGCTTCTCGGTCGCGCTGCTCAACGGCAGCATGGACCTGGATACCCGCACCAAGGCACAGCAGGCCTTCTCGCGGGACGTACGGGTTCTGGTCTCGACTGACGCCGGCGGCGAAGGTCTGAACCTTCAGTTCTGCCATGTCATCGTCAACTTCGACATGCCGTGGAACCCGATGCGAATCGAGCAGCGCATTGGCCGCGTCGACCGTATCGGCCAGCGCCATGTGGTGCGGGCCATCAACTTCGTTCTCGAAGACACTGTGGAGCACCGTGTCCGCCAGGTGCTGGAGACCAAGCTCGAAGTCATCGCGCAGGAGTTCGGCGTGGAAAAGGCCTCCGACGTGATGGACTCGGTCGAGGCGGAGGCGATGTTTGACGAGGTGTTCGTTCGGGGCCTGCAGGATCCTGGCTCGATTGACAGGGCCTGCGACACCGTGATCAATCAGGTTCGAGGCAAGGTCGCCGACGAACGCAAGAACAGCGACCTGCTGACGGATGTCCATGCGCTGGATGCCGACGATGCCCGCAAGTGGCGCGATCACCCGGCGCAATTCTGGCTGGAGCGCGCCATCACCTCCGGCTTGCCGGCACGTGGTGGCAGCGCCCTGAAAACGGGGGACGCATGGCGCGTGAAATGGGTGGACGGCAGCGAGTCCGGGAAGGTCTGCTTTGACGCCAGGACGGCGGAACAAAACCCGGACCTGGAATGGGTCACCTTGGAGGACCCTCGCGCCAGAGCGGTGATCAGTGAGCTTTCACGTTGCGTTGCAGGGCAGCCCCTGCCGGTGGTCAAGATCGCCGGCCTGCCTGACGCTGTGCAAGGTGTCTGGTCATTGTGGGAGATCAGCCTGTCCGCAGAAGGTCTCAACCGAAAGCGCTTCCTGCCGGTCTTCGCTACAGACGACGGGCGGACCTTTGTGCCCACGGCCAAGCGCATCTGGGACCTGCTGTTGAGGGAAGACATCGAGATCACCGGCGCCACCACCACCGAGCAGGCGGTGCAGTGGTTCGAGGCCTCCATGACGGCGGCCAAGACCCAAGGCGAACGCCTGTTCTCAGAACTGCTCGGGGAACATCGTTCACGGCTGAAAGAAGAGCGGGCGCGCGCCAATTACGCCTACGACGCCCGCTACCAGGCCATTGGTCGAATCGGCTTGCCTGCTGTTCGCGAGCATCGCCGCAAGCGGCTCAATGCCGAGCACCAGGCACGGATGGCAGCTTTGGATGACGCCGAGGCCAGCGTGCCGGATCTCAACGTCGTGATGATGCTTCGGGTGGGTGCCGTATGAGCCCGTGGATTGATCGCATCCTGAAGGAGTTTCCGGCAGACCTGTCTCGACTGTGGATTGCCGCCGACCCAGACGATGTGCTGCTGGATGAGCAGGTGCTGGCGGGCCTGCGAGAACGTGGTTTTGATGTGGTGCCGTTTGAGGACTCGGTCGCGTTTCGCGCCGAGTATGAGGATCGGTACCGCAGCGCATGGGACCGAGGTGGAGCGGCGCCGGCCAAGGCTCTGGTGTTGCACCTGCGTGGCACCAACGTCGAGGATTTGCCCTGGGACTACCTGAGACAGGCACGGCGTGTCAGCCTGAGCCTTGCCAACCTGTTCCCCAGGCTCAGTTATCCCGTCGTTCGGCAGATCGGCGCAGAGCACCATGAGGCGCTGTTCGCGGCGCAGGCAAAGCATGCATCGCAGGCCCTGGGCGAATCCGCGACCAAAGAGTTCGTCCTGACCCACATCTTCAAGATCAGTCCGCACCTGATATCGCGTCCGGAAGACCTCTGGCGAGAGTTGTTGCGGTTGCACTACCGCGACGCTGGTCTCCCACAAGTTCTGGCGGACCACGTTGCGCATGTGCTTGGCGACCATGCGGTGTTCCAGGGTCTACCGATCAGCGAGCTGTTCGCCTCGAAGAGCACGTTGCTACGCGTCGTGCAGGACGCTTGGTACCGCTACCTTTCACGCATCGGGTTGACGGGCACACGCACCGGAGAACCGATACCAGCAGACTTCATAGCCAAGGCCGACGTGCCGTTTGAGCACCCGGATGTTCGGGTGCTGGTCGACTCGATGTTCCTGGACGGCCTGCTTCACCCGCTCGCCGTTCAGGGCACCGCAGTCAGCATCCCTGAGTGGGCGAAAGTCGGCATCGTCCAAGATCCGCTCGCACTGAGAAACCTGGTCGCCGAGGGCATCAAAGGCATTCTTCAGTCGCTGCCAACGCTGGAATCGCCCTACCGGGACTGGGCCAACTTGTCTCGCCGGTTCGGCGAGGTGCTTGCCCGGTTTCATGCCTTGGACACGGTGCGCGCCGAAGGGCTTAAGACCGCAATTGCAGAGCTGCAAGCCACCACCGACGAGCGTCTGCGGCAATGGGTGACCAAGCACTATGCCGACCTGCCTTCGCTGCCTGTCGCCAAAGGGCCGGTCATGGTGCACCACGTGCCGCGCTTCCTTTCGATGCGGCGTGGTGCAGGCGAGGCCAAGATTGCCCTACTGGTGTTCGATGGTCTTGCCGTGGATCAGTGGGTTCAGATTCGCGAGGCTCTGGCCAAGCGAGCACCCAAGCTCGGGTTCGAGGAAAGCGCGTGCTTTGCCTGGCTTCCGACGCTGACATCGGTATCCCGGCAGGCGCTGTTCTCCGGACTCAAACCACGAGAGTTCGCCGACACGATCGAGTCCACCTCGCCAGAGCCGACCCAGTGGTCGCGTTTTTGGCAAGACCAGGGTCTGCGCGCCAATGAGGTGATGTACCGCAAGGGCATCAAGCGAGCGGATCAGCTGGCAGAACTGGGTGCGGTCATTTCAGCGCCATCGATCAGGGTTGCGGGCATGGTGGTCGACACGGTCGATGAGATCGTGCACGGCGCCGTGTTGGGCAAGCGCGGCATCGCCACCCAGATCGAGAGCTGGTGTGAGAGCGGCTTCGTCGACCAACTGTTTTCGCTGCTGCTCGACAATGGCTTCCGCGTCTACCTGACCGCCGACCACGGCAATGTGGAAGCGGTTGGCCAGGGGCGGCCCAACCAGGGTGTGGCTCCCGAACTGCGTGGTGAGCGCGTACGTACTTACCGCAGCGAGACCCAGGTGGCCGAGTCGGCGGCTGCGAATCCGAACACCTACCGTCTTGATGTCGCTGGACTGCCGGCAAACTTCATGACCTTATTCGCGGGCGGACGCGCAGCCTTCCTGCAGGATGGGGAACCAGCTGTCGTCCATGGCGGCGTCTCGGTTGAAGAGCTGTTGGTGCCGTTCGTCAAGATTAGTTATGTGAGTTGAATTGAATGATTCTGGTGGCCCCTCAAATTGGTTTTGACAGGTTTATACAGCTCGATTGGGTAGCTGTCGCGCTGAAGGTGCGCGCAGGTCTGGCGAGCCTTGATGAGCTGAATGAGCTTCTAGATGCCGCAGGCCTTGGGAACGAAGCCAAAAGCAAGACCCGCACCAAGCTGAATGCATTGGTTCTGGAGCCGCGATCCGATCTGGCAGAGTTTATCGATCGCGGCATTTCCATTTTTTCGAGTGTGAAGTCCCATCAAGAGGTTGTTTGCTTCGCCTGGGGATCGGCGCTCGCAACTTACCCCTACTTCGGGAGGGTTGCCGAGTTCACCGGCAGGCTGACTGCCATGCAGGGCGACTGCTCGATGCCGGAAGTACACAGGCGAATGAGCGAGCTGCATGGTGAGCGGGGCAACATCAAGACAGCTACCCGCGCAGTTATTCAAACACTTGTGGACTGGCACGCAATTCGCCGCGTCACCAAAGGCAATCGCATTGAACGACTGTCGCCGACGCCGGTTGCCGAGCCGATGAAGGCCTTATGGCTGATCGAGGCGGCGCTGCGATATCACGGTAAACCCCTGACGCTCGCTACCCTGCAATCCACTGCAGCGCTGTATCCATTCTCATTCGACCAACCGCTAGGTTATGTGGTCTCAAGGAGTTCGGCTTTGGAGCTGATGGCGGATGGTCCCAGCAACCAAGTTGTCGCGCTGCGTGTCAAACCATAGCGAGATCCGCTTTGGCGCGCGCCAAAGCGGCAGCTAACTAGCGCAGATCACCGGTGGGTCAGTGTTTCATCGGTGGTGTCCAGTTGGCGCGAAAGCTTCTGGGTTCGGGTAAGTAATGTCCTAACCCATGGGGCTTGGTGTTCCCTTGGTTTGTTATGAGTTATGAATTGGTGTGCCGAATTTCTTATTTCATAAGAACTATCGCGCTCAGATTGGTTGGCCATTTTGTCGCATCAGGCCGAAGTTTTCTTCCTGCTGGACAGTTGGGGGTGGAGGGGTCTGGCGCCTAATTTATCATTATAGTCGGGCTGACCCGGTTGTGTAGGTCGTGAAGTGAAGTCGTCTGGCGACATCTCTATGCCTTAGATCCGCCATAAAGTCTATTTTATAGGATTTATGCGTCAACGCTTTTGTAAATAGGAATTTTCCGGCTCTTAAAATTCGTCGACTACTGTGCGATGCATATCCACGGGAGCCAACCATGCAAGACATGCAGCAAGCCACGACACGCAAAGGCATTGTTGCGACGGCGCATACGTACGCAACTGCTGTTGAAGCGCTAGAACGCACCAACAGCGCGCTGGTCGAACTAGCTGCGCAAATCGCTGAGATCAACCCTGCCACCAGCTTGCGTCCGCAAAAGATGCGCCGCGACAATCGCAAGCTCGCGGGATCCGCTGCGGCGGCGAGCGTCCTAGGGCGTACCGAGCAACCGACCAGTGCTTTGCGACTTCGACTCAATAGCTGCGGGGCCGCGAGCTGTGCTGGTTGTCCTCACCCCCATTTTGGGGTTTGGCGCGCGTATAGCATTTGTGGCGACATCAAGCGGGGGATGTCCGAAGTGCAGGGCAGTGTGCAGCTCCTGGCGTACGCGCGCCACGCGGCCAACCCCGTACGCACGGTCCAACTGGTGCAGAAAGCTCTAGCCCTGATCGCGCGGCGCAATAGTCTTGTGGGCGCCTTTCAGCAGCTCGGGCGAGTCGCCCGTGCACACGCGAACAATTAACTGCTGGCCCGAGCTGGCGCTGCGGGGTCTCGGCAAGCGGTTGAGACTCGGCAGAGACTCGTGCTAGGCGCCAGCTCGGGCCAGCGCGCGCGCCGGCTCCGGCCATTCCCGAATCCGTTTACGCGCGTCCCTCACGCACTAGCTGCTCAGGAGTAGTACGAAGCTACCCCTACACATTCAGGGTAACTCCGCAAGCTGCTGCTCAATGGCGCCTTGTAGTCGCGCTAGCACGTCGAGCTAGCGCATCTCCTCGATGTCCGACGCTGAAAACGTCCCGCCGCGCCGGGGTAGCAGCTGCGCAAGTCGTTCAAGCTCGCGCTGTGTCGGCGGCTCACTTAAGCCTTCTCGCGATGTCTTCCGGGCGCTCGCGGTAATACCGCTCGTATAGCGTTTTGATGCTTTTGTGCCCCGAAATGCGTGCGAGCGTGAACACGTCTACCCGGCGCGACATGTGCGTAAGCGCGGTGGCGCGGGCATCGTGGAACCGCAGGTTGGGCAGCATCAAGCGCTGGATCACTTCCCGCGTCTTTGTGTCGCGGGTCGCTGCGTCTACGGTGAACAGTTTCTCGACCGAGAGGAACGGCCTGAACAGCCTTCGTGCGCTGGGGAAAAGCGGGATGTCGCGAGGCTTGCCCCCGTCCTTGTAGCCCATCTTGTGGTTGACCCGAAGCACCGTCCCGCCGGCCAAGAATGCCGACTTGCCGATCCGCAGAATCTCGCCCGAGCGCATCCCCGTCCTGCACGCAATCATGAGCGCCAAGCCGAGCTCCTCGGTCTTGTTTCTTGGGGCTGTTCCGGGACGATACCCCGTATTGCGGACGAACAGGCGGATCTCACGCCACGACCACACGCGGTCACGCAGGGGTGAGTTTGCTGGGGGCTCGAAGTCCTCAAGGGGGTTTACAGTCTTCGACATTAGCCCCATCTCACCGCGAGCTTTGAAAATAGCCGCTTTTAGCCACGACACGTCCCGCAGCACGCTCGCGGACTTCAAGGGCTTTAGCTTTGTCAGCACCTCTTTGCCCTTGCGCATCACCACCACGGTGTCGCCGCCGTCCTCTGCGCGCCCCGCGATCCGGGCATCACGCCAGCGCGCGAAGTCGGCCGCAACGAGGTCGGCCAACGGCTTCGCAGCGAGCTTTGGCCAATTACGCAGGAACGCATCGATGCGTAGAGCCTCGTTGTCTTTGGTAGCCTTTTTGGGGCTCTCCTCGGCCTTGTAGCGCTCGAGCAGCTGCGCGAGGGTCGTGCCGTGCTTCGCGGGCCCCTTCAGGCGCTCTGTCTCTGCCGCTGCCCACTCGTTCGCCTCGGACTTCAGGCGGAAGCTCTTGCTCTTCCGCTGGCCACTCACATACACCTGGGCGCGCCACTTACCCGTTGCCTTGTCCATCTTCACCGACGGCATCGCTACCTCCTACGCATGCGTAATCACATGCGTAGTGTATGCGTAAAGGCGCGGGGGAATTGGTGGTGCGGTGCCTACTTTAGGCAACACTGGGGACTGTTGAAAAGTCCGCTAAGTGCTTGATTGTTATGGCTTGTTGGTCTTGCGCCAACTCTTGCCATCATGTTCGTGGTGCCGGTGAAAGGAATCGAACCCTCGACCTTCTCATTACGAATGAGCTGCTCTACCGACTGAGCTACACCGGCACGAAACCGCTTATTCTATACCGAGCGCTTCTCGGTGGTAACGCCCGAGGCGTTCGATCTCGTCGCTCGAGCCCAGCATCACCGCAGCGCGCTGGTGCAGGCCGGTCGGTTCGATGTCGAGAATGCGCTGATGCCCGGCCAGCGCCATGCCGCCGGCCTGCTCGACCAGAAAGGCCATCGGGTTGGCTTCGTACAGCAGCCGCAGCTTGCCGGCGCGGTCGGGTTCGCGTGCGTCCCACGGGTACATGAACACGCCGCCGCGCTCGAGCACGCGATGCACGTCGGCGACCATGCTGGCGACCCAGCGCATGTTGAAGTCGACTCCGCGCGGGCCGTCGCGTCCAGCCAGGCACTCGTCGATGTAGCGCCGCACCGGAGGAGCCCAGTGGCGCATGTTCGACATGTTGATCGCGAACTCGCGGCTGGCGCGCGGAATCGCCAGATGCTCCTTGACCAGCACGAAGCCGCTGTCGTCCAGATCGAGGGTGAAGACTGCGACGCCGTGGCCCAGGGTCAGCACCAGCGTGGTCTGCGGGCCGTAGGTGCAGTAGCCGGCAGCGACCTGCTGCCTGCCGGGTTGCAGGAAATGCTCGGCGCGCACGGTGGCGACGCCGTCGGGCAGCCGCAGCACCGAGAAGATGGTGCCGATGGTGATGTTGACTTCGATGTTGCTCGAGCCGTCGAGCGGATCGAACATCAGCAGGTACTCGCCGCGCGGGAAGCGGTGCGGAATGGCATGGATCGTCTCGAGTTCCTCGGACGCCATCGCGGCCAGGTGGCCGCCCCACTCGTTGGCTTCGAGCAGCACGTCGTTGGCGATCACGTCGAGCTGCTTCTGCACCTCGCCCTGCACGTTCTCGCTGCCCAGGCTGCCGAGCGCGCCGCTGCTGGCGGCGCGGCTGACGGTGCGGCTGATGCGTTTGCACGCGCGCGCGACCTGCTCGATCAACAGCCGCAGCGAACCCGGGATGTGGCCGTGGCTGCGCTCCTGCTCGATCAGCCAGCGCGACAGGGTGATGTGTTCGTGTGCCATGCGGGGCTCCAGGGAATCAGGCGAGGGCCTTGTCGAGGATTTCGCGGCAATCGGCCGACAGGCTGCGCTGGTCCGCGAGGCCGCGCATGGCGTCGTGCGCGGCTTCGCGGTAGGCCGGTGCCAGTCGGCGCCAGCGGTCGAGCGCGCGTGCCAGCCGGGCTGCGACCTGCGGGTTCAGCGCATCGAGCGCGGCGACCTGCTCGGCCCAGAACGCATAGCCGGCGCCGTCGGCGCGATGGAACGCTCCGGGGTTGCCGTGGCAGAAGGTCGCGATCACGCTGCGCGCGCGATTGGGGTTGCGGATGTTGAAGTCGGCATGCTGCATCAGCGCGCGCACCGCATCGACGTCGATGCCTGGGGCGGCAGCCTGCAGCGCGAACCATTTGTCGATCACCAGCGGTTCGTGGGCGAATTGCGCGGCAAAGCGCTGCAGCGCCGGCGCGGCAAGCTCGGCGCCGGCGGAGACCAGCGCAGACAGCGCAGCAAAGCGGTCAGTCATATTGTCCGCGTCCTTCACCAGCTGGTACGCGCGGCCCTGCCAGGCGGCGCCGCCACGCAGTGTCAGCTGCGCCAGCGCCAGGTTGCGCAGCGCGCGGCGCGCGGCACCGGCGTAGTCCGGGCGCCAGCCTCCCAGCGGCGCCATCGCGTGCCAGGCGCGCTCCCAGTCCGGTGCCAGCGCGTCGGCGATCTGCGCCCGCAGCGCCTGGCGCGCGCGGTGCACCGCGGGCGGGTCGACTTCGGCCAGCTGCTCGGCGACATAGCCCTCGCCGGGGAGGATCAGCGTGAGCTCGCGCAGTGCGGGGTCGAGGGAGTCGTCGCCGAGCACCGCGCGCAGCGCGTCGAGGTAGGCCGCGTCGAGCACCAGGGTCGGGTCGGCGGTGGCCGCGAGCAATCGCGACAACCCCAGTCGCTGTGCGGCCTCCCAGCGATTGAGGGCGTCGGCGTCGCGCGCCAGCAGCGTCAGCCGCGCGCGATCGTCGAGCCCGTCGTCGAGCAGCACCGGAGCGGAGAATCCGCGCAGCAGCGACGGCACCGGCGCTTCGGGGACACCCGTCAGCGTGAACGATTGCTGCGCCTCGGTGACGACGAGCAAGGCCTCGTCGGCCGGCGCCGCGTCGCGGTAGCCGAAGCGCAGCGCCTGGCCGTCGGCTCCGAGCAGCCCGACGCGCAGCGGAACGACCTGAGGCTGCTTGTCCGCCTGGCCGGGGCTCGGCGGGTTGTGCTGCGCGACCTGCAGGGTGTAGCTGGCGGTGGCCGCGTCGTACTGTCCGCGCACCCGCAGATGCGGCGTGCCGGCTTGCGCGTACCACAGCGCGAACTGCGCGCGGTTCGCGTGCAGCGCCGATTCGGGGTTCGCATCGGCCATCGCGGCGAGGAAGTCGTCGCAGGTCACGGCCTGGCCGTCATGGCGCTGGAAATACAGCGCCAGCCCGCGCGCGAAGCCGTCGCGGCCGACCAGGGTCTGCATCATGCGCACGACCTCGGCGCCTTTTTCGTAGACGGTCGGGGTGTAGAAATTGTCGATGGCCACGTAGCTGTCCGGGCGCACCGGGTGCGCCATCGGGCCGGCGTCCTCGGGGAACTGCACCGCGCGCAGCGCGCGAACGTCCTCGATGCGCCGCACCGCGCGGGCCGATGCGCCGCCGGCGGCAGCGGCCAGGTCCTGGCTGAACTCCTGGTCGCGGAACACCGTCAGCCCTTCCTTGAGGCTGAGCTGGAACCAGTCGCGGCAGGTCACGCGATTGCCGCTCCAGTTGTGGAAGTACTCGTGGCCGACCACCGATTCGATGTTCTGGAAATCGGTGTCGGTCGCGGTGGCCGGGTTGGCCAGCACGTACTTGGTGTTGAAGACGTTCAGGCCCTTGTTCTCCATCGCGCCCATGTTGAAGTCGCTGACCGCGACGATCATGAAGCGATCCAGGTCCAGGCTCAGGCCGAAGCGCTGCTCGTCCCACGCCGCCGCCTGTTCGAGCGCGTGCAGCGCGTGCTCGGTCTTGTCCAGATCGCCTTCGCGCACGTAGACCTGCAGCAGATGCTCGCGGCCGTTGCGGTCGCGCACGCGGCGCGCGCGCGCCACCAGGCGCCCGGCGACCAGCGCGAACAGATAACTGGGCTTGGGGAAAGGATCTTCCCAGGTGACCTGGCGGCGGCCGTCGGGCAGAGTCGTGTCGGCGACCAGGTTGCCGTTGCTCAGCAGCACCGGCCAGCGCGTCGCATCGGCGCGCAACACGACGGTGAAGCGGCTCATCACGTCGGGCCGGTCAGGCCAGTAGGTGATGCGGCGGAAGCCTTCGGCTTCGCACTGGGTGAAGAACGCGTCGCCCGACAGGTACAGCCCCGACAGTCGCGTGTTGGCGCGCGGCGCGCAGCTGTTGACGAGTTCGAGCTCGAAGACTTCGGGCAGATGCTCGAGCCGGATGCCGCCGGCGACCTGGGCGTAGATGCACGGCCTGCCGTCGATCTGCAGCGACTTGAGCATCAGGTCTTCGCCGTCGAGCTGCAACGCCGCAGTGGCCGGAGCATCGGCGCGGCGCCTGACCCGCATGCGGCTGCACACCCGGGTGCGCTCGGGGTCGAGATCGAATTCAAGCTGCACCTGCTCGATGTCGTAAGCGGGCGGCGCGTAGTCGTGGCGGGAGATGGCGTGTTCGGTGGACATCGTGTGGTCGTGGCCCAGCGCGGCGGCGCCGCTCAGAGGCCTTGTTTGAGGCTGGCGGTGATGAACTCGTCGAGGTCGCCGTCGAGCACCTTCTGGGTATTGGAAATCTCGACCGAGGTCCGCAGATCCTTGATCCGGCTCTGGTCGAGCACGTACGAACGGATCTGGTGGCCCCAGCCGACGTCGCTCTTGCTGTCCTCGAGCTTTTGCTGTTCGGCCTGGCGCTTGCGCAGTTCGTGCTCGAAAAGCCGCGAGCGCAGCATCGACCACGCCTCGGCGCGGTTCTTGTGCTGCGAGCGGTCGTTCTGGCACTGCACGACGATCCCGGTCGGAAGGTGGGTGATGCGCACCGCCGAGTCGGTCTTGTTGATGTGCTGGCCACCGGCACCGCTGGCGCGGAAGGTGTCGATGCGCACTTCGGCAGGGTTGATGTCGATTTCGATCGAGTCGTCGACCTCGGGGTAGACGAACACGCTGGCGAAACTCGTGTGGCGTCCTCCCGACGAGTCGAACGGACTCTTGCGCACCAGCCTGTGCACGCCGGTTTCGGTGCGCAGCTTGCCGTACGCGTAATCGCCGTCGACCTTGATCGACGCGCTCTTGATGCCGGCGACATCGCCGGCCGACTCCTCGAGCACCTCGACCTTGAAGCCCTGGCGCTCGCAATAGCGCAGGTACTGGCGCAGCAGCATCGCGGCCCAGTCGCAGGCCTCGGTTCCGCCGGCGCCGGCCTGGATGTCGACAAAGCAGTTGCCCGGGTCCATCGGGTTCGAGAACATGCGCCGGAACTCCATGTTCTCGACGCGGCGGGCCGTGGCCTGCACATCGGCCTCGATTTCCAGCAGCGTGGCGTCGTCGTCCTCGTCGCGCGACAGATCGAACAGCTCGCGCTGATCGGCAAGTTCGCGCTCGATGCGGTCGATTTCCAGAACCACGGCTTCGAGGCTGCGGTTTTCGCGCCCGAGCTCTTGCGCGCGCTTGGGGTCGTTCCAGACGCTGGGGTCTTCGAGCGCGGCGCTGACTTCGCTCAGGCGAGCGGCCTTTGCTGCGTAGTCAAAGATACCCCCGTAAAAGCTGCGTTCGCTCGGACAGGTCGCGCAGTTGGGCGGAAATGGCGTTGAGTTGTTCGGCTTCCATGGCAGTTCAGGTGCGTTCCGGGTCGCGGGGCCGCGAATGCCGCCCCGCGCAAACATCCATTGTCGCATCGACCGAGGACGCCGGCCGCGCAGCGGGCGCAGCTCTATTTGAACAAATCGCGCACCTTGTCGGCCCAGCTCTTGCCGGCCGGCGAGTGGCGGTCGCCGCCGCGCTTGAACGACGCATCGAGCTGCTCGAGCAACTGGCGCTGCTCGTCGCTGAGCCGCACCGGAGTCTCGACCTCGATGTGGCAGTACAGATCGCCGGGATGCCCCGAGTGGATGCCCTTGACACCCTTGCCGCGCAAGCGCAAGGTCTTGCCCGACTGCGTACCTTCGGGAAGGTCGATTTCGGCGGCGCCCCCGAGCGTGGGCACTTCGATGCGCGCGCCCAGCGCGGCCGCGGTCATGCCGACCGGAACGCGGCAGTGCAGATCGTCGCCGTGGCGCTCGAACAGCGCATGCGGCTTGATCTGGATCTCGACGTAGAGGTCGCCGCTGGGGCCGCCGTTGACGCCGGGTTCGCCGTTGCCGCTGGAGCGGATGCGCATGCCGGCGTCGATTCCGGCCGGGATCTGCACTTCGAGCGTCTTCTGCCGCTGCACGCGCCCCTGGCCGCGGCAGACCGGGCACGGTTCGGGGATGATGCGGCCGCTGCCGCCGCAGGTGCCGCAGGTCTGCTGCATCGCGAACGGACCCATGCGCTGGGTGGTCGCTCCGCTGCCCTGGCAACTGGGGCAGGTCTTGGCCTTGGTGCCGGGTTTGGCGCCGCTGCCGTGGCAGCTGTCGCAGGTGTCCCACGACGGGATGCGCAGCGATTTGGTCGTTCCCAGCGCGGCCTCTTCGAGCGTCAGGGTCAGCGCGTAGCTGAGGTCGGCGCCACGGTAGACCTGCTGGCCGCCGCCGCGTCGCCCGCCGCCGCCGAAGATCTCCTCGAAGATGCTGCCGAAGTCGGCGAATCCGGCGCCGCCGCCGAAGCCTCCGGCCCCGGCCGCAGCCGACGGATCGACCCCCGCGTGGCCGTAGCGGTCGTACGCGGCGCGCTTTTGCGGATCGCTCAGCGTCTCGTAGGCCAGCTTGGCTTCCTTGAACTTCTCCTCGCCGTCCTTGTCGCCCTGGGTCCGGTCGGGGTGGTACTTCATGGCCAGCTTGCGGTAGGCCTTCTTCAGGACGTCTTCGTCCGCGTCGCGGGACACGCCGAGTACTTCGTAGAAATCGCGCTTGGCCATGCTGGTCGTCGTCGAATGGGTGCCATGCAAAAGGGGAGGGCGTCAGGCCCTCCCCGCATTGTCGTCAAGCAGCCATGGGGAATCAGGCCTTGCCGTCCTTGACTTCCTTGAACTCGGCGTCGACCACGGTTTCGTCCCCGCCCGCGGCACCTTGCTGCGCTGCCGCTTCGGCGCCTCCGGCGGTGGCCGCCTGTTCGGCATACATTTTCTCACCGAGCTTCTGGCTTGCGGTCATCAAGGCTTCGGTGCGTGCCTCGATCGCCGCCTTGTCGTCGCCCTTGAGCGCTTCGTCGACCTCGGCCAGAGCCTTGTCGATCGCTTCCTTGTCGGCAGCATCGAGCTTGTCGCCGTGCTCGGAGAGCGACTTGCGCACGCCGTGCGCAGCCGCCTCGGCCTGGTTGCGCGCATCGACCAGCTCGCGCTTCTTGTGGTCTTCCGCGGCATTCGCCTCGGCGTCGCGCACCATGCGCTGCACCTCGTCTTCGCTCAGGCCCGAATTGGCCTTGATCGTGATCTTGTTTTCCTTGCCGGTGCCCTTGTCCTTGGCGCTGACGTGCAGGATGCCGTTGGCGTCGATGT
This sequence comes from Pseudomonadota bacterium, assembly GCA_021805805.1. Lineage (GTDB taxonomy): Bacteria > Pseudomonadota > Gammaproteobacteria > Burkholderiales > Burkholderiaceae_C > Thiomonas_A. Next base: position 43,797 of record JAJZEB010000004.1, on the reverse strand, counting down.
CGAACGTGACTTCGATCTGCGGCACGCCGCGCGGCGCCGGCGGGATGCCCTCGAGGTTGAACTCGCCGAGCAGCTTGTTGCCCGAGGCCATTTCGCGCTCGCCCTGGAACACCTTGATCGTCACCGCCGGCTGGTTGTCGTCGGCAGTCGAGTAGACCTGGGTGTGCTTGGTCGGGATCGTGGTGTTGCGCTTGATCATCGGCGTCATCACGCCGCCGAGGGTCTCGATGCCCAGCGTCAGCGGGCTGACGTCGAGCAGCAGCACGTCCTTGCGGTCGCCGGCGAGCACCGAACCCTGGATCGCCGCACCGACCGCCACGGCTTCGTCGGGGTTGACGTCGCGACGCGGCTCACGGCCGAAGAATTCCTTGACCTTGTCCTGCACCTTGGGCATGCGCGTCATGCCGCCGACCAGGATCACGTCGGAGATGTCGCCGATTTTCACTCCGGCGTCCTTGATCGCGATCCGGCACGGTTCGATGGTGCGCTCGATCAGGTCGTCGACCAGCGCCTCGAGCTTGGCCCGCGTGAGCTTCATGCTCAGGTGCTTCGGGCCGCTGGCGTCGGCGGTGATGTACGGCAGGTTGATCTCGGTCTGCTGGCTGCTGGAGAGCTCGATCTTGGCCTTTTCGGCAGCGTCCTTCAGCCGCTGCAGCGCGAGCACGTCCTTGGACAGGTCGGCGCCCGATTCCTTCTTGAACTCGACGACGATGTAATCCATGATGCGCTGGTCGAAGTCCTCGCCGCCGAGGAAGGTGTCGCCGTTGGTCGACAGCACTTCGAACTGCTTTTCACCGTCGACGTCGGCGATCTCGATGATCGAGATGTCGAAGGTGCCGCCGCCGAGGTCGAACACCGCGATCTTGCGGTCGCCCTTGCCACCCTTGTCGAGACCGAATGCCAGCGCCGCGGCAGTCGGTTCGTTGATGATGCGCTTGACTTCCAGGCCGGCGATGCGGCCGGCGTCCTTGGTCGCCTGGCGCTGGCTGTCGTTGAAATACGCCGGCACCGTGATCACCGCCTCGGTCACCGCTTCGCCGAGGTAGTCCTCGGCGGTCTTCTTCATCTTGCGCAGCACTTCGGCCGAAATCTGCGGCGGCGCCAGCTTCTTGCCGCGCACCTCGACCCAGGCGTCGCCGTTGTCGGCTTTGCTGATGCTGTACGGCATCAGGCCGATGTCCTTCTGCACTTCCTTTTCTTCGAACTTGCGCCCGATCAGCCGCTTGACCGCGTAGAGGGTATTTTTCGGGTTGGTCACCGCCTGACGCTTGGCCGGCGCGCCGGCGAGGATTTCGCCGTCTTCCATGTACGCGATGATCGACGGCGTGGTGCGCGCGCCTTCGCTGTTCTCGATCACCTTGGCCGCGTTGCCTTCCATCACCGCGACACAGGAATTGGTCGTGCCGAGGTCGATGCCGATGATTTTTGCCATTTTGTACTCCGTGATTGTCTGGATCGGGTCGTGTCCGCGGCGTCGAAGGCGGCGGACCGTCGCCTTTTCAAATGCTGCTGCGGCGTCGCTGTTTCAAGGGGCGCTTTATGGATTTTGTTCGGCGGCGGCGACCGTGACCAAAGCCGGACGAAGCGTCCGTTCAGCCAGTGCGTAGCCTTTCTGCAGCACGCCGACGACGGTATTGGCGGCCTGCTCGGCCGCCACCGTGGCGATCGCCTGGTGGCGCGCCGGATCGAAGCGCTCGCCTCCGGCCGGGGCGATTTCCTGGATGCGGCTGCGTTCGAATGCACCGCGCAGCTGGCTCAGAGTCAGCTCGACGCCTTTCTTGATCGCCTCGATGCTGCCGCTGCCGTCGGCCAGCGCCGCTTCCAGGCTGTCCTTGACCGGGAGCAGCTCCTGGGCCATCGACTCGACCGCGAACTTGCGTGCCTTGGCGGTTTCCTCTTCGGCGCGCCGGCGGGTGTTCTCGGATTCTGCCTTGGCGCGCAGGAACTGGTCCTTCAGCTCGGCGATCTCGCGTTGCGCGCTCTGCAACTGCTGCGCCAGGTCGGCCGGTTTGGCCTCCGTCCCGGCTGCTGCGGGCGCGGCGGCGTGGTCGGAGGGATCGATCGTCGGTTCGGGATTCGGATTCTGCGCTGAATTCATGGGTCCGGAGGCTTCAGATGGGGGATTGCGATGCGGGCGCGTGGTTCGCGCGCCGGAGTCCTGCGGTCATCTGGGGACGGGCGCGCCGATTTCAAGGCCCGACCGCGAGCGCTCGGCCACCGCTTCGCCAGCGCGGCTCATGAACACCACGCTGTCCTTGAAAGCCAGCTGCAGCATTCCGCGCTGCAAACCGCTGGCGAGAAAGCTCGGCAGCCGGTTGCGTGCGACCCAGACCGCGACCGGTCGGCCGGCCCGGCGCGCCTGGCGCAGCGCGCGTTCGTCGACGCACGGACCGCGGGCGCCCAGATAACGACAGCCGAACCACAGATCCGAGCTGGTGCTGTCGATCACGCGCACGGGATGCCAGCCATAGTTCAGCAGCGAGGCGTCGTGGTCCTCGAAGGTCTGCCACGAGTAGACCTCGGTGTCGGCCGGCATCGCCCTGTGCAGCGCTGCGGCAACCAGACGCTGCGAGGTGTCGTTGGTCTTGGCCACATCGAGCTCGGTGGAGAAGGCGACCATGACCAGTGCAACCACCGCGTAGCCGAGCAGCCCGCTGTCCAGATGGGCGTGCGCCAGCCCGGCCCAGCCGGCCAGCGCGCACAGCACGACTGAGCCGATCAGCCACGGCAGCAGCGAGAACTGCGTCGTCGGCAACCCGCTGCGCAGCAGTGAGTCGTGCAGCGGCGACGCCAGCGTGGCCGCCCACAGGCCGACGGCGGCGGCGCCGAACAGCAGCGCTGCGGGGGCGAGCGCGCGGCTGAGTGCGTCCAGCGCTCCGGAGTCGGCCGCATGCTGCAGGCGCACGCCGAGCCAGAATGCGACCAGCGGGATCACCGGAAGCAGGTAGTACGCGCCCTTGTCGCCAGCCGACGAAAAGAACACCACCAGAACCACAGAGGCGTCGCGGGCCCAGCGCGCGGCATCCGCTGCGATGCCGTCGCGCAGGCGAGGCGCTCGCCATGCCAGGACCAGCAGCAGCGGGACCCACTGGAAGAAGCCGATCAGCAGCTTCGGCGCGTAGTACCACCAGGGACCGGTGTGGAAATCGGCCGGGATGCGGGTGCCGAGGAAACGCATCACCGTCTCGTTGACGAAATAGAACCATGCGAAACCCGGTTGTTGCAGGGTCGCCGCGACATGCCACGGAGCCAGCAGCGCGACGAACAAGGCGATCGCGGGAACGTCGAGGTAAAAGCGCAGCAGCGCTGCACGACGCCAGGTGCCGGGGGCGGCGAGCAGCCGTACAAGCGCAACCAGGCCAAGCAAAGCCAGCGCCAGCGGACCCTTGCTCAGCACCGCCAGCGCCAGCGGCAGCATGGCAAGCCTCAGCCACATCTTGCGGCGCTCGTAGACCGCGCGTTGAACGAGCACGAACGCGGCAAGCCAGAACAGCACGAGCAGCGGGTCGAACAGGATGGTGCGTGCGATCAGCACATAGCCCAGCGCGGTGCCGCAGACCAGCGCGGCGAAACGCCCGGCAAGCGGCGCGCCCACGCTGCGTCCCCAGACGATGCACAGCACGCAGCTCAGCCACGCCGCAGCCGCGTCGGGAAGGCGCGCCTGCCAGGCGCCGAAACCGAAGGCCTTGAAAGCCAGCGCCATGAGCCAGTACAGCAGCGGCGGCTTCTCAATATAGGGGACGCCGTCGAGATGGGGAATGATCCAGCTGCCGCCATGCGCCATGGCCCAGCCGATGTCGGCGTACAGCGCCTCGTTGTTGTCGCGCAGCGGCGGCAATCCCAGCCATGCGAACAGGCATGCAGCGGACAGCGCGAGAACCAGCGCGTCGGCCAGCCAGTCGGGAATGTTGCGAGAAAGACGAAGAAGCAATTCAGATCCTGGCGCTAAATGCGCGTTGCATAGGCAAAATTCTACGTGTGGGCCGCAGCCGGAGCCGCCGCGCGCCCGGGACCGCCCAGGTCAAGCACGTGCGCCGAGTGCGCGCGCGCGTTTGCCGCGTTCGGCCAATGCGGCCGCAGGTTCGGGTTGGTCGGGCCAGCCCTGCAGTTGCGACTCGACCAGATCGGCCAGCCGTGCAACCCACTGCGCGTCTGAGTTCAGACACTCGATGTAGCGGTACTGGCGCCCACCAGCGCCGAGGAAGATCTGCCGGCCTTCGATGGCGATTTCCTCGAGCGTTTCGAGGCAGTCGACCGCGAATCCGGGACAGACCACGTCGACCGCGTTGCAGCCGTCGCGCGCGAGCCTTTGCAGCGTGGCCGCAGTGTACGGTTGCAGCCACGCCTGGCGGCCGAAGCGCGACTGGAAGCTCACGTGCCAGCGCTGCGGCGGCAGCGCCAGCGCGTCGGCCAGCAGCCGCGCGCTGGCCTGGCACTCGCAGAAATACGGGTCGCCGTCGTGCAGCGTGCGCTGCGGCATGCCGTGAAAGCTCATGAGCAGCTGTTCGGGCTCGCCGTCGATTTCCCAGCGCGCGCGGATCTTGCCGGCAAGCGAATCGATGTAGCCGGGAAAATCGGCGAAGCTGCGCACGGTGCGCAATTCGGGCTGGCGCCGGGTGCGCTCGAACCAATGCATGACCGCGTCCAGCGACGAGGCCGTGGTCGCCGCGCAATACTGCGGGTACAACGGAAGTGCGAGCAGCCGGGTGACGCCGGCGGCGTGCAGGGAATCGAGCTCGGCGGCGGTCGACGGTTCGCCGTAGCGCATCGCGTGCCGCACCAGCAGCGCGCGTCCGCGGCGTTGCAGTTCGTCCTGCAGCGCCTGTGCCAGGCGCGCGGTGCCGGCGGCAAGCGGCGAGCCGTCGTCGCGCCAGATCGTTGCGTACTTGGCCGCCGACTTGCGCGCGCGCAGCGGCAGGATCACCGCGCGCAGCAGCGGCTGCCAGAGCAGCGCGGGAAGCTCGACCACGCGACGGTCGCTGAGAAATTCGCCGAGATAACGGCGCAGTGCCGGTGCCGTCGGCGCCTGCGGGGTGCCGAGGTTGAGCAGCAACACGGCGCTGCGCGCCGCGTCGTCGTGGCGGAAGGAAGGCGCGGGGTTCATCGGGTCAGGAGCGCAGGCCGAACTGGACGGTCGGCGCGGTCGGGTCGGTCGGTTTGGCGCCCAGGCAGATTTCGCCGCAACCGTGCAGCGCGCACTCGCTGCGGCGCAGCGCGAGCACATTGTCCTGGCCGGCGAACCGGACCCAGGTTCCATTGCTCGACAGATCGAGCAGCGTGTAATAGCTGCCGCGCCAGTCGACGCGGGCATGCTGCCGGGATACGCGGATGTCGTTGACGGCGAATTCGGCCGATGGGCTGCGTCCGATTCCCACCGGCATCTGCTCGACGCCGAACTCGGCTTCGCGGTCGAGCCAGCGCAGCTGCAGCCGCGCCGACGCCAGTCCGCCGCCGAGCTGGGTCGGCATGTGCGGCAGCGTCTGGTTGGCCTGCCAGCTCGCGTCCCACTCGATCTGGTGCACAGGGACTGGAACGTCGTACCCGCGCAGGAAGATCGCACCGAGGCTGCGCAGTCTGGCCGCGCGTTCGACGTCGAGGCCCTCGATGACCGCTTCGCCGAGCAGGATCTGCCCTCCGGCAGCCGAGTCGGACAGCCGCGCCGCGGCGTTGACCGCATCGCCGAAGCAGTCCCCAGGCGTCAGCACCACCGGGCCGCGCGACAGCCCGACCTTCAGCGCAACGGCGGTCGGGCTTCGGAGCGCGCGCGCGGCGAGCAGGCGCTGCGCGTCGCAGCACGCGCGCACTGCCGGATCGTTGCCGTCGAACACCGCGAGCAGGCCGTCGCCGAGCGTCTTGACCACTTCGCCGCCGGCGGCGAGAACCGCGTTGGCGATGAGTTCGGTGGTCGAGGTCATCAGCCGTGCGGCCGCAGCATCGCCCAGTGATTTGTACAGGCCGGTGCTTCCGACGATGTCGGCGAACACGATCGTTCTCGTCACAGGCTTGCGCAGGTTCGACATGGGCCGCAGTCTAGCGTGGATCCGCGTGGCGCAAGGGCCCGCCGCGGGCGGCGCGGACGCCACCCGCGAATACGCGCCGCTCCTACAGCGAATCGAGGAAACTGCGCAGCTTGTCCGAGCGCGTCGGATGCTTGAGCTTGCGCAGCGCCTTGGCTTCGATCTGGCGGATGCGTTCGCGCGTGACGTCGAACTGCTTGCCGACTTCCTCGAGGGTGTGGTCGTTGGCCATTTCGATGCCGAAGCGCATGCGCAGTACCTTGGCTTCGCGCGGGGTCAGCGAATCGAGAATGTCCTTGACCACGTCGCGCAGGCTGGCCTGCAGCGCAGCGTCGGTCGGCGCCAGCATTCCGGTGTCCTCGATGAAGTCGCCCAGGTGCGAGTCGTCGTCGTCGCCGATCGGAGTCTCCATCGAGATCGGCTCCTTGGCGATCTTCATGATCTTGCGCACTTTGTCTTCAGGCATCTCCATCTTCTCGGCCAGGATCGCGGCATCCGGTTCGGTTCCGGTTTCCTGCAGGTACTGACGCGAGATGCGGTTGACCTTGTTGATCGTCTCGATCATGTGGACCGGGATCCGGATGGTGCGCGCCTGGTCGGCGATCGAGCGCGTGATCGCCTGGCGGATCCACCACGTCGCGTAGGTCGAGAACTTGTAGCCGCGGCGGTATTCGAACTTGTCCACCGCCTTCATCAGGCCGACGTTGCCTTCCTGGATCAGGTCGAGGAACTGCAGGCCGCGGTTGGTGTATTTCTTGGCGATCGAGATCACCAGCCTCAGGTTGGCCTCGATCATCTCGCGCTTGGCCTCGCGCGCTTCCTGCTCGCCGCGGCTCATCTGCGCGTTGATTTCCTTGAAGTCCTGCAGCGGAACGACGACCCGGTTCTGGGTGTCGATCAGGCGTTGCTGCAGCTCCTGGATTCCGGGCAGATTGCGCTCGAGCACCGGCGCATAGGGCTTGTTCGACGCAGCCAGCCGTTCGGCCCACTGCAGGTCGAGCTGGTGGCCGGGGAAGCTCTTGATGAACTCTTCCTGCGGCATTCCGCAGCGGTCGACGACGATGCGCCTGATTTCACGTTCGAGGCGACGCACTTCGTCGACCTGGCTTCGAAGCAGGTCGCACAGTTTCTCGACGGTGCGAGCGGTGAAGCGCACTTCCATCAGGTTGCGCGAAATCGCGTCCTGCGCCTTGACGTAGGCCGCCGACTTGTAGCCGTCCTTGTCGTAGGCGCGGCGCATTTTCATGAAGGCGTCGTGCACCTGCGCGAAGCGCTCCAGCGCCTTGTTCTTCAGCTCTTCGAGCTTGACCGAGCTGGCGGCTGCGGCGGCCGCCTCCTCGTCTTCCTCGGACTCGTCGGCCAGCGCGAAGTCGACGTCCTCCTCGGCCACGTAGTCGTCGGATTCGTCGTCCGAGACCATGCCGTCGACGACTTCGTCGACCGGAAGTTCGTTGTTCGCGATGCGAGCGGCCATCGCCAGGATCTCGGCCACCGTCGCCGGCGACGCCGAAATCGCCAGCATCATCTTGCGCAGGCCTTCCTCGATGCGCTTGGCGATGACGATCTCGCCCTCGCGAGTCAGCAACTGGACGGTGCCCATTTCGCGCATGTACATGCGCACCGGATCGGTCGTGCGGCCGAATTCGGAGTCGACCGACGACAGCGCCGCCTCGGCTTCCTCCTCGGCTTCCTCGTCGCTCGACGTGGTCGGGCCGTGCTGGTTCAGCAGCAGGGTCTGCGCGTCGGGCGCCTGCTCGTAGACCGCGATGCCCATGTCGTTGAGCATGCTGATGATCGTTTCGAGCAGATCAGGGTCGGCCAGATTGTCCGGCAGGTGATCGTTGATCTCGCCGTAGGTCAGGAACCCGCGCGTTTTGCCCAGCTTGATCAAGTTCTTCAGCCGCTGCCTGCGGCGCGCGAGTTCTTCCTCGGTGACGTTCGAGTCGTCGTAGCCGAACTCCTTCAGCAGCTGCTTTTCCTTGGCGCGCGACGGCCGCCGGCCGCGCGGCATCGGCGCAGCAGGAGCAGCACCTTCGTCGGACTCGTCGGCGACGTAGTCGTCCGCAGGCAGCGACTTCGCCGCCTTCGCGGCCTTGTCGTCGACCCGGGCCGACGCGGCCTTCGCCCGCTGCGCGGCTTCGGCCGGCGGTGTCTTGGGCGCCTTGGCCGCCGTATTCGGTGCCTTCGTCGGCTTCGCGGTGTCGGCGGTCTTGGCGGTGGTCTTGGACGTTGGCATGGCGTCAGGCGTGGTGGTGGTTGATGCGCGTTTGCGCGGCGTCGCGGCCGCGCCGCGCGGCGCGGCCTTCGTGGCTGGGGCGGACTTCGGTTTGGTCATGTTCCGGCTCCTCGTGGCGACGACACGGACGGCCAAGCACGCCCCCCGTGGGCTGCGGGAACGCCCAAGCCGCCTTGTCCGAGCAGGCAGGCCGAATGGCCCGATGGGTCGATCGGATCCATTCGGGTCTTTCGGGCCATTCGGACCATTCGGACCATTCGGACCATTCGGACCATTCGGACCATTCGGACCATAGGCGCGATGGCAGCGATTGGAGCGATTGGAGCGATTCGGCGGTGGGGAAGGCGCGCTTGCACAGGCCTCGGCGATGGATTTCCCGAGAAACGTTCAATTATAGTCCGACCCCCCGAAATTCAAGTGCGCCGGCGTCAGCGCCGCCCTACAGTCGCGGCAGTTTGCGCCCGAGTTCGCGCAAGCGCGCCGAGAGCGCGCCGTATTCGAGCCGCTCGTCTTCGCTGCGCAGGCCGTCGGCGGCCAGTTGCTGCTGCCGACGCTTGACCCAGTCGCGCTCGATGCTGTCGAGCGCGCCGAACAGGTGGGTGCGCAACTCGTCGCCGTCGAGATCGAGCAGGTCTGCCGGAGCCAGCGATGCGGCCTGATCGAGCAGGCCGTCTGCGCGCAGCGCCTCCCACAATGCCGGAGAGCTGAGTTGCGGCTCCATGTCGAGTCGGGACTCGAGCCAGGCGGCCAGCTGCTGCGACGCGGCGTCGGGCTGCTTGAGCAACGCGTGCTGGGTCGCGCTGAGTTGGTGCCACAGCGGCGGCTGGGTGAACAGGATGCGCAATGCGGTGCGCGCGTGGTCGGTGTGCGGCGCGCTCAGGCGCGCTGCGCGCGCGCGCAGCGCGCCGCGCATCGAAGTCGTGTCTTCGGCCTCGGCCGAGCGATCTCGCGACGCGGCACGTCCCGCCGGCGCCGCGCGCAATTCGGCGGGCGCGGACTGGAGCCGGCGCGCGCACTCGGCGACGATCTGCGTCTTCAGCGCGCTGTCGGACAGCAGCGCAAGCAGCGGGCGCGCGCGCGCGACGGCCTGTGCGCGGCCCTCGGCGGTGTCGAGCGCGAGACCGTCGCCGACCTGCTCGAGCAGGAACTGCGACAGCGGCTGGGCGCGCGCGAGTTCGCGCTCGAACGCCTCGGCTCCGAGCGTGCGCACGAAACTGTCGGGATCGTGCTCGGTGGGCAGGAACAGGAACTTGACCGAACGCTCGTCGCCGACTGCCGGCAGTGCAGCCTCCAGCGCGCGGGCCGCCGCCCGGCGTCCTGCTGCGTCGCCGTCGAAGCTGAACACCACCTGAGCGGCGTGCCGGAACAAGCGTCGCACATGCTCGGCCGAGCACGCAGTGCCCAGCGTGGCCACCGCGTGCTCGATTCCGTGCTGGGCCAGCGCGATGACGTCGAGGTAGCCTTCGACGACCACGGCCTGTCCCTTGCGCTGGATCGCGGCGCGCGCCTCGTGGAGTCCGTACAGCTCCTCGCCCTTGTGGAACAGCGCGGTTTCCGGCGAATTCAGGTATTTGGGCTCGCCACGGTCGAGCACGCGGCCGCCGAATCCGATCAATTCGCCTTGGACGTTGCGGATCGGAAACGTGATGCGGTCACGCAGCCGGTCGTAGCGGCGCGCCACGCGCGCGGAGTCGAAGCCGGTCGGCTCGAGGGTCTCGCCGGCGGTGTCGCGCGCCACCACGAGACCCGACTGCACCAGCGGGTCGGCATCGTAGTTGGGGAAGGCGGCGGCCAGTGCCTGCCAGTCGTCGGGCGCGTAGCCCAGGCCGAAGCGCGCCGCGATGCGTCCGGTCAGCCCGCGCCCTTTCAGGTAATCGATCGCCCGCGGCGATGTGCGCAGGCGATCCCGGTAATGACTGTTGGCCTGCTCGAGAACTTCGTGCAGCGTGCGCCGCAGATCGCGCTGCGCCTGCACCTGCTGCTGCTGGCGGGAGTCGAGCTGCGGCTGCGGAACGGTCATGCCGGAGCGCGCCGCGAGTTCGCGCACGCTGTCGGGAAAGCTCAGCCCGAGATGCTCCATCAGGAAGCCGATCGCGGTGCCGTGGGCGCCGCAGCCGAAGCAGTGGTAGAACTGCTTGCCCGGGCTGACCGTGAACGATGGCGATTTCTCGCTGTGGAACGGGCACAGACCCTTGTAGTTGGTCCCCGCCTTCTTCAACTGCACCGATGAGCCGACGATCTCGACGATGTCGGCGCGCGCGAGCAGCTCCTGGATGAAATCCTGGGGAATCACGCTGCGGTCCCCGCGCGCCGCGCGGTCACTTCGGCGCCATGCGGATCGCGCCGTCGAGGCGGATCGTTTCGCCGTTGAGCATGGTGTTGCGCACGATGGTCTCGACCAGCTGGGCGTATTCGTCCGGGCGGCCCAGCCGCTGCGGGAATGGCACCGAGGCGCCGAGCGCGGCGCGGACCTCCTCGGGCATTCCCATCAGCATCGGCGTCTCGAAAATGCCCGGGGCGATGGTCACCACGCGGATTCCGTCGCGCGCCAGGTCGCGCGCCATCGGCAGCGTCAGACCGACGATTCCGGCCTTCGACGCGGCGTAGGCGGCCTGGCCGATCTGACCGTCGTACGCGGCCACCGAAGCCGTGTTGACGATGACTCCGCGCTCGCCGTCGTCGAGCGGCGGCAGCGCGGCCATCGCCGCTGCGGCCAGCCGCGCCATATTGAAGGTTCCGACCAGATTGACCTGGACGGTGCGCGCGAACACGTCCAGCGGGTGCGGGCCGTTCTTGCCCAGCGTACGCTGCGCCGGCGCGATGCCGGCGCAGTTGATCAGGCCGCGCAGCGCGCCGAGCTCCTGCGCGGCGGCGACCGCGGCCGTCGCGTCGGCCTCGACGGTGACGTCGCAGCGCAGGTAGCGGCCTCCGAGCTCGTCGGCCAGGGCCTGCGCATCGTGCAGGTCGGCGAGCAGCACGCGTGCGCCGCTGGCGGCCAGCCGGCGCGCCGTGGCAGCACCCAGACCCGATGCGGCTCCGGTGACGAGAAAAGCGTGTCGATCGATTTGCATGGTTGTCGGGGCGCCTCTGGCGCGTCAGTTCAGGGCGTCGAAGATGCGCTGGGAAACGGCCTCGACTGCGCCGACTCCGGAAATGCTCCGCAGCTTGGGCGCCGCGGCGTCACCGCTGGCTTGCCAGGCGGCGTAATAGTCGACCAGCGGCCGCGTCTGCTCGCGGTAGACGGCCAGGCGGCGGCGCACCGTGTCCTCGCGGTCGTCGTCGCGCTGCACCAGGTCCTCGCCGGTGACGTCGTCCTTGCCGTCGACTTTCGGCGGGTTGTAGCGCAGGTGGTAGACACGGCCCGATGCCGGATGCACGCGACGCCCGCCCAGGCGGTCGACGATGTCCTCGTCGGGAACCTCGAAGTCGACCACGTAGTCGATCGCGATGCCGGCGGCCTTCAGCGCGTCGGCCTGGGCCAGGGTGCGCGGGAAGCCGTCGAACAGGAATCCACGCGCGCAGTCGGGCTGCTGCAGGCGGTCGCGGACCAGGCCGATGATGATGTCGTCCGAGACCAGCGCGCCGGAGTCCATCACCGCCTTGGCCTGCAAGCCCAGCGGGGTGCCGGCCTTGACCGCGGCGCGCAGCATGTCGCCGGTCGAAATCTGGGGAATGCCGTAACGCGCGCAGATGTTCGCGGCCTGCGTGCCTTTACCGGCACCGGGCGCTCCGAGCAGAATCAGCCGCATGAAAACTCCTCTGGTATTTTGAATGAATCGTGACAATGCAAGCTCATCCCAGAATACCATGCGCCTATAAGCCTTCCGCTGACGCCGCGAGGACCCGGCGTACCCGTTCCAGGTCGTCGGCGGTGTCGACTCCGGCGGCCGGCGCGTGATCGACTTGCAGGACCGCGATGTGCCAGCCGTGCCACAGCGCACGCAACTGCTCGAGGGCCTCGGCGCGCTCCAGAGCGCACGCGCCGAGGGCGGCAAAAGCGCGCAGCGTCGCACCGCGAAACGCGTACAGGCCGACGTGACGCAGGAACGGCGGATCGCCGGGAAGCGTCGGCGCGCGCATGTCCTCGTCGCGGCGCCAGGGAACCGGTGCGCGTGAGAACAGCAGGGCGCGGCCGCGCGCGTCGACCACGACTTTGACCACGTTCGGGTTCAGCAGTGCGGCGCCGTCGGCGATCGGGTGTGCCGCGGTGGCCAGCTCGGCCTCGCGGTCGTCGTGCAGCCGTTGCGCACAGTCGCGGATCAGCTGCGGGTCGATCAGCGGTTCGTCGCCCTGCACGTTGACCACCACCGCGTCGTCGGGCAGGTGCAGCGCGGCCGCAGCTTCGGCGATGCGGTCGGTGCCGCTGGCGTGGTCCGGCGAAGTCAGCAGCGCACGGACCCCGTGCGCGGCGCAGGCTTGCGCGATCGCCGCATCGTCGCATGCCACCGCGACGCTCGATGCGCCGCTGCGCGTGGCACGCCGTGCCACGTGCACGATCATCGGCACGCCGCAGATGTCGGCCAACGGCTTGCGCGGCAGGCGGGTCGAAGCCAGTCGGGCCGGGATCAGGACGTGGAACGCCGGAGGCGCGCCCGGCCTCATGCGTCCTCGGTGCTGTCGGTGTTGAGCACCGCGTCGAGGTCGCGGGCCTGCTCTTCGATCATCACCGGGATGCCGTCGCGCACCGCGAACGCCAGACGATCGCGCGGGCAGACAAGTTCGTCGGCTTCGCGCAGCAGCGGGCCCTTGCACACCGGGCAGACCAGCAGATCAAGCAGTCGGGAGTCCATCAGCGAGTTCCTCGGGCGCGCGCCACGCGCGCCAGCAGCCATGGCCAGAAGGCGGGGTCGGCGTCGAGTTCGAGCTCGACGCTCCAGATGCGATCGTACGTACGCATAGCCGGGTGACATTTTAGGCCGTCCTTGTCGGTCACCAGCACGGCCGGTGCGGTGAGCATGGCCAGCGGATCGGGATCGAACGCTGCGTGGTCGGGAAGCGCCAGCGCGTGCCGCAGCGGCACGCCGGCGGCGCGCAACTGGCTGAAGAACTGCTGCGGGTCGCCGATTCCGGCGGCTGCGTCCAGCGCATTTCCGGCGTGACGCCGGCACAGCTCGGCCAGCGTCAGCCGGGCGCCACTGGCCAGATGGCGCGCGTGGCCGAGACGGCGTTCCAGCGCGAAGCGAGCAGCCTCGCCCGGAGCCGAGGCCAGTGCGTCCCGCGGTCCCAGCGTGGCGTCGCGCCGGCGCTGCCAGCGCTCGCGCAGCGGCCCGGAGGGAAGCAGCCAGCCGTTGCCGGGGCCGCGTGGGTCGACGACGACGATTTCCACGTCGCGCAGCAATGCCAGGTGCTGCAGGCCATCGTCGGCGAGCAGGACGTCGACTTCGGGATGCGCGCGCAACAGCGCAGCGGCGGCGTGCGCGCGTCGCCGCCCGACCCACACCGGGCAGTCGGCCAGCCGGCGCAGCAGCAGCGGCTCGTCGCCGCAGGCGCGCACGTCGGTGTCGGGCAGCACGGCCATCGGCTCGGGCGCGCCGCGCGCGCGCCGGTAGCCGCGCGAGACGATTCCCGGGTGCAGTCCGGCTGCGCGCAGCGCCTGCGCGGCAGCCAGCACCAGCGGAGTCTTGCCGCTGCCGCCGACGGTGACATTGCCGATCACCACCACGGGCACCGGCGCACGCCACGCGCTGAGCCACCGCAGTCGGTACGCCAGCCGGCGCAAGGCGGACAGTGCACCGAAAACCCACGCCAGAGGCAGCAGGGCGTGTGCCACGATGCCGCGGCGCATCCAGAATGCGGGCCAGCCGGCGCTCATCGACGCCGCTTCGCGCAAACGCGCATCACTGCCCCCGCTGCGTGGCGAAGGTCAGCCGGCTCAGCCCCGCGAGTCGCGCCGCCTCCATGGCGTTGACCACCGACTGCTGGGTGCTTTGCGCGTCGGCGCTGATCACGACCATGGTGTCGGCGCGGCCTCGGCTGGCGCGGGTCAGCGCGGCGGCGATGTCGGCCACGTCGCCGTGCGCAAGCACGGTGTGGTCGACCGCGCAGCTGCCGTCGGCGGCAATCGAGATGACGACTTCGTTCGGGTACTGCTGAGCCTTCGGTGCGTTGGCCGTCGGCAGCGTGATCTTCAGTTCGGTGTACTTGGCGTAGGTCGTCGTGATCATCAGGAAGATGACGATGACCAGCAGCACGTCGATCAGCGGGATCAAGTTGATCTCGGGATCGTCGGGGCGGGGGCGCTGGAAGTTCATCGCACCGCGCTCAGCGGGTCGTGCCCAGGTGCGGCTGCAGATGCGTCGCCAGGCGTCTGGCAGCCTGTTCGAGCTCGATTCCGAAGTCGTCGACGCGGCCGCGGAAATAGCGATAGAACAGCAGCGACGGAACGGCAATGATCAGGCCGAACGCTGTGTTGTACAGCGCCACCGAGATGCCGTGGGCGAGCAGGATCGGATTGCTGCCGGCGCCGCTTTGCGAGCCGAAGATCTCGATCAGCCCGACCACGGTGCCGAGCAGTCCGAGCAACGGGGCGATCGACGCCAGGGTTCCCAGCGCGTTCAGATAGCGTCCGAGCCGGTGCATGACCGCGCGGCCGACGTTTTCCATGTCCTCGCGCAGGCTCTCGGCGCTGGCATGGGGTCGGCGCACCGCGCGGAATCCCGATGCCAGCACCATGCCCAGCGGCGAATTGCGCTCGAGTTTGTCGATGGTGTCGGCGCTTGGCAGCGCGCCGCTGGAGACCGCGATGGCTTCGTCGAGCAGTGTCGCCGGAACGACGCGTGCGGTGCGCAACGTGGCCAGACGCTCGAAAACGATCGCCAGCGCGGCAATCGAGCATGCGATCAGCGGCCAGATCGGCCAACCGGCGGCTTCGACAAGACTGAACAAGATCGGATCTCCCGCGAAGGCGAATGATGGACGGTGTGACGCTGTGCGCATGGTAATGAATGCGGCCACGCCGATTGCCTGCGCGAGCCCGTGGTTATCCCGAAAAATTGTGGACAACAATGTGGGTAACGTCGTGGCGGCGGCTCCAACGCCTTGATCTGCCGTGCCCGGCTTTTCTTTGACGCTTTTTTAGACACAATTAAGATGATCCAAATCAAAGGGTTGCGTCGATTTTCCGCGTTCCGCGGGAATCCATGGCAGGCGTCTTCGCGGCATCGCTGCGATGTGGACAGCTCGCTGCCGCGGCCGGCGGAGCGGAACCATGGCGTTGCTTGAGCGCCAGGGTTGCTGGAGCGTCGGCGCGCTGGTGCGGGCGCTGGCCGACACCCTCGGTGCGCGCTTCGGCACGGTCACCGTGCAGGGCGAGATCAGCGGCTTCACCCGAGCCGCCAGCGGCCATTGCTATTTCCAGTTGCGCGACGAAGCCTCGCAGTTGCGCTGCGTGCTGTTCAGGCAGCGCGCGGCACAATGCGCGCTTGCGCTGCGCGACGGCATGGGGGTCGAGCTGCGCGCCGCGGTCGGTGTGTACGAGCCGCGCGGCGAATTGCAGCTGCTGGTCGATTCGGTACGCCCGGCGGGCCGCGGCGCGCTGCTCGAACAGTTCCTGCGCCTGAAGGCGCGGCTGCAGGCCGAAGGCCTGTTCGATGCGGCGCGCAAGGCAGCGCTGCCGCGCTATCCGCGCGCGGTGGGGGTGATCACCTCGGCGCAGGCGGCAGCATTGCGCGACGTGCTGGCCACCTTGCGCCGCCGCAGCCCGCATCTTCGCGTGGTGGTGTATCCGGCCAGCGTGCAGGGCGCGTCGGCACCAGCCGAACTGGTGCGCGCGCTGGAGACGGCTGCGCGCCGCGCCGAAGTCGACGTGCTGCTGCTGGTGCGCGGCGGCGGCGCGCTGGAGGACTTGTGGGCGTTCAACGACGAGGCGCTGGCGCGCGCCATCGCCGCCAGCGCGCTGCCGGTGGTCTGCGGCGTGGGGCACGAGACCGACTTCACGATCGCCGATTTTGCCGCCGACCTGCGCGCGGCCACGCCGACTGCGGCTGCCGAGTTGTGCGCGCCTGCACTGGTCGAGCTGCGGCAGCAGTGGCTGCAGGCCCAGGTGCGGCTGCGCAACGCCGTGCATCGGTTGCTGGGCCGCGAGCAGCAGCGCGTCGACCGCCTGCAGCTGCGCCTGCCGGCACCGGCGCGGCTGCTGCAGCGCAATGCGCTGGCCTTGCGCGACCTGCAGGCGCGGCTGCAGGCGCGCGTGCACCGGCTGCTCGAGGCGCGCAGCCAGACGCTGGCGCTGCTGCAGTCGCGCTTGCAGCCGCGCCGCGCGACGGCCGCGCGCGCGGTCGCGCTGCAGGCTTTGCAGGCGCGCTGGCAGCGCGCGTTCGAGCACGATGCAGCGGCCCGGCGCGCGAGGCTCGAGGCCGTGCAGCAGCGGCTGGAACTGCTCAGTCCGGACGCGACCCTGCGACGCGGCTACTGCCTGGCCTGGGCGAGCGACGGGCGGGTGCTCAGCGAGCCCGGCGAACTGCGCGCGGGCGACGCGGTGGTGCTCGCCGGAGCGCGCAGCGCGGCGCGGCTGGAACTGGCCGCCGCGCAGGCGGTCGCGCATCCGCTGGCGACCCTGCGCCTGACCAGGAACAAGAATTCTTCCTAGAATCAATCGCGATTCTGTCAGCCCGAAACCACAGAGGACACACCATGGAACACAAGCTGCCCCCACTGCCGTTCGACATCGACTCGCTTGCGCCGCATATGTCGCGGGAAACCCTCGAGTTCCACCATGGCAAGCATCACCAGGCCTACGTCACGAACCTGAACAACCTGATCAAGGGTACTGCGTTCGAGTCGATGTCCCTCGAGGACATCGTGCGTCAGGCGCCGGCCGGAGGTGTGTTCAACAACGCCGCGCAAGTGTGGAACCACAGTTTCTTCTGGAACTGCCTGAAGCCGGCAGGCGGCGGCGAACCCGGCGGCGCTCTGCGTGCTGCCATCGAGGCCAAATGGGGCAGCTTCGCCGCGTTCAAGGAGGCATTCCAGAAGTCGGCCGTCGGCAATTTCGGCTCGGGCTGGACCTGGCTGGTCAAGAAGGGCGACGGTTCGGTCGACATCGTCAACACCGCAAACGCGGCAACGCCACTGAGCGGAGCCGACAAACCGCTGTTCACGGTCGACGTCTGGGAGCACGCGTATTACGTCGACTACCGCAATCGGCGCCCGGATTTCGTTGCGACCGTGCTCGATCGGCTGGCCAACTGGGCGTTCGCCGAGGCCAACTTCGGCTGAGGCTCAGGGCTGCAGCGGCGTCCCGAACGGGAAGCCGCTCAGGCGCGCGCCGCGGCCGACGAGGTGCGCGGCAAACCACCCCTGCGGCATTTCGAGGGCGTAACGCGCCGCCAGCATGCTGCAATGCGGGGTGAGCGTTTGCGGCTGCATGTCGGCGATGTTGATGATCGTTCCGCGGCTGTCGATGAACGCCACCGACAGCGGCAGCAGGGTGTTCTTCATCCACATGCAGACGTGTTCGGTGCTCGGGAACACGAACAGCATGCCGTGTCCGTCGGGCAGGCTGCGCCGCCCCATCAGCCCGTGGGCGAGTTGTTGCGGCGTGCTGGCGATGTCGACCTCGATGCGCTGAGGACCGACCTGGATCGGAGTCTGCGTCGGCATGACCATCGTCTGGGCGAGCGCGGCGGGTGCCGCCGACGCGCAGACGACCGCGGCCAGGGCCATCCGGGCCAATCGTTTCAGGACCATCGCAGCGTCTCCGGTTCTTTCCTGGATGGGTGCGCATTATGCGGCGCAAATGAGCAGGGCGCCCTTAGGCGCCCTGGACGATCGCAGCGGGATCGTTCCCGCTCGCCGGATCGATTACTTCGTGGTCGGAGCCTTCTTCTCGACCTTCTTGTGCGCCTTCATCTTCTTGTGCATCACTTTCTTGTGATGGTAGTGATGCTTGACGGTCTTGTGCGCAACCGGCTTGGCGCCTTCCGGCTTGGCTTCCTTGGCCGGGGTGGCGGCCATCACGGCCGAGGCGAAGAACAGAGCGAACAAGGCGGCGAGGATCTTCTTCATGACTGACCTTTCGTTGAAATGATGTTGATCGATCTCCTGCGAGACCATCGCCCTAACGCAGATGCATCGATGTCGGTTGACAACGGCGTGACACGCGATCCGACCCGCACAGTCTTGTGTCTTATAAAAGACATCGCGAAAAGCCGCTGGCGGGGCTAGAATTCGGCGCATTGCACTCGGAGGCTTTCATGTATCAGCACATTCGCGTACCCGAAGACGCGCAACGAATCACCGTTGACGCGAACGACGTCCTGCACGTTCCGGACCATCCGATCGTGCCTTATATCGAGGGCGACGGCACGGGCGCCGACATCACTCCGGTGATGATCGACGTGGTCGATGCCGCCGTGGCCAAGGCCTACGGTGGCCGGCGCAAGATCGCCTGGATGGAGATCTACGCCGGCGAGAAGGCCACCCGGGTGTACGGGCCCGACGTCTGGCTTCCCGAGGAGACCTTGCACGCGCTGAAGGACTTCGTGGTGTCGATCAAGGGGCCGCTGACGACGCCGGTGGGCGGCGGAATCCGCTCGCTGAACGTGGCGCTCCGTCAGCAGCTGGACCTGTACGTCTGCCTGCGCCCTGTGCGCTACTTCACCGGCGTGCCGTCGCCGGTGAAATCGCCCGAGAAGATCGACATGGTGATCTTCCGCGAGAACTCCGAAGACATCTACGCCGGCATCGAGTGGGCGGCCGAGTCGGCGCAGGCGAAGAAGCTGATCGATTTCCTGATCGGCGAAATGGGCGTGAACAAGATCCGCTTCCCGCAGACCTCGGGAATCGGCATCAAGCCGGTGTCGCGCGAAGGCACCGAACGCCTGGTGCGCAAGGCCATCCAGTACGCGATCGACAACGATCGCAAGTCGGTGACCCTGGTGCACAAGGGCAACATCATGAAGTACACCGAAGGCGGATTCCGCGATTGGGGCTATGCGCTGGCGCAAAAGGAATTCGGTGCGCAGCTGATCGATGGCGGCCCGTGGTGCAGCTTCAAGAATCCGAAGACTGGACAGGAGATCGTTGTCAAGGATTCGATTGCTGACGCCTTCCTGCAGCAGATCCTTCTGCGGCCGGCTGAATATGACGTCATTGCAACGCTGAATCTGAATGGCGACTACATTTCGGATGCACTCGCCGCCCAAGTCGGAGGCATCGGCATCGCACCGGGCGCAAACCTGTCGGACACGGTGGCGATGTTCGAGGCCACGCACGGCACCGCACCGAAGTACGCGGGCAAGGATTACGTCAACCCCGGCTCGGAAATCCTGTCGGCCGAAATGATGCTGCGCCACATGGGCTGGGTCGAGGCTGCCGACCTGATCATTGCGTCGATGGAGCGGTCGATCCAATCGAAGCGGGTGACGTACGACTTTGCCCGCTTGATGGACGGCGCCACCCAGGTGTCGTGCTCGGGGTTCGGCAAGGTCATGATCGAGCACATGTGACGCGCCGCGTTGCGACGCATCGGGCCCCCGCCGAAAGTCGGGGGCTTTTTTCTTGTGCGCCCGGCACGGGCCCGCATTGCGGGCAGCCTTGCACCGCGCACTGCACGGGTCGATGCGCATGGCTCCGATGGCAGACGTGACCGTGCCGTGAACACCCCGCGATATGTCAGGTGTATCGCGACGCGCCGCGTCAAGTTGATCGACAATCGTCGCAACAACCATGGCCTGCGCGCGGGCGCCTGCAATCCTAGAATCGGGCCATGCCCAGACCGCGCAAGCCCACCGCAGCAGACCCGGGAAACGCCGTCGTCGTCGAGCGCCAACGCCAGGCGCTGGCGCCGCCGCCGCTCTACCAGGTCGTGATGCTGAACGACGATTTCACTCCGATGGAGTTTGTGGTGTTCGTCATACAGCGGTACTTTGCAAAGGATTTCGAAACTGCAACCCAGATCATGTTAAATGTCCACCAACATGGTCGCGGGGTCTGCGGCGTCTATTCGAAGGACGTCGCGGCGACGAAGGTCGAGCAGGTGATGGCCGCCGCGCGCCAGGCGGGCCATCCGTTGCAGTGCGTGATGGAAGCGGTTTAGGAGAAAGCGATGATTGCCCAGGAACTCGAAGTCAGTCTGCACATGGCGTTCGTCGAGGCGCGGCAGCAGCGCCATGAATTCATCACCGTCGAGCACTTGCTGCTGGCGCTGCTCGACAACCCTTCGGCCGCCGAGGTGCTGCGCGCGTGTTCGGCGAACCTCGACGACCTGCGCAAGAGTCTGGCCGCGTTCATCAAGGACAACACGCCGGTGGTGCCGGGCAGCGACGACGTCGACACCCAGCCGACGCTGGGTTTCCAGCGCGTGATCCAGCGCGCGATCATGCACGTGCAGTCGTCGAGCAACGGCAAGAAGGAAGTCACCGGCGCCAACGTGCTGGTGGCAATCTTCAGCGAGAAGGACGCGCATGCGGTCTATTACCTGCACCAGCAGGGAGTCACCCGGCTCGACGTGGTCAATTACATGTCGCACGGCATCCGCAAGTCGGATCCGGTCGAGCCGGCCAAGCCGGCATCGGGTGGCGCGGACGACGACGAGCGCGAGGCCAAGGACACGCCGCTCGATCAGTTCACGCAGAACCTCAACACGCTGGCGCGCGACGGGCGCATCGACCCGCTGATCGGGCGCGAAGCCGAGGTCGAGCGCGTGATCCAGGTGCTTTGTCGGCGGCGCAAGAACAACCCGCTGCTGGTTGGCGAGGCCGGCGTGGGCAAGACCGCGATCGCCGAAGGGCTGGCCTGGCGCATCGTGCAGGGGCACGTGCCGGCGGTGCTCGCCGATGGCGTCGTCTATTCGCTGGACATGGGCGCGCTGCTGGCCGGAACCAAGTACCGCGGCGACTTCGAGCAGCGCATCAAGGCGGTGATCAAGCAGATCCGGGAGATGCCCAGTGCGATCCTGTTCATCGACGAGATCCACACCCTGATCGGTGCCGGCGCGGCGTCGGGCGGAACGCTCGATGCGTCGAATCTGCTCAAGCCGGCGCTGACTTCGGGCCAGCTGCGTTGCATCGGTGCGACCACGTTCAACGAATACCGCGGCATTTTCGAGAAGGACGCCGCGCTGTCGAGGCGTTTCCAGAAGATCGACGTCGTCGAGCCCAGCGTCGAGCAGACGATCGAGATCCTCAAGGGCCTGAAGTCGCGCTTCGAGGAGCATCACGGTGTCAAGTACGGCGCCGGAGCGCTGAGCGCAGCCGCCGAGTTGTCGGCCAAGTACATCAACGACCGCCATCTGCCCGACAAGGCGATCGACGTCATCGACGAGGCAGGCGCGGCGCAGCGCATCCTGCCCAAGAGCAAGCAGAAGAAGACCATCGGCAAGGGCGAGATCGAGGACATCGTGTCGAAGATCGCCCGCGTTCCGGTGCACAGCGTGACGACCGACGATCGCTCGAAGCTGCGCAACCTCGATCGCGACCTGAAGAACGTCGTGTTCGGCCAGGACGAGGCGATCGGCGCGCTGTCGGCTGCGATCAAGATGAGCCGCTCGGGACTGGGCCGGCCCGACAAGCCGATCGGCGCATTCCTGTTCAGCGGCCCGACCGGCGTGGGCAAGACCGAGGTCGCGCGTCAGCTGGCGTTCGTGCTCGGCATCGAGCTGGTGCGCTTCGATATGTCCGAGTACATGGAGCGGCACACGGTGTCGCGCCTGATCGGCGCGCCTCCGGGCTATGTCGGCTTCGACCAGGGTGGATTGCTGACCGAGGCGATCACGAAGAAGCCGCACGCGGTGCTTCTGCTCGACGAAATCGAGAAGGCGCATCCGGATGTCTACAACGTGCTGCTGCAGGTCATGGACAACGGCACGCTGACCGACAACAACGGGCGCAAGGCTGATTTCCGCAATGTGATCGTGATCATGACGACCAACGCCGGTGCCGAGGCGATGCAAAAGGGCACCATCGGCTTCACGACCAAGCGCGAACAGGGCGATGAAATGGTCGACATCAAGCGGTTGTTCTCTCCGGAGTTCCGCAACCGGCTCGACGCGATCATCCATTTCCGCGCGCTCGACGAAGCGATCATCCTGCGCGTGGTCGACAAGTTCCTGCTGCAGCTGGAGGCGCAACTGGCCGAGAAGCGGGTCGACGCGACGTTCACGGACGCGTTGCGCCGGCACCTGGCGCGCGAAGGTTTCGACCCGTTGATGGGCGCGCGGCCGATGCAGCGCCTGATCCAGGACACGATCCGGCGCGCGCTGGCCGACGAACTGCTGTTCGGCCGCCTCGTCGACGGTGGCCGGGTCACGGTCGATGTCGACGACCAGGGCCAGGTGCAGCTGGAGATCGCCGAGCCGGATTCGAAGCCGCCGAAGAAGAGCGAAGCGGTGGTGTGAGCCCCCCTGAGCAAGGCGGCGCGAGCCGCCTTGCTTCCCCCCCAAGGGGGGACCGCTCGCCGCCTTGAGGCGGCTCTGCGACGGCTCGCGTCCTGGGGGGCGCGGGGTGCGCGCTCCGGCTTTGCGCGTCAGCCGGCCACCGGACGCGGCTACACGCTCCGGGGCGAATGGGGGGCGCGGGGTGCGCGCTCCGGCTTTCTGCGTCAGCCGGCCACCGGTCGGAGCGACACGCTTCGGGTCGTACACTTGAGGGCTATGCTGATCCATCCGAATTTCAATCCCATAGCGGTTCACTTGGGACCGCTGAAGATCCGCTGGTACGGGATCATGTACCTGCTGGGGTTCCTGACGTTCTGGCTGCTGTCCAAGCGCCGGTTGCGCGACCGACCGTACGACAGCTTCGGCTGGACCTCGCGCGATGTCGAGGACCTGCTGTTCGTCGGAGTGCTCGGCGTGATCCTCGGCGGGCGCCTGGGCTATGTGCTGTTCTACCAGCCGGGGCTGTACTTCGCCCACCCGAGCCAAATCGTCGAGGTCTGGGACGGCGGCATGTCGTTCCACGGCGGGCTGCTCGGGGTGATGGCCGCGGCAGGCTGGTTCGCATGGCGCCGACGCGTGAACTGGCTCGACCTGATGGACTTCGTCGCGCCGATGATCCCGCCAGGGCTTGCGTTCGGTCGCATCGGCAATTTCATCAACGGCGAACTGTGGGGACGCGTGGCGCCGAGCTGGTGGCCCGGCGCGATGATCTACCCGGAGTCGGGCAGCATGGTGCCGCGCTTTCCATCCGAGCTGTACGAGATGGCGCTCGAAGGGGTTCTGCTGTTCGTGGTGCTGTGGTGGCTGCGCGCCAAGCCACGGCCGCGCGGCTTCCTGACCGCGAGTTTCGCGCTGGGCTACGGACTCGCTCGCTTCATGGTCGAGTTCACTCGCCAGCCCGACGCATTCCTCGGCTATCTGTGGTTCGGGCTGAGCATGGGCCAACTGCTGTCGATCCCGCTGATCGTGATCGGCGCCGGGATGCTGATCTGGTCGGTGCGCAAGTCGCGCTGAGCGCGGCGCCTCTGGTTCCGCGGCGGTGCTCGAGCCGGCCGCGCTTCAGTCCGGCAGCGCGCTCGGCGGCGCGATGCGCAAGCCCCAGGCCAGCGCTCGCGGCGCCAGTTCGAGCAGCGCGCGGTCGCGAGTGAACAGCCAGTTCGCGCGTTGCTGCAGCGCCAGATCGATGAACATCTGGTCGTCGGCGTCTCGGCAGCAAAGCCGTGGCGTCGGCGCCGGGATCGGCAGTTCCAGCGCGTGGCGCGCGTACAGGGCGTGCAAGCGGGCGGCCAAATCCGAGCCGCGGCGCGCGAACGCCGGTCGTGCGATCACGTCGTCGAGCTCGGCGCGCATCGGCGCGCAGCTCAGCCACTGCGCCCGCGCGTCGCGCAGCCTGGCCTCCAGCGGTCTGATCGCCGGGTCGTCGAACACCAGCCAGTCGAGCACGACGTTGGTGTCGAGAACCCAGCGCTGCATCGCCCAGGCGCGCTTCAGGCGCGGTGCAGGCCCTTGTAGGCCATGTACCCGGCCAGTCCGAGCAGCAGCAGCGCAAATACCCGCTTGAGCGCCTGGCCATGGATGCGGTGCGCCACCGCGGCGCCCACCGGAGCCATCAGCACGCTGGTCGTCGCGCAAGCGAACAGCGCCGGCAGGTACACGTAGCCCAGCGCGTAGCGCGGCAGCCCGGCCGCATGCATTCCGGCAACGACGTAGCCGAACAGCCCGCCGGCTGCGATCGGCACCCCCATTGCGGCGCTGGTCGCCACCGCGTTGCGCATCGGCAGGCCACGCCAATGCAGGAACGGAACCGTGAGAAAGCCTCCGCCGGCGCCGATCAGCGACGAGATGGCGCCGATGCACGCGCCGGCCAGACCGAGCAGGCTGCGCCGCGGCAATGCTTCGGCGCGCTCAACGTCGGCGCGCCGGCTCGCCAGCAGCATGCGCAGCGCCGAAATGCCGACGAACAGTGCGAAAAACAGTGCCAGCCAGGCCGACTTCAGCGCCCCGGCGAGTTGCGCGCCGCTGAAGGTTCCGAGCACCGCGCCGATCCCCATGACCGGAGCGACGTCCCAGCGCACCGCGCCGCGGCGATGGTGCGCGCGCACGCTCGACGTCGCGGTGAACAGGATGGTGGTCAACGCAGTGGCGATCGCCATGTGCACGATCAGCGGCTCAGCGAAGTGCTCGCGAGTGAACATGAAGGTCAGGAAAGGCACCAGCAGCATGCCTCCGCCGATTCCGAGCAGTCCGGCGAGGAAGCCGCTGCACGAGCCCAGCAACATCAGTTCGACGACAAAAGGCAGGCTCATCGGCGCGATCCCGTGGGCAGCAAGGCGCGCCACCAGCACGGCGCTCGTTGGGGTGAAGAGAGTGCCGCGAGGGCGGGGTGTCTGCCCGGACCGGGCCGCCCGTCGATCCCTGAACCCACTTTGGGACAGGTGGGCGAGGTCAGCCGGCTTCGGGAGCGTCTGCGCGAGACGCTGCGCACCCACCGACGATGTTCCAAGCCCGAGGCACAGCGCATCGGTTCAAGAAATGCCAGGGCGGAGGGCCCGGGCAGACGCGTCCCATTGTACGAGTGCCGCAGCCCCCGCGCGTTGCGTCAAAGCAGCTGCGGATCGGCGTCGAGCGCGCCGTCGAGCCTTTGATGCAGGCGCTGCAGCCGTACCGCCAGGTCCTGGGGAAGCGGCACCGAAGCATGGCCGGCGGCCTGCGCGGTGAGCTTGGCATGGGCCAGGTTCAATGCTGCCAGCACCGCGATGCGCTCGCGTGCGCGGATGCGTCCGAGGTCGCGGATGCTGCACATCTCCCGATCGACCTCGGCAACCGCCAGGCGCAGCGCGTCCTGTTCGCCCTCGGCGCACGCCAGCACATAGCTCTGGCCCATGATGCTGACTTCGATGGTCGCGTTGTTCATCGTGGCTCGTCGTTCGAATCCGCCACCGGCGGCAGCCGCTCGAGCAGGCGGTCCACGCGGGTGCGCGCCTGCCCCAGGCGGGTGCGCAGCGCGTCGCGTTCGAGTTCGAGTTGCTGGACGCGCTGCTCGAGCAGCGCGTTGGTGCGCCTCAACTCGGCGTGGCGCAGCGCCAGGCGCTCGACCTTGTCGGCCAGGTCGTCGAGCTGCACTTCCAGTGCGGAAGGGGTCGCGGAGGTCATGCGTGCGATTCTATCCAGTGTGCAGTCGATGATCGTGTCGACCGATGCGTCGGCTACCATGGCCGGGTTGGTGCCGCGTCGGCCAGTCGGCCAAGCGGTTAAACGGGAAACAGCAGGCGGAAACGATCCCGCCGCAACTGTGCTGCCCCCGCAACGGTCGGCGGATGCGCGCAATCAGCGCGCACTCCCCGGGCTCGTGCCACTGGTGCCGCCGTCGGCGCACTGGGAAGGCGCCCGGGAGAACGTTCGCCAGCCCGGATACCGGCCAACAGGAGAAGACCGCAGCGCTGTCCGGGGACTGGCAGGCTGGGGCGCCGTCGCGGCGCCCACGCCTGCCCGTTTGCGGGCGCACCGCGGTGTTCGGTTCCGGTCTGCCGTGCGGGGGAGCGCGGCGGCCGCTTCCAACGGGAATCCCGATGTTCGAAGTTCGTTTGCAAGCATGGCGTGCCGGTGCCCGGCGCGCTCCTTGGGCCTGCGCGCTGCTCGCGCTGCCGGCCGCAGCCCAGGCCCAGCTTCCGCCGGCCGTGGCCATGCCTCCGGTGGTCGTCTCGGCGACCGGTTTCGCCCAGCCGCTGGCCGATGCGCTGCCCAGCGTCAGTGTCATCGACCATGCGCAGATCGTCGCCAGCGGAGCGACCCATGTCGACACCCTGCTGCAGCAGGTCGCGGGCGTGCAACTGGCCACCAACGGCGGCCCCGGCCAGTCGTCGAACGTGTTCGTGCGCGGCTTCGGCGGCACCGACGTGCTGGTGTTGCTCGACGGCGTGCCGCTGAATGCGCAGGACAGCACCGGAGTGGCGTATCTGTACAACCTGGACGCGGCGCAGATTCAGCGTATCGAAGTGATCCGCGGCGACGTCTCGGCGATCTACGGCTCGGGGGCGATCGGCGGCGTGGTGTTGATCACCACGCGCGATGGTGGTCCGCGCGCGGCGCTGAGCCTGCGCGCAGGCAGCCACGGCAGCTTCGGCGCCAGCGCCGAGGCCACGCAGCACTTCGGCGCGCTGACCGTGCACGGCGGTGCCAGCCGCACGACCAGCCAGGGAATCAGCGCGGTCAATCCGGCGCAATACCCGGAAGCGAACCCCAACGCCAACGGGGTGCGCAGCGACAGTGCCAACCTGGCGCTGCGCATGGCGCTCGACGGCGGCGGCGCAGTCGGTCTGCGGGTGCTGCGCAGCGAGGGCCGCGTGAGTTACGACAGCACCACGTACGCGGCTCCGACCGACACCAATCTGAGCGACATCACCCAGCAGCTGGTGCAGCTGTACGCGCAGCGCCGGCTCGCCGCAGGATGGAGCAGCCACCTCAGCGTGTCGCAGCAGCAGACGAGCGACGCGTTCACCAACTACAGCGCGTTCGGCTTTGCCGACAGCTACCGCACCCGGGTGCAGCAGCTGCAGTGGCGCAACGTCGTCGACCTCGCGCGCGGCTGGAAGGCGACCGCGGGTCTGGAGGCGCAGCGTCAGCGCGTCGATTCGGCCACCGGATCGATCAGCACGCATACCCGAGACGCGCAGGCGCTGTTCGCCGGAGTGGACGGAAGCCTCGGCGCCAACCAATGGCAGCTCAACGTGCGCGACGACTTCATCGGCGGCTACGGCGCGCACGCCACCGGCTACCTCGGCTACGGCAGGCTGCTGGGCGGCGGCTACAAGCTGATCGCCGACTGGTCGAGCGCGTTCGCCGCGGCGCCGCTGGGCTATCTGTACGCGCCGTACTACGGCAACGCTGCGCTGCAGCCCGAGCAGGCGCATTCGGTCGAGGGCGGGCTGCAGTGGAGCGGCGGTGGCTGGCTGCTGCGCGGCACGCTGTTCCAGACGCGGCTCGCCCAGCAATGGCAGTACGACTACGTCAGCAGCCAGTTCCAGAACATCGCGGCCAGCCGCACCCGCGGCGTCGAGCTGCGCGCGCAGGGCGGCTGGCGCGGCTGGCACGTGCAGGGCAACGTCACGCTGCAGCAGCCGGTGCAGCTCGACGCGGGCGGACAGCCGACGCTGCAGCGGCGCGCGCGCAGGCTCGCCAACCTGGACGTCGAGCGGCGCATCGGCGTGCTCGACGCCGGCGCCAGCGTGCACGCCAGCAGCGCGCGCTGGGACGTCGACGGCAACGACGCGCATGTGGACCTGGGCGGCTACACGACGCTGGACGTGCACGTCGGCGGGCCGTTGGGCGACGACTGGGGCTGGAACCTGCAACTGCGCAACGCTTTGAACAAGCGCTACCAGACCGTGTGGGGCTACAACCGCGACCCGTTCGGCGTGTACCTGACGCTGAACTGGCAGCTTCCGGGAGCGTGAGCGCGATGCGCGAACTGCCGGCGGCCGCGAGTTCCGCCGAGCCACGATCGGCGCGGCTCGCGCTGGCCGTCGGCGGCGCACTGTGCGCAGCGCTGGCTCTGGGGCTCGCGGTCGGTGCCGGCGGCTGGCAACCGGCACTGATCGAGCAGCTGCGGCTGCCTCGGGTGCTGGCCGGCGCCGGAGTCGGCGCGCTGCTCGCGCAGGCCGGTCTGGCGCTGCAACTGTTGCTGCGCAACCCGCTGGCCGATCCGTTCGTGCTCGGTGCGTCGGCCGGTGCGGGCTTCGGCGCGATCGCGATGCTGCTGCTCGGCGGCACATTGTGGCTGGGCAGCGTCGGCGGCGCACTGGCCGCGCTGGGGCTGCTGCTGTTGCTCGGGCGGCGGGCGCTGGCCAGTCCGCACGACGAGGCTGCCGCGCAGCTGGTGCTGATCGGCGCCATGCTGGCGGCGCTGTTCGGTGCCGGCTCGACGCTGCTGCTGGCGCTGGTGCCGACGCAAAGCCTGCGCGGCGCGATGTTCTGGCTGGTCGGCGACCTGACCGGCGCGCGCTGGGGCGGAGCGCTGTGCGCGCTGGCAGCCGTGCTCGGGGTGCTGCTGCACCGCTGGCGGCGCGCGTTCGATCGGCTCGCGCTCGGCGGCGAACACGCCTGGCTGCTCGGCGAGCCGGTCGCGCGGCTGCGCGTCGCGCTGGTGCTGCTGGCCGCGGTGGCGACCGGCGCGGCAGTCGCGACCGCCGGCGCGGTGGGTTTCGTGGGACTGGTCGTCCCGCACCTGCTGCGGCTGCGCGGCGCGGTGCGCATGCGCCAGCTGGCGTGGGCCGCGCCGCTGCTCGGCGCGGCGCTGCTGGTCGCGGCCGATGCGCTCGCGCGCGGCGTGGCGATGCCTTACGAATTGCCGGTCGGCGCGGTCACCGCGCTGTGCGGTGCCCCGGTGTTCATCGCGCTGCTGGCGCGCCAGGCGCGCTGATGCTGCGCATCGACGGGCTCGATCTGACGCGCGGCGCTCGGGTGCTGCTGCGCGCGCTGCAGTTGCAGGTCGACGTCGGCCAGCGCTGGGCACTGCTCGGGCGCAACGGCGCCGGCAAGTCGACGCTGTTGCGCACCATCGCCGGACTGGAGTCGATGTCGGACAAGGTTCTGCTGGACAATGCGCCGTTGCCGCGGCTGGGCGCGCGCGCGCTGGCGCGCTGCCGCGCGTACATGCCCGCGCAGGCGCTGGACCGTTTCGGCATCGGGGTGCTGCACGCGGTGATGCTGGCGCAGCCGAATCCCGACCCGGATGAAGCGCTGCGGTGCCTCGATGCATTCGACGCCGCTGCGCTGGCCGGTCGCGCGCTGCTGCAGCTGTCGGCGGGCGAGCGCCAGCGCGTGGCGCTGGCGCAGGTGCTGGCGCAGCGCGCGCCGCTGCTGTTGCTCGACGAGCCGGCCAGCTTCCAGGATCCGGCGCACCAGACGCTGCTGGCACGGCGCCTGGGCGGCCTGCGCGCGCATGCGCTGGTGTTCGCCGCGCATGACGTGAACTGGGTCGCCGGGCTGGCGACCCATGTGCTGGCGCTGACCGACGACGGCGCCTGGGTCGCCGGCGTCGCCGACACGGTCTTGCGCGCGCCGGTGTTGCAGCAGGTCTACGGTTGTGCCTGGCAACGGGTGCCACGCGACGGCGGTGCCGCGCTGTGGGTGCCGGCCTGAGCTGAGCGCAGCGCGCGTGGCGTGCGGGCCGCATTCGCGGTCGCGTCGGCACGCCGCGCAACATCGATCGCCTGGCACAGCTGTGCCACGCCATCCAGAACCCGGCTCCCCATGCGCGGCAGCGAATCGGGGTCGATGCGCACCAGCTGGCCGTGGCGCACCGCGGCGACGTCGCCGAAGCGACGCCAGGCGTCGAGCGCATGCGCGTCGGGGCTGGCGTCGACGATCAGCTGCGGGTTGGCCGCCAGCACCGCTTCGCGGCTGATCGCCGGCGCCGGCTGGCGCAGCGCTGCGAATGGGTTGACCCCGCCGCACAGCGCGATCGCACGGTCGATCAGTTGCGGGCCGCCGACGGTCATCAGCGGTCGCGGCCAGACCTGGTAGAACACGCGTACCGGGGCCCGTCCGGAATAGCGCGCGCGCAACGCGGCCAGGCGTGCATCGAACGCGGCCGCCCATGCATCGGCGCGTCGCGCATGGCCGCTGAGGCGACCGATGCGGCGCACGTCGACGGCGACCTGCTCGAGTTGCGTGGTTTCGGCCCAGAACACCGGAACGCCGAGTTCGCGCAGCGCAGCGCGCTGTCGCGGCGGCGTTCCCGAATGCCAGGCCAGGATGAGGTCCGGGTGCAACGCGGCGATCGCTTCCAGGTTCAGCGCGAACGCATCACCGACCCGCGGCAACGTGGGCGCGCCGCCGGCGCCGCGCACACTGGCCACCAGCGGCGCGCCCGCAGCTGCGGCCAGTTCGCGCAGCTGCGGCGACAGCGCCACCACGCGGCGCGCCGGTTGCGGCAGCCGCAGCAGGTTGCCGACGTCGTCGTGCACCTGGATCGGAGCCGCGAATCCCGGTGCGGCGAGCAACGCGGCGGCCAGCGCCAGCGCGCCGCGCAGCTGGCGCGCCACGCGCTTGCGGCACGAAGGGCGCGGTTTCATGCCGTGGGCAGCTGCGACTTGGGCTGGTACGGGCACAGGTCGGCGAGCGCGCAGCGCCAGCATTCGGGACGTCGCGCCTTGCAGACATAGCGTCCGTGCAGGATCAGCCAGTGGTGCGCATCGTGCAGGTCGGCCTTCGGCACCACGCGCAGCAAACGCTGCTCGACTTCGAGCGGCGTCTTGCCGGGCGCCAGGCCAAGGCGGTTGGCGACGCGGAAGATATGCGTATCGACCGCAAGGGTGGGCTGGCCGAAGGCGATGTTGAGCACCACGTTGGCGGTCTTGCGGCCGACTCCCGGGAGTGCCTCGAGCGCTTCGCGGTTGTCGGGAACCTGTCCGCCGTGGTGCAGCAGCAGCAGTTCGCTGAGCGCGGCGACGTTCTTCGCCTTGGTCCGGTACAGCCCGATCGAGCGGATGTGCGCGGCGATTCCGTCGGCGCCCAGCGCGGCCATCGCACGCGCGTCGGGGGCGGCGGCGAACAATGCCGGCGTGGCCTTGTTGACGCTGGCGTCGGTGGCCTGCGCCGACAGCAGAACCGCGATCAGCAACTCGAACGCGTTGCGGTAATGCAGCTCGCTGCGCGGACTCGGATTGGCCGCGCGCAGCCGCGCGAACACGGTTTCGACGTCCTGACGCCGCATCGTCGGGGTCAGCGCGCGGCCTGGCGGCGGCGCGCGCGCTCGATCGCTGCGGCGAGCAGCGCCGGGTCGACCGCAGGCGTCGGCGTCAGTGCGCGCAGGCGCTGTTCGCGCAGCGCCTGCGCGCGCGCCAGGCGCGCGGCGCGGCGCGCGTGGCGTGCACGCGCGGCGTCGGCCTGCTCGGCGCTCCACGCCGCCCAGCCGGTGGCCGTCGACGCCGGCGGCAGCAGGCTGATGCAGTCGGTCGGGCACGGCGCCACGCACAGCGCGCAGCCGGTGCACCAGTCCGCGACCACGGTGTGCATGCGCCGGCGCGCCCCGGCGATGGCGTCGACCGGGCACGCGCGCAGACACAGCGTGCAGCCGATGCAGCCGGTCTCGTCGATGTGGGCGATGCGCAGAGCAGCCTCGGCACCGCATTGCGCGTCGAGCGGCGCGGGCTCGCGTCCGGTCAGCGCGGCAAGCCGCGCGACTCCCTCGGCGCCGCCCGGCGGGCAGCGATTGATTGCCGCGCTGCCTTCGGCCACCGCTTCGGCATACGCGCGGCAGTCCGCATAACCGCAGCGCGTGCACTGCGTCTGCGGCAGCGCCGCATCGATGCGCTCGGCCAGACCGGGCAGCATCGGGCCGGGATCAGGCGCGCTTGAGCGGCGCAGGCTGCCGCGCGCCGTCGCGATGCGCGGCGATGAAGTCGCGCACCCGCGGATAGACCAGCGCGCGCCAGCGGCGGCCCGAGAAGATGCCGTAATGGCCGGCACCCGTTACCGTGTAGTGCGCGCGGTCGGTCTGCGGAATCGCCGTGCACAGATCGTGCGCCGCGGCGGTCTGCCCGGCACCCGAAATGTCGTCGAGCTCGCCCTCGATGGTCAGCAGCGCGGTGTCGCGGATGTCCTGCGGCCGTACCGGCTTGCCGTCGACCCGCCAGTCGCCGTTGACCAGCGCGAAGCGCTGGAATACGACATCGATGGTGTCGAGGTAGTAGTCGGCGTCCATGTCGAGCACGGCGTTGTACTCGTCGTAGAAGCGGCGGTGGGCGTCGGCGTCGTCGTCGTCGCCGCGGATCAGGTCGAGGAAGAAGTCGTAGTGCGACTTCATGTGCCGGTCCGGGTTCATCGCCATGAATCCGGTGTGCTGCAGGAAACCGGGGTAGACCCGCCTTCCGGCTCCCGGGTAATTGACCGGCACGCGATAGATGACGTTGGACTCGAACCATTCGTGGCTCTTGTTCATCGCCAGGTTGTTGACCGCGGTCGGCGACTTGCGCGCATCGATCGGTCCGCCCATCATGGTCATCGAGCGCGGCGTGGCCTCGCCGTCCGAGGCCATCAGCGAAATCGCCGCCAGCACCGGGACGGTCGGCTGGCACACCGACATCACGTGCACGTCGGGGCCGACGAGGCGCAGGAACTCGCGTACGTAGTCGACATAGTCGTCGAGCGAGAAGCGGCCCTGTTCGAGCGGCACCATGCGCGCGTCGATCCAGTCGGTGATGTACACCTTGTGGTCCTGCAGCATGGTGCGCACGGTATCGCGCAGCAGCGTGGCGTGGTGCCCGGACAGCGGCGCCACGATCAGCACCGTCGGCTGGGTCTTCATCAGCTCGAGGGTCTGCGGGTCGTCGGTGTAGCGCTTGAAGCGCAGCAGCCGGCAGAACGGCTTGGCCAGCGCGAGCTGCTCCTGCACCGCGACTTCGCGCCCGCCGACCGCCACCCGCGTGATGTCGAACGGCGGCTTTTCGTAATTCTTCAGCAGCCGGTGCATCAGCTCGTAGCTGGCCGACAGCCGGTGCGCGGCCGGCGTGTGCGCCAGCGGCCACAGCGGGTTCGTGTAGAACTTCGACGCCGCCTGAGCGAAATCCGCCAGCGGGCTGAGCATCGCGCGTTGCGATTCGTACCAGTCGTAAACCATCCCCCGCCCTCCCTGATGCGTTGCAGCAATTGTACCGCCCGGTGCCGTTTGGCGCCGGGTGGTGGCTCAACGCATCACGGTGGCCATTGCGCGGGCGACGTAGTCGACGTTGTGACCGTTCAGCGCGGCCACGCAGATGCGGCCGCTGGAGACCCCATAGATGCCGAATTCGTCGCGCAGACGCGACATTTGCGCGGCATTCAGCCCGGAGTAGCTGAACATGCCTTTCTGCCGGGTGATGAAGCTCAGGTCGGCGTCGACGCCGTGCGCCTTCAGCCGCTCGACCAGCGCGGTGCGCATGCCACGGATGCGTTCGCGCATGGTCGCCAGTTCCTGCTCCCACTGCGCGCGCAGCGCCGGGGTGTTCAGCACCATGGCGACGACCTGGGCGCCGTGCGTCGGCGGGTTCGAGTAGTTGGTGCGGATCACGCGCTTGATCTGCGACTGCACGCGCGCTGCCTCGTCGCGGTCGGCGCAGACGATGCTGAGCGCGCCGACGCGTTCGCCGTACAGCGAGAAGCTCTTCGAGAACGACGTGGCGACGAAGAAGTCCAGGCCGCTGTCGACGAACTTGCGGATCACGGCTCCATCCTCGGCGATGCCCTCGCCGAAACCCTGGTAGGCCATGTCGAGGAACGCGACCAGGCCGCGCGCCTTCACGGCGTCGATGACCTGTTGCCACTGCGCGCCGTCGAGGTCGTAGCCGGTCGGGTTGTGGCAGCACGCATGCAGCACGACGATCGTGCCGGGAGCTGCCTGCTGCAGCGCGCCGAGCATGGCGTCGAAATCGATTCCGCGGCGCGCGGCGTCGTAGTACGGATAGGTGCCGACGTCGAAACCGGCGGCCTCGAACAGTGCGCGATGGTTTTCCCAGCTCGGGTCCGAGATCAGCGCCCGCGCCTGCGGCCGCAGGCGGCGCAGGAAGTCGGCGCCGAGCTTGAGCCCGCCGGTGCCGCCGAGCGCCTGCGCGGTGACCACGCGTCCGGCCTGCAGCACGTCGCTGCCGGCGCCGAACACCAGCGCCTGCACCGCCTGATCGTAGGCCACGATGCCGTCGATCGGCAGGTAGCCGCGCGGCTTGGGCGACTCGGCGAGCAGGTTCTCGGCTTCCTTGACGCAGGCCAGCAGCGGCAGCTTGCCGTTTTCGTCGGTGTACACGCCGACGCCGAGGTTGACCTTGTCCGGATTGGAGTCGGCCTGGAATTGCTCGTTGAGACCGAGGATGGGGTCGCGCGGGGCCATTTCCACGCTGGCGAAAAGCGAAGCACTCATGTGGGGGTCTGTCGGGAATGAACGGGATCTGTGCGGGCGGCGCAAAATGCGACGGTTGAAGTCCAGTTCGCGTCGGATTCGCCGGAAAGCATTCGATTTTAGGCCGGTCGCGGTCGGCGGTCTGCCTTGCCTTCGGCCATCCGCCCCCATATGTCGGGGATGCGCAACGCCCAGCCACTCCCGTCCGGACCGTCCATGCCCCCTGTTACCGCAGTCGATCAAGCCCCCGCGCTGCTGCGTTTCGACGATTCGCCGTTTCAGTTGCACCAGCCCTATGCGCCGGCCGGAGACCAGCCGGAGGCGATCGACGCGCTGGTCGCCGGAGTGCGCGACGGGCTGAGTTTTCAGACCCTGCTCGGCGTGACCGGCTCGGGCAAGACCTTCACGATGGCCAATGTCATCGCCCGCCTGGGGAGGCCGGCGATCGTGTTCGCGCCGAACAAGACGCTGGCCGCGCAGCTGTACAGCGAGTTCCGCGAGTTCTTTCCGCGCAACGCGGTCGAGTACTTCGTCAGCTACTACGACTACTACCAGCCCGAGGCCTACGTGCCGCAGCGCGACCTGTTCATCGAGAAGGACAGCGCGATCAACGAGCACATCGAGCAGATGCGGCTGTCGGCGACCAAGAGCCTGCTCGAGCGCCGCGACGTCATCATCGTGGCCACGGTCAGCGCGATCTACGGCATCGGCAATCCGGCCGACTACCACGCCATGATCCTGACCATGCGAGTCGGCGACCGCATCGGGCAACGCGACCTGATCGCGCAGCTGGTGCGCATGCAGTACCAGCGCAACGACGTCGAGTTCACCCGCGGCACCTTCCGCGTGCGCGGCGACCAGATCGACATCTTCCCGGCCGAACACGCCGAGCTGGCGGTGCGCGTCGAGCTGTTCGACGACGAGATCGACGCGCTGACGCTGTTCGACCCGCTGACCGGAGTGACGCGGCAGAAGATCCCGCGCTTCACCGTTTATCCCAGCAGCCATTACGTGACGCCGAAGGAGATGGTGCTCGAGGCCGCGGTGAGCATCGAGGCCGAACTGAAGGAGCGGCTGCGCGAGCTGCGCGCAGCCGGCAAGCTGGTCGAGGCCCAGCGGCTGGAACAGCGCACCCGCTTCGACCTGGAAATGCTCACCGAGGTCGGTCACTGCAAGGGCATCGAGAACTACACCCGCCATCTGTCGGGTGCCGCGCCGGGCGAGCCGCCGCCGACGCTGGTCGACTACCTGCCGCGCGACGCGCTGATGTTCCTCGACGAGAGCCACGTTCTGATCGGCCAGTTCAACGGCATGTACAACGGCGACCGGGCGCGCAAGCTGACCCTGGTGGAGTACGGCTTCCGATTGCCTTCGGCGCTCGACAACCGACCGCTGAAATTCGCCGAGTTCGAGTCCAAGATGCGCCAGGTGGTGTTCGTCTCGGCCACCCCGGCCGACTACGAGCGCCAGCATGCGGGCGACGAGGTCGTCGAGCAGGTGGTGCGCCCGACCGGGCTGGTCGACCCCGAGGTCGAGGTGCGCCCGGCCACCAGCCAGGTCGACGACCTGCTCGGCGAGATCCGGCTGCGCGTCGACGCCGGCCAGCGCGTGCTGGTGACCACGCTGACCAAGCGCATGGCCGAGCAGCTGACCGAGTACCTCGGCGACAACGGCGTCAAGGTGCGCTATCTGCACTCGGACATCGACACCGTCGAGCGTGTCGAGATTCTGCGCGACCTGCGCCTGGGCGCGTTCGACGTGCTGGTCGGAATCAACCTGCTGCGCGAGGGGCTGGACATCCCCGAGGTGTCGCTGGTGGCGATTCTCGACGCCGACAAGGAAGGCTTCCTGCGCTCGACCCGGTCGCTGATCCAGACCATCGGCCGCGCGGCGCGCAATCTGCACGGCAAGGCGATCCTGTACGCCGACGTGATGACCGATTCGATGCGCGGTGCGATCGGCGAGACCGAGCGTCGCCGCGCGCGCCAGCTGGCGTTCAACGCCGAGCACGGCATCACCCCGCGCGGCGTGGTCAAGCAGGTGCGCGACCTGATCGACGGCGTCTACGACAGCGGCAGCGGCGGCGGGCGCGCGCAGGCGCGCGCGGCGCAGGACATCGCGCGCGTCGACGCGCTCGACGAGAAGGATCTGGCGCGCGAAATCCGCCAACTGGAAAAACGCATGCTCGAGCACGCGCGCAACCTCGAGTTCGAGCAGGCCGCACGGGTGCGCGACCAGCTCGCCGAACTGCGCCGGCGCGCGTTCGGCGCCGGCGACGACCACGACCTGGACGCGCGCAATGGCTGAGCCGCTGGCGGTGCTGATGTGCTGCATGGGCAACATCTGCCGCTCGCCGTCGGCCGAAGGCGTGCTGCGCGCGCAGCTGGTCGCTGCCGGCTTGCAGCACGCGGTGCGCGTCGACTCGGCCGGCACGCACGCCTATCACGTCGGCGAGCCGCCCGACCGGCGCGCGCTGGCGCACGCCGCGCGGCGCGGCTACGACATCGCCGCGCTGCGCGCGCGCCAGGTCGAGGTGGCCGACTTCGATCGCTTCGATCTGGTGCTGGCGATGGACCGCGACAACCTGGCGCGGCTGCGCGCGTTGTGCCCGGTGCCGCTGCAGTCGCGGCTGCGGTTGCTGATGAGTTTCGCGCCGGCGGCCGGCAGCGCCGAGGTGCCCGATCCGTACTACGGCGGCGCAGCCGGCTTCGAGCGCGTGCTCGACCTGCTCGAGCTGGGCTGCCGCGGCCTGCTGGCGCATCTGCGCGCACGGCTGGAGCCGCGCGCCGCCGACTGAGGCGCGGCGCAGGCGCTCAGTCGCGCCGGAACGGCGCGTGCTCGGCGAGTTCGTCGAGCGCGTCGTCCATGGCCTGCGTCTCGCCGTCGAGGTGGCGCGCGATGGCCTCGGCCAGCCGTGGCTCGGCGATCCAGTGCGCCGAGGTGCACGACACCGGCAGCAGCCCGCGCGCCATCTTGTGCCGGCCCTGCGCGCCGCCCTCGAAGACGCGGTAGCCGTGTTCGATGCAATAGGCGATCGGCTGGTAGTAGCACGCCTCGAAGTGCAGGTTCGGCACGTCCTCGAGCGCGCCCCAGTAGCGGCCCCAGGCCTGGCCCGTCGCGGGGTCGAGCAGCACCAGCGAACTGGCGATGTCGACCCCGTCGCGGCTGGCCACCAGCAGCAGCACGTGGTCGGGAAGCGCTGCGGCCACGGCGCGGAAGAAGCCAAGGTTCAGGTACGGCGTCGAGCCGTGCAGCGCATAGGTGCGGCGGTAGCAGCGCGCGAACAGCGCCCAGTCGGCGTCGCCGGCGGTGTGCCCGGACAGGCGGCGGAAGACGATTGCGTCGAGCCGGCTCCGCTCCTGGCGGATCTTCTTGCGCTTGTCGTGGTTCAGCGAGCGCAGGAAGTCGTCGAAGTCGATCCAGCCGCCGTCCGGCTGGCTCCAGTGGTACTGGATGGTGGTGCGCAGCGCCAGCCCGGCCTGCGCGCACAGATCGCGCTCGGCGTCGGCCAGGAACAGCAGGTGCAGCGACGACACGCCGCTGCGGCGGGCCAATCCGAGCACGGCGTCGAGCAGCGCGCGCCGCGCCGCGAGGTCGCGGCCGAGCAACCGGGCGCCGCGCACCGGGGTGAACGGCGTGGCCAGCAGCAGTTTCGGGTAGTAGGCCACGCCGCAGCGCTCGTGGGCGTCGGCCCACGCCCAGTCGAACACGTACTCGCCGAACGAATGCCCCTTGGCATACAGCTCGCAGGCCGCGGCCAGCGCGCCGTCGTTGTCGCGCAGCGTCAGCAGCAGCGGCTGCCAGCCGCGCTGCGGTTGCACGCAGCCGTGGTGCTGCAGCGCGGCCAGCCAGGCGTGGCGCTGGAACACCGTGGTCTGCGGCGTCGCGTCGACCAGCGCGTCCCACTGCTGTGCGTCGATCTCGGTGACCCCGCCTCCGAGCTCGATGCGAAAATGCTCACCCATGCCACTGTCCATTGCCATCGCCCAGTTCGACGCCACGGTCGGCGATCTCGCCGCCAACCGTCGCGCCATCGTCGCGCAGGCTGCGCGCGCCCATGCCTGCGGGGCCGCACTGCTGCTCACGCCGGAGATGGCGCTGTGCGGCTACCCGCCCGAGGACCTGTTGCTGCGCCCTGCGTTCATTCGTGCCTGTGCGGACGAATTGAAACGTCTGGCGCAGGAGCTGCAAGCGTATCCAGGTTTGGCCGTGGTCGTCGGCCACCCGCATGCGCCCGGCGCGCACGCCGATCTGCGCACCACCGCGACCCAGCAGCCGCTGCGCTGGAACGCCGCCTCGCTGCTGCGCGACGGTCGCGTCGAGGCGACCTACGGCAAGCTCGAGCTGCCGAACTACCAGGTGTTCGACGAACGCCGTTACTTCACCAGCGTCGGCGAACCGGTGGTGTTCGAGGTCGGTGGCGTTCGCTGCGGCATCAACATCTGCGAGGACGCCTGGTTCGCCGAGGCGCCGCGACGTGCGCGCGCGGCCGGCGCCGAGGTGCTGCTGGTGCTCAACGCGTCGCCGTTCCACCTCGGCAAGGCCGGCATGCGCGAGGCGGTGATGGCGCAGCGCTGCCGCGAGACCGGATTGGCGCTGGTGTTCGCGCACGGCGTCGGCGGCCAGGACGAACTGGTGTTCGACGGCGGCTCGTTCGCGCTCGACGCCGACGGCCGCACCGTGGCCCGCGCGCCGCAGTTCGAGCCGGCGCTGCTGCTGGTGGCGTTCGACGGCGCGCGGCCGCTTGCCGGGCCGACGGCGCCGATGCTGCCGCGCGAGGCGCAGGCCTGGCGCGCGCTGGTGCTGGGCACGCGCGACTACGTGGACAAGAACGGCTTCCCCGGGGTCATCATCGGGCTGTCCGGCGGTGTCGATTCGGCGCTGGTGCTCGCGGTGGCGGTCGACGCGCTGGGCGCGTCGCGGGTGCGCACGGTGATGATGCCGTCGCCGTACACCGCGCAGATGTCGCTCGACGATGCGGCGCAGATGGCGCAGCGCCTGGGCGTGCGCCACGAGCTGCTCGACATCGGGCCGATGTTCGACGCCTTCCGCGCCACGCTGCGACCGCTGCTGGAAGCGCGCGACGGCGACACCACCGAGGAGAACCTGCAGGCGCGGATTCGCGGCACCTTGCTGATGGCGCTGTCGAACAACAGCGGCGCCATCGTGCTGACCACCGGCAACAAGAGCGAGATGGCGACCGGCTACTGCACGCTGTACGGCGACATGGCCGGCGG
The DNA here is from genome assembly GCA_021805805.1 of Pseudomonadota bacterium. GTDB lineage: Bacteria > Pseudomonadota > Gammaproteobacteria > Burkholderiales > Burkholderiaceae_C > Thiomonas_A. The sequence goes on along the minus strand of JAJZEB010000004.1, from coordinate 4,061 downwards.
CTTCGCGGTCATCAAGGACGTGACCAAGACCCTGGTCTGGCAGCTGGCGCGCTGGCGCAACGCGCAGGCGCAGGCCGCAGGCGAGGCCGAGGTGATTCCCGAGCGCATCATCACGCGGCCGCCGTCGGCCGAGTTGCGCCCGGACCAGACCGACCAGGACAGCCTGCCGCCGTACGACCAGCTCGACGCTCTGCTCGAGGCTTACCTGGAAAACGATGCCAGCCCGCGCCAGCTGATCGAGGCCGGTGCGCCGCGCGCGGTCGTCGCGCAGGTGCTGCGGCTGGTGCGCATCAACGAATACAAGCGGCGCCAGGCGCCTCCGGGCGTGCGCATCACGCACCGCGCGTTCGGTCGCGACTGGCGCTTCCCGGTCACCTCGCACTGGCGCGAAGACGAGCACAGCATGATCGACTGATGGAAGACGCTGCGCCCGTGCACCCTCAAGGCTTTCGGCGGCCTGCTAAAGTCGGACTTGCGCGATACGAGACGACAGGACAGCCATGAAACAAATCACCGCCATCATCAAGCCATTCAAGCTCGACGAGGTCCGCGAGGCGCTGGCCGAGGTCGGCGTGACCGGCCTGACCGTGACCGAAGTCAAGGGATTCGGCCGCCAGAAGGGGCACACGGAGCTGTATCGCGGAGCCGAATACGTGGTCGATTTCCTGCCGAAGGTCAAGATCGAGGTGGTGATCCGCGAGGACGTGGTCGAGACCGCGATCGACGCCATCGTCAAGGCCGCGCGCACCGGCAAGATCGGCGACGGCAAGATCTTCGTCACCGCGGTCGAGCAGGTGATCCGGATCCGCACCGGCGAGACCGGCGAAGCCGCCGTCTGACCGGCGCGTGACGCGGGCGCCGGCCGGCGCCCGCCGCGGCGTCCGCGCTCAGACCCGCTCGCGCATGGTCCACCACGGATCGTCCTGCAGCGGCTGCGCAGCGGCCATGCGCGACAGCAGTCGTGCCGGGTCGCGGTCGACGATCAGCGCGCCCAGGGCGTCGGCGCGCATCAGGCCCTGTTCGTGGCCTTGCGCGAGGAAATCGAGCAGGGTGTCGAAATAGCCGTCGACATTGAGCAGGCCCAGAGGCTTGTTGTGGTAGCCGAGCTGGCGCCAGGTCCAGACTTCGAACAGTTCCTCGAGGGTGCCGAGGCCGCCCGGCAGGGCGATGAACCCGTCGGCGAAATCGGCCATCATGCGCTTGCGCTCGTGCATCGACTCGACCACATGCAGCTCGCGCAGTGCGGAGTGTCCGGCTTCGCGTTCGAGCAGCAGGCGCGGGATCACGCCGACCACCCGCGCGCCTGCACGCAGCGCCGAATCGGCCAGCTCGCGCATCAGCCCGACTCCGCCGCCACCGTAGATCAGGGTCATCCCGCGCAGCGCCAGTTCGGCGCCAAGCGCCGACGCGGCCGCGCCGTGCGCCGGGATCTGGCCGCGACTCGACCCACAATAGACACAGACGGCATGCATGACGGCCTCGGCTTCGATAGTGCGCGCTGCGGCGCGGTCGGCGTTAGCGTAGCAGCAGGCGCGGCGCGGACGGCTCAGCGCAGCTGCGGCAGCAGCAGCAAGGCCCACACCAGCGCGCACAGCAGCAGGCTCAGCAGCACCGCGGCGCTGCCGAGGTCCTTGGCCGTCTTGCTCAGTTCGTGGGATTCGAGGGACACGCGGTCAACCGTGTATTCGATCGCGGTGTTGAGCAGCTCGACGATCAGCACCTGCAGCACCGCGCCGTCGAGCAGCACTCGCTCGACCGCGTCGCGGCCGAACCAAATCCCGAGCGGAAGCAGAATCAGCGCCAGCGCGACTTCCTGCCGGAATGCCGACTCGGTGCGCAGGGCCATGCGCAGTCCGCAGTGCGAATTGCGCAGCGCTTGCGCGACGCGTGCCAGACCGGTCTTGTTCTTGTAGGGGTGCGGGGTCAATGTCGGGCGCGTCAGTGCCTGGAGGCGGCAGCGCGCGCGTCGTCGGTCGAGACCTCGGCCGCCGCCTGGCGCAAATACTGCAGGAACTGCGTCGTGGCCCTCTCCCACGTGTATTGCCGCGCGTGCGTGACAGCATTGTGCCGCGGGATGCGCAGCGCGGCCAGACAGGCCGAGCGCAGGTCTTCGTCGAGCGCACCGGCAGGCGCGTCGCCGATGACGTCGAGCGGTCCGGTCACCGGGTACGCGGCGACCGGGCAGCCGCACGCCAGAGCCTCGATCAGCACCAGCCCGAAAGTGTCGGTGCGGCTGGGGAAGACGAACACGTCGGCGCCTGAATACACCTCGGCCAGGCGGTCCTGGGTGAGGACACCGAGAAACCGGACCTCCGGGTATTCGCGCCGGATGCGTTCCAGATCGGGGCCTTCGCCGACGACCCACTTGGTCCCCGGAAGATCCAGGCGCAGGAATGCGTCGATGTTCTTCTCCACCGCGACGCGTCCGACGTACAGGAAGATCGGCGGCGTGCCTTCGAGCCGCGGGACGCTGCGCGGATGGAAAATGCCGCCGTCGACCCCGCGCGACCACAATGCCAGGCGCGCGAAACCCCGGGCGGCGAGATCGGCGCGCACGACGGGAGTGGGCACCAGCGTGACTCGGGCTGCGCCGTGGAACCAGCGCAGGTAGCCGTAGGTCCATGCCAGCGGGATGCCGAAGCGCGCCTTGACGTATTCGGGAAAGCGCGTGTGGTAGGCGGTGGTCAGCGGAACGCCGACGCGCCGCGCCACGCGGCGCGCAGCCAGCCCCAGGGGTCCTTCGGTGGCGACGTGAAGCACGTCCGGGCTGAAGGCATTGACCCGCTGCAGCAGCGCGCGGTACGGACGCCAGCTCAAGCGGATTTCCGGATAGGTCGGGCAGGGCATGGTGCGGAACTGTCCGGGCTCGACGACCTCGACCTCTTCGCCGGCGTCGCGCAGGCGCTCGACGGTGGCTTTCAGGGTGCGCACGACGCCGTTGACCTGGGGCGACCACGCGTCGGTGGCGATCAGGATGCGCATGGCTGGGGCTCCGGGCTGGGTTGGGGACGTGACGGCGCAGGAGCCGCGGACAGTTCGGTGACGATATGCACCGTGGCGCTGGCCGGCAGCCATTGCAGCAGCGCCAGGGTGCCGTCGTCGCGTTCGGCCACTGCGGTCAGGCTCTCGACCCAGTCGCCGCAGTTGGCGTACAGGGTGGCGCCGACGCGGCGCAGTTCGGCGCGGTGGATGTGTCCGCAGATCACGCCGCCGCATTGGCGGCGCGCGGCTTCCTCGGCCAGCAACTGCTCGAAATTGGAGATGTAGCTGACCGCATTCTTGACCTTGCCTTTCAGATATTGCGACAGCGACCAGTAGGGAAAGCCCAGGCGGCGGCGCAGCAGGTTCAACCAGCGGTTGAGCTTCAGGCTCATCACGTACAGCGCGTCGCCGAGGTGGGCGAGCCATTTGGCGTGCATGACCACGCCGTCGAACCAGTCTCCGTGCACGACCCAGAGGCGGGCGCCGGAGGCGGTTTCGTGGACCACGTCGAGCAGGACTTCGATGCCGCCGAAGTGCTGCCCGACGTAATGGCGCGCGAATTCGTCGTGGTTTCCGGGAACGAACACCACCCGGTTGCCCTTGCGAGCCTTGCGCAGCAGCTTCTGCACCACGTCGTTGTGCGTCTGGGGCCAATACCAACCCTTGCGCAGCTGCCAGCCGTCGACGATGTCCCCGACCAGGTAGATGGTCTGCGCCTCGCATGCGCGCAGCAGTCCGAGCAACTCGGACGCCTTGCAGTCGCGAGTTCCCAGGTGGATATCCGACAGCCACAAGGTGCGGAAGCGGTGGCTCGGCTGGTCGACGCTGGAGGCGGGGGAGGCGGGGGAGCGGGCTTGCATGCCCGCATTGCAGCTTCGGGTTGTGACCGCGCGATGACAGCGCGCTGCGGTCACGCGCGCGGCGTCGCCGCGCTCAGCTCAGCGCGCGGCTGCCGGCTTCGCCTTCGTCCCCGCGGGCGCGGCCGCTGCCGCCTTCGCTGGCGGCGACGCGGCAGGTGCCGCAGCCGCGGGCGGGCGCAGCGGGGCTGCCCCCGAAGCAGCCGCGGGCGCGCGCGACGG
>JAJZEB010000082.1 GCA_021805805.1 Pseudomonadota bacterium | reverse complement strand
CCGGCCCTGGGGGCGCTCCCGAGTCATCGCCGGGCCGCCCCAAGATGACTCGACCCCCTCGGGGGGCGGGCTGGGCGCAGCCCGGCCCTGGGGGCGCTCCCGAGTCATCGCCGGGCCGCCCCAAGATGACTCGACCCCCTCGGGGGGCGGGCTGGGCGCAGCCCGGCCCTGGGGGCGCTCAGTACGCATTCTTGCTCCGGAAGCCCTTCACGATGGTCAGGGCGATGATGCGCAGATCGAGCAGGAACGACCAGTTGCGCACGTAGTAGAGATCGAACTCGACACGCTTGCGCATTTTCTCGACCGTATCGGTCTCGCCGCGCCAGCCGTTGACCTGGGCCCAGCCGGTGATTCCCGGTCGCACCTTGTGCCGCACCATGTAGCCATGGATCAGCCGCCTGTACTGTTCGTTGTGCACGACCGCGTGCGGCCGCGGGCCGACGATCGACATGCGGCCCTGCAGCACGTTGACGAACTGCGGCAGCTCGTCGAGCGAATGCCGGCGCAGGAAAGCACCGAACCGGGTCACGCGCGCGTCGCCGCGCGTGGCCTGGACCACGTGGTCGCCGTCCTCGGACACGGTCATGGTGCGGAATTTCCAGATCTCGACAATGTTGCCGTTGAGCCCGTAGCGCCGCTGGCGAAACAGCGCCGGGCCGCGCGAGCTGATCTTGATGCCCAGCGCGATCAGCAGCAGCAAGGGACTGATCAGCAGCAGGATCACGCTCGACAGCACGATGTCCTCGAGGCGCTTGAACGAACCGTCGACGCCGTAGAAAGGCGTGTCGTAGATGCTGATGATCGGATAGCCGGCGATCTCGCTCCAGTTCGCTTGCATCATGTCGAAAATGAATCCGTCGGGAACGACGAAAACCGACACGGTCGTGTCCGACAATTCGTTGACCAGTTCGACGATGCGCCGCTGGGCGTGCATCGGCAAGGTGATGTAGATCTCGTCGACGCGCCCGGCGCGCGCGTCGCGCAGCAGGGCCTCGGTGCTGCCCAGCACCGGCAGCCCGCCCTGCGCGAGCCGGCTCGGCGAGCGGTCGTCGTAGACGCCGAGCACCTTGCACCCGGACCAGCGATTCGATTCGAGGTGCTCGGCCATGCGCCGCGCGGTCGCTCCGCCGCCGACGAAAGCCAGGCTGCGCTGGTTCTCGCCGCGTTGATGGCGCAGGTGTTCGTGGCGATTGCGCCCGATGCGCCAGGCCAGCATCAGCGCCGGCGTGATGCCGCCCCACAGACCGAGCAGCAGCCGCGAATACACCGCCGAGACCTTCAGTGCGAACGCCAGCAGCAGCAGCGCGGCCAGGGTCGTGATCCAGACCACCGAAAGCCGGCCCATTTCGGCCCACAGCGGCTTCAGCCGCCAGCCGCCGTACAGGCCCATCGACTGCGCCAGAACCTCGAACAGCAGGATGGTCAGGCTCAACAGCGCGATGTAGTCTGCGGTCAGGTCCTGATGCAGGCCCAAGGCCAGCGCCGCCATCGTCGCGATCAGCGCCAGCACATCGAACAGGCGCTGCTGCAGCATCAGCGCAGCATCGGGCGCCCGCCGCCAGTTCGGACCCGCCAGTCCGTTCATCGCCCCCCCCCGGTTCGCGAATCCAGTGCGCGCATCGCGGCCTCGATCGGGCCCAATACCGCGTCACGCCCCAGCCGCGCCTCGGCCAGCTGCCGCGCCGCTGCGCCCAGCGCCACGCGACGCGGTGCATCGGCGGCCAGCGCAGCCACCGCATCGGCCATCGGCTGCGCCTGCTCGGGCTCGACGACCACGCCGCAGCCGCGCACCGCAGCGGCCAGCGCGGTCGCTGCATGCGCTCCGGCGACAACCGGCCGGCCGCTGGCGAGCATGCCGGTCAGTTTCGACGGCATGACCAGGTCCGCGGCATCGGCGCGCTGCGGCAACAGATGCAGGTCGGCCATGTTCAGCAGCTCATTGAGTTCGGTCATCGGCTGCAAGTCGAGGAAGCGGACATTTTCCAGACCTTCGCACAAGTTCTGCAATGATGCTCGCCCGGATCCTTGGCCGCATAGTACGAAAACGATATCTCGCTTGCTTCGCAGCAAGCCCGCCGCCTGCCCCAGGACTTCGAGCCCCTGCTTGGCCCCCATGTTGCCGGAGTACAGTGCGACGACCTGGCCGGGGCCGATCCCGAGACGCGTGCGCCAGGCGTTGATGCCGCCTTGCGCGGCCACGCGCTGCGGCACGATGGCGTCGAGGTCGACCCAGTTCGGAAACAGCACCGCGCGCGCGTCCGGCACCCCCTTGGCGCGCAGGCGCTCGAGCATGCGCTCGGAAATCGTCGACACCCGGTCGAAACGCCGCAGCAGCCAGCGCTCGGCGCGCAGCACCGCGGCGCGCGTCGGCGCCCCGCGCAGCAGACCGAGCTCGAACGCGGCGTCGACCTCGAAGTCCTGCACGTGCAGCCACGCCGGCGCGCCGCTCAACCGCGCCAGCGCCAGCGCGCCCGGCGCGCACGCCAGCGCCGGCGCCGCCATCCACACCAGCTGGGGCCGCCAGCGCCACTGCGCGAGCAGCACCGGCAGGCTCGACAGCGCGAAACTGGCAAGGTGCAGCAGCCGCTTGAGGCCGCCCGGGCGCTGCGGCACCCACAGCGGACAGCGCCACACCCCGGCCAGCCCGGTGTCGCGCTGGCGCAGGTAGCGCGCCGCGTGGAAACCGTCGTGCACGCGCCATTCGGGGTAATACGGCGGCGCCGTGACCACCCGCACCTGGTGGCCGTGCGCGGCCAGCCAATGCGCCATTTCGCCGGTGTATTTGCCGATCCCGGTCAATTCGGGTTCGAAGTTGATGCCGTAGACCAGGATGCGCATGGCGGGACGTCAGAACCGGACGCCAGGGTCGAGTTCGCGGGTCTTCAGCACGATCATGTATTCGTACATCGACTGCAGCACCGCGTAGCTGAAACCCGGGTAGCCGTCGAGGAAGCCGCGACGCAGCAGGTACAACAGCACGAACTTGACCAGTGGCCGCATCGGCAGGCGATAGAACAGCTCCTTCTGGTTGAACCTGCGCACCCCGGGGTCGCGCGCGAACAATGCCTGGCGCAGGCTCCAGTGCGGCTGCCGGCGGCGGTTGTCGACGATCTGCCTGGCCTCCAGAGTGCTGTAGGCGTTGTGCCGCGCCAGCCAGTGCGTCATTCCCTTGCTGAACGGGAAGTGGTCGAAGTGCCCGCCCAACTGGCCGACCGCGCCGTCGACCACGGTGACCGGATTGATCAGGCGTTCGTAGTGCACGTGCTCGGGACGGAACAGACGCACGTAGTAGGGGGTCGTGGCGACATGGCGCAGCCACCGGCCCATGTAGTGGTCGCGGCGGCGCACGCGGAACGCCACGTGTCCGCCGGGGTCGCGCACTGCGGCGCGCACCTCGTCGACCAGCTCCGGGGTCATCCGCTCGTCGGCGTCGATGTAGAACACCCAGCGGTGCTTGAACGGCAGTTCGCGCAAGCCCCAGTTCTGATGCGACGACCAGTCGTCGAACACGCGCTGCGTGACCCGCGCGCCGGCCGCCTCGGCGATCTCCACGGTGCGGTCGTCGCTGAACGAATCGAAGACGTGGACGTCGTCGCTCCAGGCCACCGAGGCCAGGCATCCAGGCAAGTCCTGCTGCTCGTTCTTCGTCAGGATCAGGACCGATATCGCGCTGCTCATTCGTCCCCCTCGTCCACGCGCTGCGCGCCGCGCTCGCTGACGGCGCACCGACGCGGGCGCACCTTGCGCGCCGGCACGCCGACGTAGACCCAGCCGGGCTCCAGGTCGCGCGTGGCCACGCTGCCCAGACCCAGCACCGCGTAATCGCCCAGCCGCACCCCGGGCAGGACCGTGGCCCGCGCCGCGACCCAGGCATAGGCGCCGAGCGTGATCGGCGCCGATACCAGCGGGAAAGCCGGATCGTCCAGATCGTGCGTGGCGCCGCACAGATAGGCCTGCTGCGACACGATGCTGTGCGAACCCAGGCGAACGATGCTGGGGTTGTAGACAACGGCGCCGTCGGCGATCGTCGCCAGTTCGTCGCACTGCAGGTTCCACGGCGCCCAGACGTCGCATTTCGGATAGATGTGGCAACCGGAAGCGATGCGCGCCCCGAAAGCGCGCAGCAGCGCGTTGCGCCAGCCGAAAGCGCGCCGCGGCGACGGCCTGAACAGCAGCGCGCGCACCACGCCCCAGAGGGCCCGCAGCGCGCGGTTGCGCCACGAAAACGCGGCGCGCGCATAAGGATCGGGGGCTTCAATCTGTGCCATGCCTGCTCCGTAGGGACTCGCGGACCACCGCGGCCAACCGCGCGGCAACTGCGTCGAAGCGGAAATGCCGTGTGTGGCAATGCAGCGCCGCGGCGCGCATCGCATCGCGCTGCGCCGGCTCGAGCGCCAGCCAGGCGCGCAGCGATGTCAGCGTACCTGCGGCCGTGTCGTCGGCGACCAGGCCAGCGCCTTCGTCGACGATCTCGCGCCAGATGTTGACCTTGTCGGACAACAATACGGGCGTTGCGCAGGCCAGCGCCTCGGCGACCGCGACGCCGAAATTCTCCTGGTGCGACGGCAGCACGAACGCTTCGGCCGAACGCAAGGCCGCCCACTTGAGCTCGCCTTCGAGCATTCCCGGCCAGCTGACCCGGCCATCGACGCCGAGCTGGCGCGCACGCGCGCGCAGCTGCGCACCCCAGCCGATCTGGTCCGGGCCTGCGAACACCAGCTGCAATGCCGGGTCCGACTGCGCGACCCCGGCGAACGCTTCGAGCAGCAGGTCGCAACCCTTTTTCGGGTGGATGCGGCCGAGGAACAGCAGCACGCGCTTGCCGCGGAGTTCCGCAAACGCGGCCTCCAGGCGCGAGCGCGGATCGCCATCCGCCGCAGGTCCGGAAGCGCCGAAGCCGACGACGCGGCCGCGGACGGCATACGGGTGAAAGCTGGTGCGCGCCAGCCGCTCCTCTTCCTCGCAGGTGAACAGCACGGCGTCTGCGTCACGCAGCACGCGGTATTGCCATAGGTACCAGAACAACTGCTTCTTCAAGTGCTTGGCGCGATGGCTCTGCTTGAACCATGGATCGAGCATTCCGTGCGGGAAGACAAGATACGGGCGCCGCGATTGCCGCAGCACGCGCCGCACGACGATGCCCTGATGCTGCCAGAGCCCGTGCACCACAGCGGCGTCGAAGCGCGCCTGGTGCAGGCGCAGCCAAGCGGCAAGCCGCGGCGCGTAGGCGAACCCCTGCGGCGACTGCGCCAGCGCCGCGACCGGCGCAGCGAACGCGTCCAGCCCAGGCCGCGACGGTGCGTCCATGGTCACGATTTCGGATTCGACGCCGATCTCGCGGCCGGCGTCGATCAGGCCGCGAAGCCCGGCGACCGGGCCGCCGGCTGCCGGGTCCAGGGTCGAGATGACGTGCAGCAGCCTCATGCAAGCGCCTCTTCGAGGTCGCAGAAGGCCGCCGGCCGAGGGCCCCGGCCTCGGCTCCAGCGAATGATCGACAGCAGATTGCTCGCACCCGCGTCGGCGCTGAGCATGGCGCGAGCGCGCCGCAGGCGCGCTTGGCGCTGCTCGGCGTCGAACGCGCCGCAATCGCGCAAATCGATGATCGCTCGCGCGATGGCGTCGCCCGAGCCAGCCGGCACGTGCCGGCCGAGCAAGCGGTCGTCGAGGATCAGCGAGGCGCCGACCGCGGTCGTGGCGACGACCGCGGTTCCCTGCATCAAAGCTTCGCTGACGACCACGCCCCAGCCGTCGTCGGTGGTCAGCGACGGCAACACCAGCACGTCGAGACCGCGCATGAACGCCACCGCCTCGGCGTTCGGCAGCGCGCCGCGGAAAACGGCATCCGGCGCCCGCGCGCGCAGCTCCGGTTCAGCGTCGCCGGAGCCGACCAGGCTCAGACGCGCGCCGCCGCCGAGCCTGCGCGCGGCGTCGACCAGCTCGAACACACCCTTGGCGCGCACCAGGCGGCCGACGAAACCGACACGTACGACGCCGTCGGCCTGCGGTCCCGCAACGGTGCCGCCGATTTCGAGCGGACGCACGAAATACGCGTACGGGAAAATCCTGTCCGGCGGGTAACCGACTGCGCGGAACCAGCCGGGCCCGTGCCGGCCCTGCGCCAGCACGAAATCGACGCGCCGACGCAGCCAGCCCTCGCCGAGCCAGGATTGCGCCCAGCGCGCCAGCCCGCCGAATCCCTCGCGCACCCGCGGCTCGGACATCAGCGCGCAATGCGCCGTCCCGTGCCTTGCCCGGCGCAGCGCCGCGACGATCGTCGGCACCCAGCGCAGGCCGGAAAAAACGTGCAGCGAATCATCAGGTTCGCCGTCGATCAAGGACGCGATGGTCGCGGCCTGCGGTTGCACGAGCAGTTCGACGTTGCGCGGCGGATCCATGGCCAGCGCCGGCGATGGCCAACCGGCATCCGCGCAGCAGACGACGCGCAATTCCGGACACTGGCTGGCGATCGCCTCGAACAGTTCCAGCTTGTGACGCGACAGGCAAGGTTCCCAGAACACCAGACGTTTCAGTGCGCCCACGCTTCGTCCCATACGCATCGACAATTGAATAACCGCGTGGCGGCGAAAGCGAGCACGGCGGACTATGCTGCACGGTGCCGCGGCTCCCTGTTCGGGCATTGTGCCATCAATGTCCGGATTTGCCGCAACATTTGGAAACACGAAGCCCTGTTCGCTTAAATCTGGTTTCATGCACATTGCGTACCTCGTGCTCTGCCACCGCGATGCGGCGCATATCGGACGCCTTGCTCGCGTCTTGACGCAAGACACCGACGCTCACGTCGTCGTGCATGTCGATGCAAAGTCCGACATGGCGCCTTTCGCCGCCGCGCTGAACGGCGTGCCGCGCGTCGAACTGCTCGCCGACCGCGTCGCTGTCTGGTGGGGCGGACTCAGCGCAGTGTGCGCGACGCAGCGGCTGCTCGAACGCGCGTTGCGCCTGCCCGCGGTCGAACGCCTGGTGCTGCTGCAGGGCGCCGATTACCCGTTGCGCAGCAACGCGCAGCTGCATGCCTTTTTCGCCGCGCACCCGCGCACCGAGTACATCCGCGCATGCAACGCCGGTTCGAGCGCGTCGCGATATCTGTATGCCAAGGCCCGCTATCCGCAGTGGTTCGATCGCCCGAATATCGCCAAGCGCGCGCTCAACCGTTTCATCCGCAGCGCCGACCTGCGCCTCAAGGCGCCGACCGTGCGGCGCGCCGGTACGCCGCTGCAGATCTACTGGGGCTGCGCGCAGTGGGCAGTGACCCGGGCTTGCGCGGAGCTGTTCGTCGCCGCGCGCGACGACGCCGAATTCAATCGCTATTTCCGCAGCTCGTTCCCGGCCGACGAAATCTACTTTCACACCATCGCGCACAACTCGGAGTTTTCCGCAGCCACGCTCCACGGCGGTGCCGAAGCCGACGTCGCGAACGTGACCGAATTGCGCAACCTGCATTATTTCGAATACCCGCACGATGTCCGGATATTCACTGCTGCCGATTACGCCATGCTGCAGGCGACCGACGCCCTTTTCGTGCGCAAGGTCACAAGCGCGGCGTCGGGCGCGCTGCTCGATCTGATCGATTCCGGACATGCCGCGGAAGCGCAGCCGTAGCGCCGCACAGCCGCGCGCGCGGCGCATCAGCGTGCGCGCAGCAGATCCATGCGACCGCTGGCGCGCAGTTCGGCGATGATGCCGCTGACCGCCAGCAGCACCAGTGCCCCCGACAGGCTGGCGCGCTCCACGGTGTAGCCGTCGACGACCATGCTCAGTGCGATGCCGGCGATGACGCGACCGAACAACGCCAGACGGAAGCCCGAACCGCGGCGCACGCGCTCGCGCAGGCCGACCATGGCGTGGCGCAATGATGTGTAGACGAAGGCGACGAACACCGACCCGCCGACCACGCCGGTGGCGGCAAGCGCCTTCAGGAATGCATTCTCGGACGCTCCGGCGTCGACTCCGGAGCCGATCACAGGGCTGTCGAGGAACGCGTCCCACATGCGCAGGAAAGCTCCAGTGCGGTCATTGTTGGTCGATACCAGGCGCAGCAGGATGTCCGGATTGCTGCTGTCGAGCAGGTCGCGCACCCAGTCCAGCCCGGCGGCGACGCAGATCCCGGCCACGATCAGCCGCGGCGACAGTTTCATCTGATAGGCGAACAGCGCCATGCCGAACGCGTACACCAGCAGCGCGCCGCGCGAGCCGGACGACAGCAGCAGATAGAGGTCCGCGATGCTGACGGCGAAGCACCACAGGCGCACGGCCCGCGCGCGCGCCTCGTCGACCGCCAGCGCGAGCATCGCCACGCCGGTGATCGCGACCATCTGGCCCAGCGCATTCGGGTGGAACGCGAGGCCTTCGAAGCGGTGCTGCAGAAAGCCGACGCCGTGCGCGATCAGCAGCACGTTGACCACCGTCATCAGCGAGCAATAGAGCATGAAGCCGCCGATCAGCCGCTGCTCGAACGCGGCGCAATCGGCGGCGTCGTCGGGAACCCGCCCGATGGCGAAGAACAGCGCGCCGACCAGCACGGCGACGATCGACGCCGTCGGATCGCTGAGTTCGATGTCACGCAGACCGAAGATGACGATGAAGATCGCATACAGCACACCGACGCGGTGCGCGCGCCAGCCGTGCAGCATCATGTACAGGCCGAGCACGCCGAGAAGCGCGATGATCGCGTAGGCGCTGCGCGCGGTCAGCGCCGAAAGCCAGCCCGGCAGCGGGCTGAAGCCGCTGGGGTCGGAGATCACCGCGAGCAGCTGCGCCGGCGTCAGCTGCGCCGGGTTGTAACGCGCCGCCATGATCAGCAGCAGCACACCGACGAGCAGGGTGAAGGGGTCTTTCAGCAGGCGCATGGTCGATGGGCTGGCGTCGCGGCAAGCGGCGCATCAGCGCTGCGAGTCCCTGCAGCGCGGAAGCAGGGCAAGTGTATCGGACCAGAGTTGCGCGGCGAAGCAGGCTTGCCCGCGTTCGCCAAGCCGCGCTGCCAGATCCGGATCCTCGAGCGCGCAGAGTGCCCGCGCGATGTCCTCAGGAGCAGGATCGCACAACAGGCCAAGCCCTGCGCGACGGGCATACCAACCGATCAACCCCTCACGGCACGCCAATACCGGCTTCCGATACGTACCGGCACGAACCAGCACGCCGCTCATTGCGTAATGCCCGCGGTAACCAAGCCAAACGGCGTCAGCGAGCGCGAACACCTCGTGCTCGACATCTTCGCTGACATAGGCATCGCGCTGCAACACGCGTGCGTCGCGCAGCAAAGCCTGCCAGCGCGCCTCGCCCAGCAGTTGGTGGACTGGCTCCTCCTGCCGGCCGACAATCAGCAGCACCCAATGTCGTGCCTGCGGCAACTCCAGCGCCATGAGCAATTCCCGTATGCCCTTGCGCAGATCGATCGCGCCGAACAGCACGATCACGCACGCGTCCATGGCGATGCCGTAGCGCTGGCGCAGCGCCGCCACGTCATGCTGCCGCGGCGGAGTCACCGGATCCGGGAAATGCCGGAGCCGGTCCGCCAGCGTCGGCGCCGTGCGCCGGACATGCGCCACAAGCGTAGGGTCGATCGCGTACAGCGACTCAAGTCCGCGCTGGCGCAAAAGCGCGAAAAACAACCATCGCTTGATCGCAGCGCCGCGCGCCGGTGGCGCGATGACGCCTTCTGCGCGCTGGTGGAACGCGGGCCGCATGGTCACCGCGGCCCAACGCGACCCGAAGAAGCCGGCACCGAGCAGCGCCAGGCTGTGCAGGCAGTAATCCAGGTACGGTACGAAAGTCAGCGCCACCGGCGTCTGACGGCGCACGGCCAGACACGCCCTGCGCAGCAGCAGCCAGACGCGGAATTCGCGCACCACCTGGCTGCGCCCGCCCCACAGCGCGCGCTTGCAGGCGGCGTCGTCGAGCAGATGCAGGTGCACGGCACCGGGATATCCGCGACACAGACGATCCAATTCCGGATGCGTGCTTGAACTGGCGGCAACAATCAGATGCACCTCGCAGCCCTGCTGCAGAAAATGGGTGGCGATGCGGCACAGGTAGTTCGCATGATGACCGTTGAGAAACATCTCGGGCAACAACACCGCGTCACCTGCCATCACCGCTCCTGCCGAAAGGCCGCCCAGGCCAGCGCACCAGCCGCAACTGCCGCCGATAGCATCAACGCCAGCAGCAGGCCGGTCACCGCCAGCGCGCGATACAGCGGCGCGATGGCAGTCAGCATGACGACCAGTTGCAGCGTGACGACATGGCTTACCCAGCGTGGACGACCGGTCGCACGCAGGTAGACGACGAGCACGACGATCAGCGCATTGATCAACCCGATGGCTGCAAGCAGTCGGAGCATGGGCGCCGCTCCGGCCCAGGCGTGGCCGAAAACGTGCCCGATCAGCGGTGCGGCGAAGATCGCCAGCATGGCCGCGATCAGCGCCATGCCGACAAGGTAGCGCCGCAGCATCCGGACGACATACTGCCGCGCGGCCTGAGCCGATCCGCGGTAGACCTGGGCCACGGTCGGGTAGAGATATTGCCCGAACAACCCGGCGGTATCGACCAGCGCAAGCTGCGCGAGCTTGGTCGCAACCTGGTACAGGCCGAGTTCCACCGGCCCTAGAAGACGCGCGATGATCACCTTGTCGGCCTGGTTCAGCACCAGCGTCAGGATACTGGTGCTCCAGACCCACTTGCCAAATCCGGTCAGGCTCCTGATCTTGCCCCAGCGCAACGTCGGCGCCAGAGGAATGCGGCACCAGGTCCACGACACGAGCGACGTCCAGCATGCAGCGACCAGCGTGCCGATGAGCAGACCGACCGGCCCCACCCCGCCCAAAACCAGGCCGATGCCGCAGGTCAGGTCGAGTACACCGCCGACGAGAGCCGACAACGTCAGGAGCCGGAAATCACGGTTGCGCTGGGCAAGGTGAATGCCCGGATTCAACGTGTTGCCCGGCAGCAACGTGGCCACGGCCACGAACAGCAGTGGCAGTGCCTGCGGGACCCTGAAATAGGCGCAGATCCACGGCGTGGCGACAGCCAGCAGCGCGCCGAGGGCAAGCCCCCTGGCCAGCTGCAGGGTCCACACAGCGCCCGCCTCGTCCCGGTCGATGACTGCCTCCCGCTGCACGATCGCCTCGCCCAGGCCGGTGTCCGACGCAGCGTCGCCGATCGCCACCGAGAACAGCGCCACACCGACCAACCCGATCGCGCCGGGACCGAGCAGGCGTGCGCCCAGCATGAACTTCAGCGCCGTCATGCCGCGCACGCCGAACTGGCGCGCAACCAGCCATGCCGGGTGCGACCGATCCCCCGCCGCCTGCATGCACCAGCGCAGCCAGCGGCCGCGTGCTGCGCCCGGTGCGTCGTCCGGCTTCGCCTGAAGACGACTCACGGGCGCAGGGCCCCGCCTTCGACCGATCCGCGCACGAACGCCTGCGTCGCCTTCGCGCCATGACCTTTCATGCCACAACTCCTTGTTTCCGAAAAATCGCCGCCATTTTGCCGTGTCCGCGCCATCCCCCGAATTCAGCAGGATGGGGTGCAACTGCCAACGCTGGTCGTTTAGACTCGAAAATGCGTTGCTTGGCCCCCCAATTCGGGCAAAGGATCAAGCCCTCCGTGGAACCTTCGACATTCCGGCCAACATGATCGACGAAGACACCGAACAATTGCCGCACGGCAACGCGGCAGCGGCAGCGGCAGACGGGGCACTGCTGCACGACATCGTCTGGGCTGGTTCGCGCGCGTGGCCAGCCTGCTGTGCGGTGATCGACTGCGCACTGCAGTGGAACTATGCGCAGTTGCGCGCGGAGGTGTTGCGGCGCGTTGACGTGCTTCGGCGCGAACTCGATGGTCGTGAGCACGGTGACGAGCCGGTCGTCGCGGTGGCCATCGAGCGCAGCGCGCAGACGCTCGCCTGGCTGCTGGCGATCCTCGAGATCGGCGGCGCATACCTGCCGCTCGACGTCGAGCACCCGCTGCCGCGGCTCGACCACATGGTTCGCGACGCCGGCGCGGTGCTGGTCGTCGCCGATGCGCAGCGCTCCTGGCCGACGCACTGGCCGATCGTCGACGCAGGCGACCTGGCGCAATCCGACTCCACCGCACCGTCGCGCGACGCGCTTCCGGCCGCGCGCACCGGCGGCTCCCTGGCGGCGGACCGCCTCGCCTACATCATCTACACCTCGGGAACGACCGGCCAGCCCAAGGCGGTCGGATTGACCCACCGCAACCTCTTGCACCTCGCCGCGGCACGGCGCGCCGGCTACGACCCGATCGGCCCCGGCGACCGCATTCTCGCCACGGCCTCGGTCGGCTTCGACGTGTCGGTCGGCCAGTTGCTGCTGCCGATCCTCAATGGCGCCACGGTGGTGATCTGCCCGCCGTTGAGCAGTCTGGACGCGCACGGATTCTGGGCCCTGGTCGGACGCGAGCGCATCAGCCACGTCAACACCGTCCCGTCGTATTTCGATGCGGTGCTGGTCGGGCTCACCGAACAGTCGATCCCGACCCTGCACGCGCTCAAGCGGGTGATGGTCGGCGGCGAAGCGCTGAAATCGGCGCTGGCGCGCAAGCTGCGCGCCGCTCTGCCATGGGTCGACATCGTCAAT
>JAJZEB010000081.1 GCA_021805805.1 Pseudomonadota bacterium | reverse complement strand
TGCGGTACTCGTCCAGCGTGGTCGCGCCGATGCAGTGCAGCTCGCCGCGCGCCAGCGCCGGCTTGAGCATGTTGCCGGCGTCCATGGCGCCTTCGGCCTTGCCTGCACCGACCATGGTGTGGATTTCGTCGATGAACAGGATCACGCGGCCTTCCTCGGCAGCGACTTCCTTGAGCACGGCCTTCAGCCGCTCCTCGAATTCGCCGCGGAACTTGGCTCCGGCGAGCAACCCGGCCATGTCGAGAACCAGCACCCGCTTGTCCTTCAGCGATTCGGGCACCTCGCCGCCGACGATGCGCTGCGCCAGCCCCTCGACGATGGCGGTCTTGCCCACGCCGGGCTCGCCGATCAGCACCGGGTTGTTCTTGGTCCTGCGCTGCAGCACCTGGATGGTGCGGCGGATTTCGTCGTCGCGCCCGATCACCGGGTCGAGCTTGCCCTGGCGCGCACGCTCGGTCAGATCGAGGGTGTATTTGTTCAGCGCCTCGCGTTTTTGCTCGGCGTCGGCGCTGTCCACGCTCTGGCCGCCGCGCACGGCGTCGATCGCAGCCTCCAGCGCCTTGCGCGACAGCCCGGCCTCGCGCGCCAGCCTCCCGGCATCGCCCTTGTCGTCGGCGACCACGAGCAGGAACAGCTCGCTGGGAATGAACTGGTCGCCGCGCCGGTTCGCTTCCTTTTCCGTCAGGTTCAGCAGGTTGTTCAGCTCGCGGCTGACCTGGATGTTGCCGTCGCCGCCCTGCACTTGCGGCAAGCGCTGCAGCGCCGCCTGCACGCTGCCGAGCAGTCCGCCGGAGTTGACCCCGGCACGCGCCAGCAGCGCTTTCGGGCCATCGGCCTGCAGCAGCGCGGCGAGCAGGTGCAGCGGCTCGATGTACGGGTTGTCGCGCCCCAGCGCCAGCGACTGGGCCTCGGCGAGCGCTTCGTGGAATTGGGTCGTGAGTTTTTCGACACGCATGGAATTCTCCGTTTGACCCAGGTTACATGCGGCGCTGCGACGGATTTTTCAAGCGCGCGCCGTTGATCTGGATGAAGGTGCAGGCGAACCCCTGGCTGCAACATGGGGGGTGCGCTGCGCAGGCCGTCGGGTTTATGCTGGACCGGACTTTGCGCCTTGCCGTCGCGCGCTTCGCTTTCCGCACGGCAGGACACGGCGCACGCCAACGACCGGAGAACGCCATGAACGACAACACGAGCAACGCTACCGACAAACTCGTCACCGACCTGCGCGAGGTCGCCGCCGACGCCGAGGAATTGCTGAAGCTGACCGCAGGCCAGGCCGGCGAGCGGCTGGCCGATGTGCGCGCCAGGCTCGGCTCCCGGCTCGAGCGCACGCGTGCCGACCTCGGCGCGATCGAAGCGCAGCTGCTTGCCAGGGGCAAGGAAGCCGCCCGCGCCACCGATCAGTACGTGCATGACAATCCGTGGAAGGCGATCGGCGCCAGCGCCGGGATCGCGTTCCTGCTCGGCTTGCTGATCGGCCGGCAATGAACCGGAGACAACGCAGCGAAGCGCAAAAGCACGACCGCGGCGGGGTGGCCTGCAGGCCGTTGCGCGCGGCGTTCGTCGAGGCCTGCGGCGTATGAGCGACGGCCACGGCACGCTGCGCGCGCGACTGGACGCGGTGCTTGGTCTCGCACAGACCCGCCTGGAGCTGCTCGCGCTCGAGCTGCACGAGGAGAAGCTGCGGCTGGCGCGCCTGCTGCTGATGACGATGCTGGCCGCGCTGCTGCTGGGCAGCGCGCTGCTGCTCGCAGTCCTGTGGCTGACCGCGCTGCTGTGGGACAGCCATCGCCTGCTCGCGCTCGGCGGCGGCACCGTGCTGCTGGCGTTTGGTGGCGTGGCCGCGGCGACAGCGGCCGCGCGCACCCTGACGGCCGGCAGCCGGCTGTTTTCGGCCAGCCTGTCCGAACTGCGTCGAGACCGCTCGGCGCTGGCGTCGCGCGATGAGCGCTGACCGGGCGGCGCTGGAGCAGCGCAAGGGGCGCTTGCTCGAGCGCAGCGCGCAGCAACGCGAACAGGTCCTCGGGCTGGTCGACGATGTCGACGCGATGCTCGGGCGCGCGCGCCACCTGCGCGCGGTCATGCTGCGTCAGGCGCGCTGGCCGGTGCTGGGTGCGGCTGCGGCGATGCTGCTGCTGCGCCCGAAGCTGCTCGCACGCTGGAGCGCGCGGCTGTGGCTGGGCTGGCGCGGCTGGCGCGCGCTCAGGCGCCGCGCCGACGCGCTGCTTGCAGTGGTGCGCGGACGCTGACGCGGTCAGCCGCCGCCGGCGCTGTTGCGCGCGTCGATCCCCCAGCGGCCCAGCGCGTCGTCATCGTCCTTGCGCGCGTCGACCCACGCGGTGCCGTGCGCGCCGGTCTGCTTTTTCCACAGCGGAGCCTGCGTTTTCAGGTAGTCCATCAGGAACGCGCAGCCGTCGAACGCGGCGTGCCGATGCGCCGATGCGACGATCACCAGCACGATCGGATCGGCAGGACGCAGCCGGCCGACGCGGTGAATCACCGTCACCGCCTGCAGCGGCCAGCGGCGCGCCGCCTCGTCGACCATCGCGGCGATCGACGCCTCGGTCATTCCCGGGTAGTGCTCCAGTTCCAGCACGCTCACGCCCGCCGTGTCGCCGTCGTGGTCGCGGCAGATGCCTTCGAACACGACCAGCGCGCCGATGTCGCTGCGTCCGGCGCGGATGCGCGCGGATTCGGCCGCGACATCGAAGGCCTCGTGCTGGATGCGGATGGTCGGCTGCCGCATCGGGTCAGCCCCCGGTCACCGGAGGAAAGAACGCGATTTCGCGACCGGGCACCACGGCGTCGTCGGCTCCGGCCATGACATGGTCACACGCCATGCGCAACACCCGCGACGCGCCCAACGCCTCGGCATGGCTCGGATCGCGCGCCGCCAGCCATTCCCGGACCTGCCCCATGGTGCGCAGCTCGTCCGGCAGCTCGATCGTCTCGCTGGCGCAGCCCACGGCCTCGCGCACACTGGCGAAATAGCGGATGGTGGTCAGGGTCATCGCAGCAAGGCGTCGAAAGGAATGAAGCGCACCAGATCGCCGCGCACAAAAGCGCGTCCCGGTGGATTGTCGATCAAACCGTCGCCCCAGACCACCGAGCTGAGCACCGCCGAGTTCTGGTTCGGATACAGCTCGACCGCGCCGTTCCCGTCCAGTCGCGCACGCAGGAACTCGCGCCGCCGGTCGGCACGCGGCCAATCCGACGCCGACGGCAGCTGCATGGCGGAGGGTTGCAACGCGCGTGCGCCCTGCAGCGCAAGCACGAACGGACGCACGAACAGCGCGCAGGTGACGAAGCTCGACACCGGGTTTCCGGGCAGACCGATGAAATGCGCCGACGTCGCGTCGGCGCGCGGCACGGATCCGAATGCCAGCGGCTTGCCCGGCTTCATCGCGATCTGCCACATCGTCAGCTCGCCGAGCGCGCGCAGCGCCGGCTTGACGTGGTCCTCGCCGCCGACCGAAACGCCGCCGCAGCTGACGATGAGGTCGTGCTCCTGCGCCGCAGCGCGCAACGCATCGATGGTGGCGTCGAGGCGGTCGGGAACCTGGCCGAGATCGCTGACCGCGCAGCCGTAGCCCCGCAGCATCGCGCCGAGCAGATAGCGATTGCTGTCGTAGATCGCTCCCGGTGGCAACGGTTCGCCGGGCTTGACCAGCTCGTCGCCGGTGCTCAGCAGCGCCACCCGTGGGCGCGGCGCAACCGCCAGTTCGGCGACACCGATCGATGCCGCCTGGGCGACGTCCTGCGCCCGCAGCCGGTGCCCGATGTCGAGCACGATCTGGCCTGCGGCGACGTCGCTGCCGCGACGCCGGATCCAGTCGCTCGCGCGCGGCTGCACCAGGACCCGCACCGCGTCGCCGTCGGCTTCGCATTGTTCCTGCGGCACCACTGCGTCGGCGCCGTCGGGAATCGCCGCTCCGGTGAAAATGCGCGCCGCCTCGCCGGCGCCCAGCGCCGTTCCCGGGTGGCCTGCGGCGATGCGTTGCGTCACCGGCAGCCGCGCACCCGGCGATGCGACGTCGGCGCAGCGCAGCGCGTAGCCATCCATCTGGCTGTTGTCGCGCCCGGGGACGTCGATCGGGCTGCGCAACGTCGTGGCCAGGACGCTGCCGCAGGCCTGCTGCAGCGGCAGCGTGCGCGCCGGCCCCAGTGGCCGCGCAGCGCCCAGCATCTGGCGCAGCGCGGAGTCGACATCGAGAAGTTCAGCGGTCATCGGCGAGCACGAAACGGTCCCGGTGCGCCAGCAGCCAGTCGGCCACCGTCTCGGGCAGGTTCAGGTCCAGGCACGGCACGCGGCAGCCGTCCGGCAGTTGCTCCGGATCGCCGCAGGCGACCGCGACCACACGCGCATCGAGATCGAGCGGCGGAGGCGTCACCGCGCTGCGCCAGACCTCGATTCTAGGCACCGGTGCGCCGCGATAGCCTTCGACCAGGATCCAGTCCACCGGCTGCAGCATGCGCACCAGTTCGCCGACGCTGTACGCGACATCGACCTGGCTGGCGCGCTGCAGCGCGAGCAATCGCGGTGAAGCCAGCAGGACCTCGCAGGCACCGGCCTCGCGATGACGCCACGAATCCTTGCCCTCGCGGTCGATGTCCACGCCGTGATGCGCATGCTTGATCACCGAAACGCGCAGGCCGCGTCCGCGCATCAGCACGACCAGGCGCTCGATCAGCGTGGTCTTGCCACTCCCGGACGCGCCGCTGAATCCCGCCAGGTAGCGCTGCATCGATCGGGGGCGTCAGCAATGCGCCGCGATGTAGGACTTCAGCGCGTCGACGTCGGGAGGCAGCACGACGAAGTGCTGCGGCCGGCTCTCGAGATCGCGCATCGCCTGCGGGCGCGCCGGCTCCTGGCCGGTCGCCTCGCGGATGGTGTCGGCGAACTTGGCCGGCTGCGCGGTCTCGACGACCAGCATCGGCACCCCCGGTTCGACATGCGTGCGCGCCACCGCGACGCCGTCGGCCGTGTGCGGATCGATCAGCACCCGGTTGCGCTGCCAGGCCTCGCCGATGGTGCTCAGACGGCGCGCGTGGTCGCTGCTGCCCGAGACGATCTCGTCGCGCATGCGCGCGAAGGCCGGATCGGCGGACAGATCGAAACGCCCCTCGCGCTGCAGTTCGTCGACGAACAGCGCGCGCGTGCGCGACGCGTCGCCGCCGAGCATGTCGAAGACGTAGCGCTCGAAATTCGATGCCTTGGAGATGTCCATCGACGGGCTCGAAGTCTGCTGCGTCTGCTCCGCGGTGCGCGGGCGATAAACGCCGCTGCGGAAGAACTCGTCGAGCACGTTGTTTTCGTTGGTCGCCAGCACCAAGCGGCGCAGCGGCAGCCCCATGCGGCGCGCGACGTGCGCGGCCAGGATATTGCCGAAGTTGCCCGACGGCACCGTGACGTCCAGCGGATCGCCGACGCGATCGACCGCGCGCAGGTAGCCGGCGACGTAGTAGACGACCTGCGCGACGACGCGAGCCCAGTTGATCGAATTGATGGTGCCGATGCTGTGGCGACGCTTGAACTCCAGGTCGGCGGACACCTCCTTGACCATGTCCTGGCAGGTATCGAACACGCCCTGGACTGCCAGGTTGTGGATGTTCGGGTCGTCGAGGCTGAACATCTGCGCGGTCTGGAAAGCGCTCATGCGGCCGAACGGCGACAGCATGAACACGCGGATTCCGCGGCGCCCGCGCATCGCATACTCGGCCGCGCTGCCGGTGTCTCCCGAGGTCGCGCCGACGATGTTGAGTTCGCGCTCGCCACTGGCCAGCGCGTGCTCGAACAGCCGGCCCAGCAATTGCAGCGCCATGTCCTTGAACGCCAGCGTCGGCCCCTCGGACACGCCGAGCAGGCTGATGCTGGCGTCCAGCGGCTTGATGCGCACGATGTCGTCGCTGCCGAAGGTCTGCGCGGTGTAGGTGGCGCGCACCAGCGCGCGCAATGCCGCGTCGTCGGCCGGCGCCAGGTACGGGCGCAGCACCTCGAACGCGAGATCGGCGTAGTCCAGCGCGCGCCACGCCTGCAGTTGCGCGCGATCGAGCCGCGGATAGTCCTCGGGCAGGTACAGACCGCCGTCGGGCGCCAGGCCCTCGAGCACGATGTCGTCGAAACTGCGCGCGGCGGCCTCGCCGCGGGTGCTGAGATACTTCACTTAGCGCAACTCCTCTTTGCGCAGCCGCACGATCGGCGCCAGCACGCTGGTCAGCGCCTGGATGCGCGCCTGCGCCTGGTCCATCCGCCCTTCGACGGTCTCGTGCGTCAGCAGGATGACGTCGGTGTGCTGGTCGCTCTCGCCCGAGGGCCGCTGCAGCAGCGCGTCGATCGAGATGCCGTGCTCGGCCAGGATGTGGGTGATTTCCGCCAGCACCCCGGCCTCGTCGCGCACATGCACGCGCATGTAGTACGCGCTGCGCACCTGCGCCATCGGCGCGATCGGCGTGTCGGCCAGCGCGCCGGGCTGGAACGCCAGGTGCGGCACGCGATGCTCCGGATCGGCGGTGTGCAGCCGCGTCACGTCGACCAGATCGGCGATCACGCTGGATGCGGTCGGCTCGGAACCCGCGCCCTTGCCGTAGTAAAGCGTCGGCCCGACCGCGTCGCCGAGCACGACCACCGCGTTCATCGCGCCTTCGACATTGGCCAGCAGGCGGTTGGCCGGGATCAGGGTCGGGTGCACCCGCAGTTCGATTCCGGCGTCGGTGCGGCGGGTGATCCCGAGCAGCTTGATGCGGTAGCCGAGCTGTTCCGCGTAGCGGATGTCGGCGCCATCCAGCCTGGCGATGCCCTCGACATGGGCGCGGTCGAACTGCACCGGAACCCCGAAGGCGATCGAACACAGCAAGGTGATCTTGTGCGCCGCGTCGATACCTTCGACGTCGAACGTCGGGTCGGCTTCTGCGTAGCCCAGCGCTTGCGCCTCGGCCAGCACGGTGCCGAAGTCCAGCCCCTTGTCGCGCATTTCGGACAGGATGAAGTTGGTCGTGCCGTTGATGATTCCGGCGACCCACTCGATGCGATTGGCCGCCAGGCCCTCGCGCACCGCCTTGATGATCGGGATGCCACCGGCCACCGCAGCCTCGAACGCGACCATCACGCCGCGTTCCTGCGCCGCGGCGAAAATCGCATTGCCATGGTGCGCGAGCAGCGCCTTGTTCGCGGTGACCACGTGCTTGCCGGCCGCGATCGCCGCCAGCACCAGACTTCGCGCCGGCTCGATGCCTCCGATCAGCTCGACGACGATGTCGATGTCGTCGCGCCTGACCAGGGCGTCGAAATCAGTCGTCAGCGGCAGCTTGCTGCCGAGCGCTGCCCGCGCCTTGTCCGGGTTGCGCGAAGCGACCGCGACGATCTCGATTCCACGCCCTGCGCGACGGCGGATTTCTTCCTGGTTGCGCTCGAGCACCTTGACGACTCCGGAAGCCACGGTGCCGGCGCCGAGCAGCGCGATACGGATTGCATTCATCGACGATACGGATAGCGGAGAAAACGGAACGGGTCCGGCACGACTTCAAGCCGCGATCGCACGCCGGCGCCGCAGATGTTCGAGGAACCGTGCGATGCGACCGATGGCCTCGGTCAGGTCGTCTGCGTTGGGCAGGAAGACCAGCCGGAAGTGGTCCGGGCGCGGCCAGTTGAACCCCGTGCCCTGGACGATCAGCACTTTTTCCTCGGCCAGCAGGTCGTAGGCGAAACGCTGGTCGTCGGCGATCGGATAGACGTCGGGATCGAGCCGCGGGAACATGTACAGCGCGGCCTTGGGCTTGACCACGCTGACGCCCGGGATCTGGCTCAGCAACGCGTACGCCAGGTCGCGCTGGCGCGCCAGCCGGCCGCCCGGCGCGACCAGATCCTGGATGCTCTGGTAGCCGCCCAGCGCGGTCTGGATCGCCAGTTGCCCGGGGGTGTTCGCGCACAGCCGCATCGACGCCAGCATCGAGAGCCCTTCGATGTAGTCGCGCGCGTCGCGCTTGTCGCCCGACACCACCATCCAGCCTGCGCGGTAGCCGCACGCGCGGTAGTTCTTCGACAGGCCGTTGAAAGTGATGCACAGCACGTCGTCGGCCAGCGACGCGATGCTGGTGTGCTCGTTTCCGTCGTACAGCATCTTGTCGTAGATCTCGTCGGCGAACACGATCAACTCGTGCCGGCGCGCGATCTCGACCAACTCGAGCAGCAGGTCGCGCGGGTACAGCGCTCCGGTCGGGTTGTTCGGATTGATGACGACGATCGCCTTGGTGTTCGGCGTGACCTTGGCGCGGATGTCGTCGAGGTCCGGGTACCAGTCCGACGCCTCGTCGCACATGTAATGCACCGGACGCCCGCCCGACAGCGACACCGCCGCGGTGTACAGCGGGTAGTCGGGAGCCGGGATCAGCACTTCGTCGCCATTGTTCAGCAGCGCGTTCATGCTCATCGTGATCAGTTCGGACGCGCCGTTGCCGATGAACACGTCGTCGATGCCGACTCCGGCGACCCCTTTCTGCTGGGTGTAGTGGACGATGGCCTTGCGCGGCGCGAACAGCCCCTTGCTGTCGGTGTAGCCTGCGGCCCCCGGCAGGTTGTGGATCATGTCCTGCACGATCTCGTCGGGCGGCTCGAAACCGAACGGAGCAAGATTGCCGATGTTCAGCTTGATGATGCGCTGGCCGTCCTCTTCCATCTGCCGCGCCTTGTCGAGCACGGGGCCTCGGATGTCGTAGCAGACATCGGCGAGCTTGTTGGATTTACGGAATTCACGCATGGTCTTCTCCGCAGGCGGCGAACTCTATAATGTACCCGCTTTGCGAGTCGTACGGCGCCGTTTCGGCCAACCGCGGCCGCGCCCCGCCCGTCCCATGAAGCTGCATCCCGACCAACCCAACGCCGCCTACTACGTCACTGCACACGGGCCCGGCTTCGTCGAGGTCGCCGAGCAGCGCTACCACCGCGGCGTCTGCATCGTCGCCGACGCTGCGCCGCAGGCCTGGGCCGAAGGTGGATTCGACGCGCTGTGCGCGGCAGACTTCGAACAGCTCGCAGCGCTGGGCGCCGAACTGGTTCTGGTCGGCACCGGCGAACGCCAGCGCTTTCCGGCGCCGTCGCTGCTGCGGGCGCTGGTGGCGCGCGGAATCGGGTTCGAGATCATGAACACCGCGGCGGCGTGCCGCACGTACAACGTGCTGGTCGGTGAAGGCCGCCGCGCCGCCGCAGCGCTGCTGGTCGACGCTGCAACGGACCATTTGTAACCTGAGTTGCTAAAATGGCCGCTGTTGTTTGACGGCCGCGTCGCACACGGGATGCCATCCGCGCACGCCGCGGGCCACCGCCGCGCCGGGTTCCGACGCGGCGCCATCAGGAGACTTCATGGCTTTGGTTCTCAACAAGGTGGTGCCCGACTTCGAGGCGACCGCCACCAGCAACGTCAAGTTCAGTCCGCGCAATTACGTGGGCAAGAAGCTGGTCCTCTACTTCTATCCCAAGGACATGACCCCGGGCTGCACGACCGAGTCGATGCAGTTTCGCGACCTGTTCGCCGATTTCGAAGCGGCCGGTGCGGTGATCTTCGGCGTGTCGCGCGACAACCTCGCGTCGCACGACAAATTCCGCAGCCAGCTCGAGCTGCCGTTCGATCTGATCGCCGACACCGAAGAGAAGCTCTGCCACATGTTCGGCGTCGTCAAGAACAAGATCATGTACGGCAAGAAGGTCAAGGGAATCGAACGCAGCACCTTCCTGGTCGACGCCGAAGGCGTGCTGCGCCACGAGTGGCGCGGCGTGAAGGTCGCCGGCCATGTCGAGGAAGTGCTCGAGGCCGTTCGCAAGCTTTGAACCGTTCCAAGCGCGATGCACCGGTCCGCGGGGGCCGGGGCGTGTTCCCATCGAGCCGCCGCCGGGCTTGCGCCCGCCGGCGGCTTGTCGTTTGTCGATTCCGCTCTGGCTGCTGACCCATGCCCCTGCCCAAGCCTCCCGCCAAACTCGGCGCCCTGCTCCACCCGCCGGCGCCCGATGCCGACGCGACCGTGACACCGCCGCGCGCGCCCAAGCGCGCGAAATCCGGCACGGCCCCCCTGGCGCAATCGTCGCCGACGGCCGCCAGTCGCGCCGCGCCGGGCAAGACGCGCGCGCCCAGCGCACCCGCGTCGTCGCCTGCTGTGCCGGCACCGGCGGTGCCGCCTGCGCCGGCTTCGCGCCTCGCGGGCAAGGCCGCACCCGAGGTCGCTGCGGCACCGGCACACGGCGCCGTCGCCGTGCCCGCCAATCTGCAGCGGCGCAAGGCGCCCGCGCCCAAGCCGGCTGCGCGCCAGGCCGCTGCGGTGCGCAAGCTGTTCGTGCTCGACACCAATGTGTTGATGCATGACCCGACTTCGCTGTTCCGCTTCGAGGAACACGACGTCTACCTGCCGATGATCACGCTGGAGGAACTCGACGGCCACAAGAAGGGCATGTCCGAAGTCGCGCGCAATGCGCGCCAGGCCAGCCGCGAGCTCGACGCGCTGGTCGCCGACATCGAAAGCGGCATGGAACAGGGCATACCGCTGGACCACACCGGACACGCGGAAGCTGGAGGGCGGCTGTTCTTCCAGACGCGTGCGCACGTCGCGCGGCTGCCCGAGGCGCTGCCGCAGGGCAAGGCCGACAACCAGATCCTGGCCGTGCTGCACGAGCTGACCCAGCTGCACGCGCCGCGACCGGTGGTGCTGGTGTCCAAGGACATCAACATGCGCGTCAAGGCGCGCGCACTGGGCCTGCACGCCGAGGATTACGCCAACGACAAGACGCTCGACGACGCCGACCTGCTGTACACCGGACTGCTGCAGCTTCCGGCCGACTTCTGGGAACAACAGGCGCAACAGATCGAGAGCTGGCAGCAAGGCGGCCAGGCGTTCTACCGGCTGCAGGGCCCGCTGGTGGCGGCGATGCTGGTCAACCAGGCCGTGTACTGGGAGTCGCCCAGCGCCACGCCGCTGCACGCCCGGGTGCGGGAGATCCGGGCTTCCACCGCAGTGCTGCAGGTCGTGCGCGACTTCACCCATCCGAAGACCAGCGTCTGGGGCGTCACCGCGCGCAACCGCGAGCAGAACTTCGCGCTGAACCTGCTGCTCGACCCGGAAGTCGACTTCGTCACGCTGACCGGACAGGCCGGCACCGGCAAGACCCTGCTGGCGCTCGCCGCGGGTCTGCACCAGGTGCTGGAAGATCGACGCTACAACGAAATCATCATCACCCGCGTGACGGTTCCGGTCGGCGAGGACATCGGCTACCTGCCTGGGACCGAGGAAGAGAAGATGTCGCCGTGGATGGGAGCGCTCGACGACAACCTCGAGGTGCTGAACCAGTCCGGCGGTGCGCCGGGGTCCGGCGAATGGGGCCGTGCGGCGACCCAGGAGCTGATCCGCTCGAAGGTCAAGATCAAGAGCATGAGCTTCATGCGCGGACGCACCTTCCTGAACAAGTTCGTCATCGTCGACGAGGCGCAGAACCTGACGCCCAAGCAGATGAAGACCCTGGTCACGCGAGCCGGCCCCGGCACCAAGATCATCTGCATGGGCAACCTGGCGCAGATCGACACCCCGTACCTGACCGAAGGCAGCTCGGGCCTGACCTACGTCGTCGACCGCTTCAAGGGCTGGAAGCACGCCGGCCACATCACCCTGGCGCGCGGCGAACGCAGTCGGCTGGCGGATTACGCGACCGAGGTGCTCTGAGCCTGCCGGGCGGCCGGGGGGATCCCGGTCGCTTGCGCCGGCATCGCCGCGCGCGGGTGGGCCGGATCGGGCAGGCGCGCGAGGATCGGCGCCATCAAGTGCCGAGGCTGGCGGCCAGGCCGAGCAGCCAGTCGCGATCCCAGCGCGGCTGCTTCGGGTGGTCGACATCGTCGAACACCACCAGCTCGTAGCTCGAGCGCTCGTTCGCCCACGACAGCGTGCTCCTGCTCAGCCCCGCCGGAGATTTTTCGATCTCCAGGCTCGCCGGATGGGGGCCGACGTTCGCGTTGAGGAATTCGGTGAAGATCAGCACAGCCGATTCGAGCGAGTCCGCGAAGTTCATTTCGTCGAGATAAGCCATCACTTTGTCCGGGCGCACGAACAGCCTGGTCATCGTGATCATCTTGCCGTCGACGACGAGCCCGGGGATCGTTCCGAGGCACTCCCAGTCCTTCAGCTCGGAAGCCTCGAGCCTTACCGACGAGCCGCCGACGAGAGTCGGCGCATTGCTTCCGGGCGGCACGATGAAATCCAGTGCGTGCGACAACGCGTCGGCGATCTCGCGATCCTCGACGAGTCGGTATCCGGCGCGGTGCGCGCGCAGCCGCTGCTCCAGCATCTCGCGCTGACCTGCCGGCACTTCGGTGATCGATTTGTACACCGCCTTGCGTGGCACGAATCCGGGCGTCGGGCTGAGCCGCGGGTCGTTGAGCGCCTGTTCCAGCGACGGCATCCCCGGTGCGTGCTCGCCGACGGCCGTCGCGCCGGCCACCGCGCCGAGGAATGCGATGCATGAAACTCGCGACCCGTTCGCGCAATTGGTTTCGCATGGTCTCCTCTCCTTCCGACGGGGAATGGACGCCATGCGAACACGATCGCCGGGCCGCGACCTTGATGCGCTCCACGGTCGCCCGTCGTCCTGCGGCGTTCG